>NZ_CP032096.1:613314-919972 GCF_004786015.1 Hydrogenovibrio crunogenus
ATGGAGTCGGAAACGATCACCGGGAAGCAAAAACAAGTGAATGTGCCGCAAATTTTGCAGGAAATGCATATTGATGCGGAACAAATGAGCCACGGCAGACACTCGATTGATTTTAAAGTCGACATGAATTTGGCTTTAAAGGGATTTGAAGAGCCGTTAAAAAGTGTGTTTATGAACTTAATTTCAAATGCCATTCGTTACACGCCAGAAAATAAATCCATTGAAGTGCGTTGGTATCATGACAAAAGAGGCGCGCATTTTGAAGTGCAAGACCATGGCATTGGGATCGCGCAAGAGCATTTGAGTCGTTTAACTGAGCGTTTTTATCGGGTGGATACGGCTCGTTCAAGAGACACTGGCGGAACAGGACTGGGTCTTGCCATCGTAAAACACATTCTGGAAAGGCATCACGCTAAATTAGTCGTGACCAGTCAGCTGGGAATAGGGTCTGTCTTTCGATGTGACTTCCCAAATAGAGCGGTGATTCTATTACAGGACTCCGACAGTGAGTCGCGGGATAAAAAAATACCTAGTCGAAGCTAGGTATTTTATAAGAAACGTATATCATTGACACATTACGGAAGCATCATTCCTCGAATGGTGAAATAGATGATGGCTGCTAGCATGGCTGAAGCCGGTACGGTGATGATCCAAGCGGCGACAATTTTTAAAAATGCAGAGCGTTTGACCAACTCTTTTTGATATACCTTATTTAAAGATTTACGTTCTTTTTTACTCAGTTCTACTTCGGCTTTATGTTGTTTGAGTTCTGCCAGCATGAGTTTCTTTTGCTGAATGCTCGCTTGGCTGAAGCGTTCAATATATTGTTCAATCTCATCATGGTTTGCGCCGTCATGATGATCTCGAATTTGTTGCAAGGTCTTTGCATAGTTACGTTTGAGGTACTCTCGTAGGAAACCGACCCCAAAAATACCACCAACCGCAATATGTGTCGAACTTACTGGTAATCCGAGTTGTGAGGCAATAATCACTGTGATCGCCGCTGCCATGGCAATGGAAAAAGCACGCATTTGATCCAGCTCAGTGATTTCGGAACCCACGGTTTTAATTAATTTTGGACCGAACAGTAACAGCCCTAAACTGATCCCGATGGCACCAATCAACATGACCCATAACGGAATTTCTGCTTTAGAAGACACCCCATGGCTGTGAATGGCATCGTTAATGGCCGCCAAAGGCCCAACCGCATTGGCGACATCGTTCGCGCCGTGCGCAAAACTTAATAAGGCTGCAGCAAAGATTAGCGGAATGGTGAATAACGTATTAACACCCGACTTGTTGCTTTTTAAGTGTTCAGCTTGTCGAGCAATCATTGGACGAACCGCTAAATAAATAAAGCTTGCGATGGCTAATCCGACGATGGCAGCGGTTAAAAAATCGACTTTCCAGACTTTTTTAAGCCCTTTTAAAATCAGATAGGTTGAAAAGGCCCAAGCCATGATAGCGACGAGTATGGGAACCATTTTTTTCGCGGCGGTCAGCATATCTGTCTGATAGGTTATGCTACGTTTGATCCAGAATAAAAATAATGCGGCAATCAACCCCCCGATGACTGGCGAAATCACCCAGCTGGCTGCAATGGCGCCCATTTTATCCCAGTTAGCAATATTCCAACCGGCAGCTGCCACACCTGCTCCGAGAACCCCGCCTACAATAGAGTGTGTTGTGGAAACGGGTGCTCCCATTGCCGTCGCCAAATTTAACCAGATGGCCCCTGATAGAAGCGCCGCAATCATTAGCCAGATAAAGGTTTGGCTATCCGTGATAAGGGCCGGGTCAATAATGCCTTTTTTAATGGTGCTGATAACTTCCCCACCGGCAATCAATGCTCCGGAGGATTCAAAGATGGCGGCTAAGATAATAGCGCCTGTTAAGGTGAGTGCTTTAGAACCAACGGCTGGCCCGACATTGTTGGCGACGTCGTTGGCGCCGATATTCATCGCCATGTAACCGCCAATCATAGCTGCAATGACTAACTCGACACTGACTGTCCCTGTGCCCATTTGCAGGTTGGCAGAAAATAACATGATTAAAATAATAAAAAGGAGTGCGGAACCAAAGCGAAACATTTCTTTTCGACTTTTGGAAGTTGCGTCTTCTATATCGTTGATATCACGGAATTCCATAAGTATTTCTCTTTTTATTTGAGCTTCAGGAAAGCGTGAATTGTATAAAAAATTGCATTAAGATTGTGATTATGTAACGGTTTTATTTCAAAAAAGTTCATTTTCTTTCGCTAAATCAAAAAAAGATATGGTGCGAGATGTCATATAACTGTCATTTTTGTTTAATTTGGATGTTACGACCGTGCTTCATAATTCTTTCTGTCAACAAAAAATAACTAATTTCTAATTTTTAGGAGAACGAAGTAATGAAACGCAATCTATTAATTGCAATGGGACTAGCTGCAGCAGTTGTCTCTAACCCTGTTTTTGCCGCTGGTGTTGATTCTAATATTCCAGATTACAAGAAAGTTTCTGGTGTTTCTGGAAACCTATCTTCTGTCGGGTCTGATACCTTAGCAAACCTAATGACACTTTGGGCGGAAGAGTTCAAGCGTACTTACCCTAATGTGAACATCCAGATTCAAGCGGCTGGTTCTTCTACTGCACCTCCAGCTCTAACGGAGTCAACGTCAAACATTGGTCCTATGAGCCGTAAAATGAAGTCTAAAGAAACAGCTATGTTTGAGAAGAAGCATGGTTATAAGCCAACAGCAATCGGCGTTGCAATTGATGCGTTAGCAGTTTACGTTAACAAAGACAACCCAATCAAAGGACTGACAATTCCACAAGTGGATGCCATTTTCTCTTCAACTCGTAAGTGTGGTTCAAAAGAAACGATTACAACTTGGGGCCAAGCTGGTTTAACAGGGGATTGGAAAAACAAATCTGTTCAGCTTTATGGACGTAACTCAGTTTCTGGAACTTACGGTTACTTTAAGAAGAAAGCGCTTTGTAAAGGGGACTACAAGTCTTCTGTGAATGAGCAACCAGGTTCAGCATCAGTTGTTCAGTCTGTTTCTTCTTCTCTAAACGGGATTGGTTATTCTGGTATCGGTTATAAAACTGCCGGTGTTAAAGCGGTGCCTCTAACGAAAAAAGAAGGTAAGCCTTTTGTTGAAGCAACACCTAATAATGCTTTGAATGGAACGTATCCTTTGGCACGCGTACTTTACGTTTATGTTAACAAAGCACCGAATAAGCCTTTAGAGCCTGTTGTGAAAGAGTTCTTGAACTTGGTTCTTTCTAAAAAAGGTCAGCAAGACGTGGTAAAAGATGGATATATCCCACTACCAGCTAAAATGGTTGAAAAATACCGTGCAATCGTAAACAAGTAATTACGACTTGTCATGCTAAGAAAAAGCCCGCTTGATGCGGGCTTTTTTTATGGCCGAAAAAAATACTCAGGCCTGGGCATTATTCGTTAGCAAAAGGCTTATATCAGTTCAATCTCAATATCTGTTAAAGGGATGACGCTGCAAGTCAGGATGTCCTTTCCTTCCGTTTCATACACGGTATCTTGGATGTGCTCCACGTCACCAGATAAAAGTCTGACTTCACAAGCGCCGCAGTTTCCGCCACGGCAGCTGTATGGCATGTCAAAGCCCGCTTCATCTAACGCATCCAGCAGTGAAAACTGCCCATCAAATTCACACTCTCCTTGTCCTAATACTGTAATTTTTGGCATCGTATAAAACCTTTTTCCAAGCAATAAAAAAACTTTATTTTAACAATTAAAATAATTTTCTTTGCAGTAAAATACGACAAAATTTATGACAACGCATGACGTTATTTAATGGTTAACAATCTTTTCAGAAGGACATCAACATGACGTGGAGTGAATTCCAGTTCAAGTTTCAACATATTCGTGATAACAAGTTATTTGAATTGTTTGTCATCACTGTCATTATCTTATCATCCTTGATGATCGGGCTTAAGACTTATGATTTGCCCTCAGGTGTCATGACGTTTTTATGGGTGATGGATTATGCAGTAACGGTTTTCTTTTTAATTGAAATCCTGATTCGAATGGCCGCCGAAGACCGGTTGGTCGATTTCTTTAAAAAAGGCTGGAATATTTTCGACTTTACCATCGTGGTGGTGAGTTTGATTCCATTGGATGACTCGCAATATGCGTTGATTGCCCGTATGTTACGTTTATTCCGGGTGATGCGTTTGATTTCCTTTATCCCTGAGTTGAGGGTATTGGTGAGCGCATTGATCAGCGCTTTGCCTCGCATGGGGTATGTTGCCTTGTTGATGTTTATTATTTTCTATTTGTATGCCGTGATCGGTAATCTGTTGTTTGCGCAAATCAATCCAACTTTGTGGGGCGATTTAGGTATTTCTTTATTGACGCTATTCCGAGTTGCAACGTTTGAAGACTGGACCGATGTCATGTATGAAACCATGGCGGTTTATAGTTTGAGTTGGATTTATTATTTGACCTTCATTTTCTTCTCGGCTTTTGTTTTTTTGAATATGATGATCGGAATCGTGGTGGAAGTGCTAGATGAAGAACATAAGAAGATGATTGCGTTGGAAGAGGAAGTGGCAAGCAACGAAGTGATGGCGCATCACGAAAAACTAGAACGTGAAGTGGCTGATTTGCATCGAAAAATTGACGTTTTAATTCAACAGTCCTCGAAAGGTTCTTAATTAAGGAAGTAGAAACGTAATAGTAAAAAAACGGCCAGGCCTGGCCGTTTTTCAAGCGGTTATGGGCTAGATTACCAAACCAGCAATTTGTAACCGTTTTCTTGTAGTGCGACTAGCGCGGCCGCACCCACTTCAGAATATTCTGCAAATAGACGCATGTCGGCATCAGTCCAATTTAACGTTCTCATCGTGTTACCACACGCAATCCAGCGCACGCCATAATCTTTGGCAAAGCTGGCAATACGTTGATAAGTGAGTTTTTCAACTTTACGTTGCGGTTTTTTAGCCAGGGCGTGAATGCCGGGGCCGATGGCAACCACCGCAATTTGAACATTGCTTCCATATAATCGAATCATTGCTTGAATGGAATTCAAAATATGATGTTGGTAGTCAGGATCGGACTTGTTCCACATATAAACCGCTTTATGTTCAGCCGGATCCCCGGGGAAATGATCAGATGATATATCTGCCAATTCCGGCATCGGTTTAAGCTGATGTGCTGGCTGACCATCGGCACTTGCTTGGGCATTTAATACCCACATACTTAACGCTAAGATTGCAAAGGATTTAATAAAAGACATGACTTCTCTCCTAATTCAGTTTAGAAAGCGGTTTGAAAATATTATACTCTGCCTGAACGCCAATAGATTAAAGAGATTTTAATAAGGAAACATAAAGTGTCATTACAGCAACAAATCGAAAACAAAATCAACGGCGCATTTGACGTTACATTTATGCAAATGGAAAATGAAAGTCATATGCACTCGGGACCGGCACAAGAATCGCATTTTAAGCTTACTCTGGTGTCGCCAGCGTTCGAGGGGATGAATAAAGTGAAACGTCATCAAGCTGTTTACAAGGCATTGGCAGAGGAGATGCCGTTATTTCATGCGTTGGCGTTGCATACGTATTCCCCTTCGGAATGGGAAGAGAAACCGACGGTAGCCGCTTCTCCACTTTGTCAGGGCGGAAGCAAGGCTTAAATTGTATTATGCCGCTTGCTTTCCTGAAGAAGAGATGAGTTTCTCAATCAGCGGCCAAAGCCGTTCCAATATTTTAGGCTGAGCTTTGGCGTTAGGATGCAGCCCGTCGGATTGCATTAAATCAGGATCAAGAGCGACATTTTCTATAAAGAAAGGATCGAATAATAGTTGGTTTTGAGTGGCTACCCGTTTGAAAGTGTGTTGTAGCATTTGATCATAAGCCGGCCCATAGTTAGTCGGCAGCCGGATGCCAAGTAATAAAACTTGGGCGCCTATTTTCCGGCTTAAATCGATGATGGTTTGTAAGTTACGTTGTGTGGCTTGGAGAGATTGACCGCGTAAGGCGTCATTCGCCCCCAGCTCAACAATCACCCAGTTCGGTCGGTGCGTTTTCAGTAGATCGGGTAAACGATTCTTACCACCAGAGGTTGTATCACCACTGATGCTGCCGTTAATGACATGGATATTTTTGGACTGAAGTCGGTCTGCCAATAAGGCCACCCAGCCTTTTGTGACCGGCATGCCATAAGCGGCACTTAAACTGTCGCCCAAGACTAATAAATTTTGAGCGGAATTGGTTGACGCAAGATTGGGTTTTTCATAGGCTTGCGTTACACTTGAGTAACTGAGCGTGGTTAGAAACATAATAAGAATCTTTTGACGCCAGCGCTCCCAAATTTTTAAGAGTACCTGATTATGACCGAATCGCTGTCTACCATTTTGTCGGATAAATCCGTCGATCAATCGTTGGAAAATGAGCCTGTTTTGACTTTGGAAAAGGTACATTATCATGTCTCATCTGATGAAGAAGTGCTGTCTATCATAAAGGGCTGTGATTTATCTGTCCAGCTAGGTGAAAAGCTGGCGATTGTCGGGCGCTCCGGTTCAGGAAAGTCCACTCTATTGGCGCTGATGGCCGGATTGGAATTGCCTTCTTCTGGTGAAATCCGATTGCTTGGTCAAGCGCTTAGCCAGTTAAATGAAGATGAGCGTGCCAAAGTGAGAGCAATGGCGGTCGGATTTGTGTTTCAGAATTTTCAATTGATGCCGAGTATGACCGCTTTAGAGAATGTGTTGATGCCGCTGGAGCTTTTTCAAATGCCCAATGCGGAGCAAGAAGCCAGAAAAGCACTGCAACGGGTCGGTCTGTCCAACCGTTTGACTCATCGTCCATCAGAGTTGTCAGGCGGGGAGCAACAACGCGTGGCGATTGCACGGGCATTTGTGACAGGTCCCAAAATTTTATTTGCCGATGAACCGACGGGTAACCTCGATGAAGCCACTGCGGGAGAAATACAAACGCTTTTGTTCCAACTCAATGATGAGTTGAAAACTACCTTGATCCTGGTAACACATGATAATCGTTTAGCGCAGCAATGTGACCGTGCATTGTCTTTACAAAATGGACAGTTACGCGGATGAAGCATGCTTATTTTATTGAAGCTCTGACCGCCTCAAAATGGTTTTTGCGTGGCATAAAGCGTGGTGATTGGGTTTGGTTGTTACTGGCGGTGGTGATTGCCAGCGCAACCGTTACCTTTGTGGAAAAGCTAGGGCAAACGGTCAAACAAAGTATGGTTCGGCAAGCGGCTAATAATCTCGGAGCCGATTATGTCATTCGCAGTTCGCGACCGATTGATTCTAAATGGGTGCAAAAAGCCCAACAGCTTGAACTGGAAATCGCTCAGAGCCAAAGCCTGGTCACAATGGCATTAAGTGATGGTCAGTTTCAACTGGTGCAGTTAAGAGCTGTCTCTGCCAACACGCCTTTACGCTCTCCAACGAACTCCTTCCCTAAAGTCTCAGGTGCGAACCAGGTTTGGGTTGAACAAAATCTGGTGCCGATGTTGAATTTATCAAAGGGCAGCGAGGTGACCTTAGGTAAACAAACTTTTTCTGTAGCGGGAATGTTCCAGCCGATCAGCAGTGGTATTGGCATGAGTGCCTTTGCCTATCAGATGATCATTCCGCTGTCACAGTTAGCCACTACCGATTTGAAAGGACCAGGAAGTCGTATTGAATATGAGCTGTCTGTTGCAGGAAAGCCGACGGCCATTAAAGCCTTTGCTCAGCAAGTTGAACAAGCGCAAAACCCACACTTGCAGACGCTTTCTGCTCAAGCTCCTTCGCAGGATTTGGCCAAATCGCTTGATACAGCTTGGCTATTTTTAGAGTTGTCGGCCTTATCGGCGGTTATGGTTGCCGGACTATCCATTTTGATTGCCAGTCGGTTTTATTTACAACGTTGGCAGAACTCCATTGCCTTGATGCGTGCATTTGGCGCACAAAGGGCGCAAATGAGTCGGTTGTTTGCGTTTCAGTTAAGTTGGTTGGCTATTTTAGGCAGTGGAATGGGGGTTCTGCTTGGTATCGGATTATTTCAATTTGTTATTCCTGTGTTGCATTCTTATTTCAATTCTCTTGTGATTGCTGATTCAGGTTGGGTGTATTTGCATGGCTTTTTAATGGGCTTTTTGGTGTTGTGGGGGTTTGCTTGGCAAGCGTTTCGCAGTGCAGTGCAAACCTCTCCGTTACAGCTTCTGAAATCGGTGGGTTCGGCGCCTAAAATGAAGCAATGGTTAATCAGTCTGGGGCTGGTGTTGACCGTGGTGGTTTCCATGACAGGTTATGTTTTTTGGGTATTGATAGGCCTGCTTATTACCGGAACGGTGCTTTATTTTGCTGCGGTTGGTTTGTTGAAGCTCGTGCAGCTCTCACAAGGCAAAAGCAAGGGGTGGTTGAAACTTTCGTTGGCGGCCTTGTCGAAAGAGCCAGGCCTGGTTAAAATTCAATTGATTTCAATCGGGCTGGTATTGTTTGTGTTGATGTTAATGACGTTTGTACGTCAAGATTTGATGCAGAACTGGCAGACCTCTTTGCCCAAGAACACCCCGGATACGTTTCTAGTCAACGTCCAACCGGATCAAAAACAAACAGTAATCCAATTGTTAACACGTCATCAAATAAACGCGCCTCTGGTTCCGATGGCGAGGGGACGTCTGGTGGCGGTAAATGACTCTCCAATTAAGGCTAACGAACAAGAAAATGATCGTGCACGACGATTATTGGAACGGGAATCCAATATTGCGGTGTTATCGACCCTGCCTTCTTACAATACCGTTGTGCAACAAAGCCGGTCCAAGTCACTTACGGCTGAACAAAAAGCGCTTTTGACGGTTTCTGTTGAAGAGGGCATGGCCGACCTGTTTGGGATACAGTTGAATGATGTATTGACCTTTAGTTTTACTGGGCAGGAACAAATGTATCGTGTCGATTCGATTCGTCGAGTGCAATGGCAAAGTTTTCGTTTAAATTTCTTCTTTATTGTACAACCCAGTAAACAAAAATCGCTGCCGATCTCATATATCAGTAACTTTACCTTGAACGATAAAACCATTTCAGCAACCGAGTTGACCCAACAGCTTGCACAACAAGCGCCAGGCGTGTTGTTGATTGATGCCAAACGTATTTTGACACAAGTGCAGACCATTATGGAGCAAGCCAGTTGGGCGGTCACAGCGTTGTATGGGTTTACATTGCTGGCGAGCTTGATTGTTTTGTTTACCGCCACCATGGCCAGTCAACAAACTCGTGTACAAAGTTGGCTTTTGTTAAGGACCCTTGGCGCAACTCAAAAAGAGATTATTAAAATAGGGTTAATGGAATTTGTGTTATTGGGCGCGTTGGCGGGACTATTGGCGGCCATTTTTGCTCAAATCGCCAGCTGGGGCATTGGTCATTTCGTATTGGATATTCCATTCAGTTTTAATTTGGCCTTGTGGATAGCCAGTATGATGACTGGGATGTTGGTGTTGTTAATGATTGGGTGGATCACGCAAAAACGCTATCTTCGACAATCACCAAGACGAATGGCACAAAAGTGGTCGTAAGCCGCGTTAATTGCTTGTGAAATGCTTGATTAAAATTCCAATCACTCTATAATGTGCTTTCTGGTTTCGGGGCATGGCTCAGCTTGGTAGAGCACCGTCATGGGGTGGCGGGGGTCGTAGGTTCAAATCCTACTGTCCCGACCAATATCTTCTCTTTACTTTTTGTTTTGTTTTTCAAATTTTTATTATCAGCTTATCGCTTTTTGCTTGAATTCAATTCTTTTAAAACAACCAGGCTTGGCTGTTTTTTATGCTGATGTTATTATCATTTTTTGCGTTGCTGATAGCTAAAAATCATTCCAGTCGTCTTTGTGATTACTTGAAGGGCTGGGTCTAGATTCGATTTTAGGTCTCAAGGTTGATTCAGCTGTCGCTTCTTCAGATATTTTGTCTTTTAGGTTTTCAATCAAATTTAAGATTTGTTGAGAATATTCCATCACTTTCTCTTTTTCTTGTTTCGCTAATTCGAGGTCTTCCATTTCTTTTGCGTCAATGACCTTTCCGACTGTCTGATGCATTTCAGCATGGAGTTTAATCAATTGCTGCATTTCAGAGAGCTGGGCGTATTTTTGCCCTTCTCCATAAAGCCACTTGCCAAGAGGACAGGCATCATCCCGGCGCGCACTGTTTTTGTCGAAATCGACGGTTTGACCCAGTAAGAAACGTTCTAATCGTACCGTCCAGGCACGGTGGCTGTTTTTCGCTTCTTCTAATTCAAAGCTGGCTTGCTGGTCTCCATTTGTTATGCGTGGTTGTGCGGAGCTGGAAATTTTAAATTTACCTACGAAATCCGCTTGCATTTCCGCTTGCTCACTCATATTGCCCGCGGTGGCGGCCAGCTGTTCAACCAATGCGGCATTTTGTTGTGTCATCTCATCAAGCGAAGAAACAGCAATGTTTACCTGTTCAAGCCCTTTGGTCTGTTCTGAAGCGCCTGTCGATAGTTGATCAATCAATGTGCTGACTTCATGGATTTTATGAACCACATCCGAAAAAGCGGCATTGGTTTTTTCGACCAAAGTGGTGCCATGACTGATTTGCTGTGTAGCAGTTGTAATTAAGTTAGAAATCTCTTTTGAGGAATCAGCTGATTTTTGAGCTAGACTTCTCACTTCTCCAGCAACCACAGCGAACCCTTTACCATGCTCGCCGGCTCTGGCTGCTTCTACCGCCGCATTGAGCGCCAAAAGATTGGTTTGGAAGGCAATGCCATCTATGACGGATGTGATGTCAGCAATTTGTTTGCTAAGCTCGCTGATGCCATGAATGGCGGCAGACGTTTCTTTCATTTCTTCAATGGCTTCCTCTGCTTCATTGGTGGCCTCGCTCGAAAGCTGGTTGGCACGGTGTGTGTGCTCCGCAGCTTGCTTGACTGTGCTGGTGATTTGTTCCATCGAAGATGCGGTTTGTTCCAGCGATGCTGCTTGAGATTGCGTTCTTTCAGATAAGTCTTCACTGGCGTGAGAAACTTCCCCTGCCATATTGCCAATTTCATTCGAGCCTGTTTTGATTTGGCCAAAAGTGGCTTCAATATTTGTGAGAGCGCTGTTCGTCGCCACTTTCATGGCATGAACTTCTCCTTGATAATTGCCATCCATACGGTTGGTAAGGTCTCCATTGCTCATTTTGCACAAGATTTCACTGACGTTGTGAATCAAGTGGGAGAAGGACTCCAGTAATTCATTTATGGAATTCGATAGCGACTTGTTAAATCCTTCTAGTTCGTGGGTGTCGATTCGGTCGTCCAACAAACCTTCAGAAGCGTTAGAGACGATTTTTTTGATATTTTCTTCAATGGCCAATTGTTCGGTGACGTTTTTCCATTCTGCGACTGTGCCGATTCGTTTTTTATCTTTGCTGAAAATAGGGTCGACAATCAGATCAATGGTCGCATTGCCGACTTTAATGCGAGCTTCATAGGTGTCGGTTAAACTGTCAAGTAAATTTGCTTGGTGCTCTGGGTGTTGATGAAACACATCGATAGATTCGCGCATCAGGTTGTCAGCATCAAAGTTGGGTAAATCTTTTTTCAACTCAGGCTCAACCTTTTTGAGCATTTTCTTTACTGCTTTATTCATAAAGATAATATTACGAAAGCGATCAACGACCATAATGTTAGAAGAAGCTGACTCCAGTGCGCGCTCAATTCGCATTGAGCTATTCAAGGAAGCTTTGACATCATCGAAGTCTGCTCCAAGCCGGATTTGCATTGATTTTAGACGACCCAACATTCGACTAATTAAGTTATTACCGGATGAATCAATTTGTTGATTAAAATGGCCTTCTGCAATGCAGGTTAAATGCTCGTAGGCTTTTTTGAGTTTACGGTTTGTAATTACTGACGTGGCAAGAATGAGTAAAATAAAGACAATGTCTAGGAGTTCCGATACAAAGACAGGAATTTTGTTTGTGAAAAGTTGAGCGTTGATTGATAAAAGTAATAATAAACTGAAGAAGATGATTAAATGACTGGACTCAAAGCGGGTGAATGGATTGAGCTTAGAAGCTAAAGTGACGGGGTATCCGCATTCCAATGTGAGTTTTCCCGCGGAAATTTGCTGATAGGCTTTTTCCGCTGCGGTGATTTCGGCTCGTGTGGCAGGGATCCTGACAGACATGTAGCCTTTGATTTCACCATTTTCAAAAATGGGGGGCCTGTAAACCAAATTGTGTAAACGCTCATAGTTTAAAATTCCCCGAAAAGGAAAATCACTATGAGCAACATCGACCAAGAAAAACTCAAAGCCATGGCCGCTGAGCTGGCCAAGGATATCAAAACTCAGAGCGACTTGTCTGACCTCTCAGCCAGTCTGCTTAAAATGACCGTTGAAGCCGCCCTCGGTGCTGAAATGGAAGAGCACCTGGGCTATCCCAAGCACCACAGTTCCGACAGCGACAACAGCCGAAACGGCTATTCATTTAAAACCCTCAAAGGCGACCATGGCGAAGTGGAAATCGCCATCCCTCGGGATCGCCAGAGTGAGTTTAACCCCACCATTATCAAAAAAGGCGAAACCCGCCTGACCAGCATGGATGACCAGATACTGGCGCTTTATGCCAAAGGCATGACCACCCGAGACATTGTGGCAACGTTCAAAGAGATGTATGGCGCTGATGTCTCGCCAACACTGATCTCCAAGGTCACCGAAGCGGTCATGGAAAAAGTCACCCTCTGGCGTTCTCGTCCGTTGGACGAAGTCTATCCGCTGCTGTATCTCGATGGTATTGTCATCAAGGTCCGCCAGGACAAACAGGTGGTGCGAAAAACCATGTATGTAGCGCTTGGCGTCAATACCGACGGCCAAAAAGAATGCCTGGGCCTGTGGCTGTCTGAGACCGAGTCATCCAAGTTCTGGTTGAGCGTTTTAAACGACCTTGAAGCCCGAGGCGTCAAGGACATACTGGTCGCAAGCGTTGATGGCCTGACGGGCTTTCCTGAGGCCATCAATACCGTCTACCCTCAGGCAGATGTTCAACTTTGCATTGTGCACATGGTGCGCAATTCCCTGCGTTATGTTGGCTACAAAGAGCGCAAACAGGTCGCCAACGACCTCAAACAGGTTTACCAGTCAGTGACCGAAGAAGAAGCTCTGTTGGCGCTTGAGCAGTTCGAGACCAAATGGGATGACAAATTCCCCAATATCGGTCGTTCCTGGCGCAACAACTGGGACAATGTGGCCACGCTGTTCCAGTACCCTCAGGCGATCCGCAAGGTGATCTATACGACGAATGCGATTGAATCTTTGAACTCGGTGATTCGCAAAGCCACCAAGAATCGCAAGATCTTCAGCCATGATAACTCGGCCTTTAAAATCATTTTTCTGGCCATTGAATCGGCCTCAAAAAAATGGACCATGCCGATTCGAGACTGGAAATTAGCCATGAACCAGTTTATGATTCTGCATGAAGAACGCTTGAAACCTTATGTTTGATCAACCGAGCGTTTACACAGAATTATTTACAGGCTCAAAATGGGGGTGGCGTTGGCCTTCACCCAATAATGGTCGCCGTTCTTTCGACGATTTTTTACGATTTGTGACCAAGGTTTTCCTGCTTGTAAAGTCGTCCAAAAATCTTTGAATACGGCTGCGGGAACATCAGGGTGTCTTAAGATATTATGAGGTTGTCCGACGAGGTCTTTCCATTCGAATCCACTGGCTTCGATAAAGTCTTCATTGGCTTCAATGATATTGCCGTGTAAGTCAGTCCGGGAAACGATCGTAATCCCTTCTTTTAAAGGATATTCTTTCTGTGTCACAGGGCCGTTGTTTTTGCTCATGGGTACAGTTCCTCGCTCTGATGTGCATTGGATATTGTTGTTTTCTAAATGTTTTATCAATAAAAAACGTATAAAACAAGGTGTTTTTTAGGTAAAAAGCGTACTAAATATATGGAAATAACTCTTTTAGACTGATAATAAGGCGGTTACACTTATTGATTTCAATTCATTTTGAGTTATTAATTTTTTTGATAGATTGGTATGGAATTCATTGAAAGAAGTGGATTGTTTCTATTTCTGAACATAGGTAAGTATAGTTAATCACATGAAAGAGCTTCCGGTTGAAACATTATTTCCCGAATTGCAGCAGGTTTTTCAGAAACAGAATAATCTTATTTTGCAAGCAGAACCCGGTGCGGGTAAATCAACCGCAGTGCCATTATTCTTATTGGAATCCGAGTGGTTGGCAGGACGCAAAATCATTATGCTCGAACCGCGTCGCTTGGCGGTTAAGTCGATTGCATATTATCTAGCCAGCCAATTAGGTGAGCCGGTTGGCCAGCGCATTGGCTATCAAATCCGTAATGATCGTAAAAGTTCTTCCAGTACGGTTTTAGAGATTGTAACCGAAGGGATTTTGACACGCCGGCTTCAAGCTGACCCTGAATTGAAAGACGTTGCGATGGTTATCTTTGATGAATTTCACGAGCGGTCCATTCATGCCGACCTCGCACTGACGTTTTGTTTAGAGGTGCAGTCTGCATTACGGGAGGATTTAAAGCTCTTAATCATGTCTGCCACAATGGATTTGAAACCGCTCAAGGCGTTGTTTAACCAAGTTTCGCCGCCGGTTTCTGTGCTGCAATCTTCGGGGCGAACATTTCCCGTTTCGGTCAGTTATTTACCGTCGCCTTTGAAATCCATTCACGCAACAGACTGGATACCTGTTTTAACCGGTTTGGTTGGTCGAGCGCTTGCCGAAACCGAGCAAGATATTCTGGTATTCCTGGCGGGGCAGGGAGATATTCAAAAAGTACAACGTCAATTAGAATCTTCTTTGTCAAAAGAAGTGGTGATACGAGCGCTTTACGGTAGCTTAAAGCAGGAAGAGCAGGAGTTAGCTTTGGTTCCAGATGTTCAAGGGCGTCGAAAGGTTGTTTTATCAACCAATTTAGCTGAAACCAGTTTGACGATTGAAGGGATTGGTGCCGTGGTGGATTCCGGTTTTACGCGTAAAGCACTCTATGATGTTTCTAGTGGTATGACGACGTTGACGACCCAGCGTATTTCTCAAGCTTCTGCGGAGCAACGCAAAGGGCGAGCAGGGCGTTTATTTTCAGGGCATTGTTACCGTCTTTGGACTGAATCTCAGCAGGCTCAGTTGTTGCCTTTTGATGATCCTGAGATTGTCCAGAGTGATTTATCTGACCTGTGTCTAGAATTGGCACACTGGGGGGTGTCTGCGCCGGCAGAGTTGATGTGGTTAACGCCTCTCCCTATGCCGCATTATGAAGCGGCAAAAACACTGTTAATTTCTTTGGGGTTGTTATCGGAATCAGGCGCGGTAACTGAGTTAGGTCAGAAAAGCATGACGTTAGGACTGCCCTCTCGGTTAGCCAAAATGTTATTGGTGGCGGAACAGGTCACGACATTGGATCAAGAAACTGCCCAATCACTTGCTTGTGACCTGGCTGGGGTTTTAGCAGAAAGAGATGTGCTGTCTTTTTCTGAAGGAACGGATTTAGTAAAGCGCTTATTGGCTCTGCAAGCTTACAGGCAAGATCGAAACCAAGCTAAGCAAGAGTATGCCATTCAAGTGTCGGCGATGGAGCAAGCTTTAAGGAATGCCAAAAGCTGGCATCAAAAATTAGGGCAGGGGAAAATCAAGGCTTTATCGTTAACAGAGTTGCAATTGAATGTAGGTGCCTTGGTTGCGATGGCATATCCTGATCGTTTGGCGCAAAAACGAAAAGGTCAGGGCGCTCGTTACCTGATGCGCAATGGAAAAGGGGTTTGTTTGAGAGAGGAAGATGCACTGCAGTCGTCACCTTGGCTGGCGGTTGCATCGGTAGATGGTCGGCGTCGAGAAGGACAGGTTTATTTAGCAGCACCGATTACACCCGAGGTGGTCACAAGTTTGTTTGCTGAACAGATTGAGCAAAAGAAAGAGTATTTCTTTGATGAAAATAAAAAAGAGATTTTTGGACGGGAGCAGACATGTTTAGGAAAATTGTTGCTGAACGAAAGCACCTTGTCAGAACCGGATCAGGAAGCAATTCAATCGTGTTTGATGGCAGCGATTAAAAAAGATTTAAGTTTGTTGCCGTGGCATTCTAAAACGGTGGCATGGTTAAATCGTGTGCGTTGGCTCTCGCAATACCGTGAAGAGTTTCCTGATTTTAGCCAGGCCTGGCTAAAATCAAACCTGACTACTTGGCTACTGCCTTATTTAAGTGATGTTTCCAGTGTGAAGGCGCTACAAAAATTAGATTTATTTGCGTTATTGCAGGCACAACTGTCCTATGATTTTCAGCAGGATTTAGAGCAACAAGCCCCCCGTTATTATAAAACCCCCTCGCAAAAATTGATTCCGATTGACTACGAAGGACACCCGAAGGTTTCAGTGATCTTACAAGAAGTTTTTGGGGAATTAAGTTCTCCAAGATTGGCTTGGAATCAGATACCGTTGACTTTTGAACTGCTATCTCCTGCTCGAAGGCCCATTCAGGTGACGAGTGATTTAGCGAACTTTTGGCAGACGTCTTATTTTGAAGTGAAAAAAGAAATGAAAGGTCGTTACCCGAAACATCGTTGGCCAGATGAGCCCTTAGCCGAAAAAGCCGGCGCTTCCATGAAGCCGAGAACCTGATTTGGAATGTTTTTGAATTTAAATAGGCTTTAAATGCGAGTGATTTTGGCTGCCTTATGCCCTGTGGTAATGACCATGGTATAGGCCGCTTTGACGTCAACTTGATTGATGGTGAGGTGTGATAAAGCATAATCGCGCGATTGCTTTAATTCTTCACTGACATAGGTTTGCCCCATTGCAGAACAGGCGACAAAGTCGCTGAGCATCATCAGTAATGCCATGTCACAGATTTTACTATGCGTTTGTTTGATTTCGGGCGTGATGTGACGAGAATGATGCAACAAGATACCTTTGTAGATTTCCGGAATCATGCCCCAGTTTTTGGCTATCACCACACCCGCTTCACTGTGTGACGTGTCGAACAGTTCAAGTTCTTGTTTGCGTGCGGCATAAGGCTTGGATAAAGACCTTAAGAAAATCGGTTTATAGCCAATCGGATCGATTTTCGAGAGGAAGACCGCTCCGATGTTTTGTAACAGCCCTCCTAAATAGGCTTCTGAGCGAGAAATGCCTTCAACACTTTCTGATAATTCTGCCGCAGCTAAGGCGGCATTCATGCCGTGCATCATAATGGCATTTTCCAAAGGACTGTTATTGTGTTGGCGAACTAAAATCGCTGAACAAAATAAATCAAATACATTATCAAGACCAATCAGGTTCAGAATGGTCCGTACTTTCATTAACTGGTCAATGGATTTTTTAGGGTATGCTTCTCGCGCGATTTTGATAAATTCTGCCAGGGTCTCAGGGCTTTTCTTAATTAAATCTTCCACTCTGGATAAATTCGGATTGGGAGCATACAGCTCTTCTTTAACCAATAATAATTCAGGTGGCAGATGGTACACATACACTTTTCGGAGCAGTTCAATCGCTGTGTTGATCCGGTTCTCAAGGTGCACGGAAATGGGCGCTTTTTCTGTACCACAAGTATCACTTAACAGGTTTTCAATATCTTGTTTGCCTAAGGTCAAGTCTTCATGCATTGGCAGGGAGTGCTCCGGCATATTTACAATGCGCGCGCCATAAAAATGATGACCGTTCTTTTTGCGGTAAGAACTGATCACTATCGCATCAATTTTATATGGCTCTCCTTTGGCTCCGGAGATTTGTACATTTGAAAAAATCTTTCCGCTGCTGATGTTGGGTGCAGGTTCCTCAGTGGCAAAAGAAATTCCTCCTAGTGAAATATCATAGCCATTGAATGGCGTGTCATTCAAAATGATCTTGAAATTACGACGGTAGCGAGGATGTTGGCGCTTTTCTTCTATTGTGTTTTCCGGTGGGGTTGAATTGTTTTTTTTGTTAAAAGCCATAAATGATATTTCAATAAGGGGTTACTTTAGTGGACTATTTTAACGAGTCTTAAGAAAAAACTGTGCCTATCTGCTTGTTATTATTGTTAAAAAAATTGATGATTTAATTGGAAAAACTTATTATGGGCTGTAAGTGTTTGTTATATAAGGAGATATTAAGATTTAAAATAAAAGGAAAACTATTTTTTCTTTTATTTTAAATAAGTTAGCGAAATTTTAAGACGAATTACCATTCGTACTGATCGGCAATATAGGCAAAAGCGGTCATAAATGCCGGTTCTTGAAACTTTTTAAGCCCGGTTTCTGAAAAAGAGATGGGGAGCGGATATTTTTTTAAAGCGACTTTTTGAGTGGCTGCGTTTAACAGGGTTGTTTTTAAGTTTGGAATTAATTGTAAAGCAGCTTCCAGTTTAAAGCCGTTTGCGCCACCGGCAAATTTCCCTTTTTTTTGTCGAGCTCGAATAACCACTTGGTCAACCTGATAATCTTCAACCAGTTTTGAAAATGTTTTTTGAAAATATTTCAAATCTTCCGCTCTGTCCGGGTTTGGACATTGAATTCGTCGTGCGCGGCATTCTGGTAAATTAAATATTTCAGCTTCAAATTTGATTAAGCTGATAATGGCATCATTTCCGCTTAACTCTACTCCACAGACCGTCATGGTTGACTCCTAAATAGTTTTAATAAAAGAATTATCGCAGTTCATCGCGCTGTCGTGTGAACAGTTTTACTTTTTGTTGAGGTTTGCACTCATATCGATAGAATGAAAGTCGTATATTTCACAGGAGCGATGAATGTGTCTAGAAATTTATTAAGTTTTATTTTGATTGGCTTAGGAATATTGTTGCTGATTTGGGGAATTCAAGCGTCGGATTCATTTAGTTCTCAGGTTTCTGAGGTATTTACTGGCACCAGTAGTGATAAAGCCATGTCTTTAATGATCGTAGGAATGGTCAGTTTAATCGCAGGGTTTTATTTGAGATTTCGAAACTAAGTAATCAAGCCGTGTCAGTATGATTGGCGAGTATATAGTGGCTTAGCCGTCAGATTTAAAAAGCTTTTTGAAAAAAGAGAAATGAAAGTGCGCAATGACAAGATAGAATAGACTGCCGATAATTGTTCCTAACACCAAATTGCCTAAGAAGAAGGGCTGCCATATGTATGGAAAAATTTGATCAAACCATTCTAATGAAGCGATTGGGATATGTGGATCGATGGCCGCTAGTTCAGGTGTATTCAGAAGCCAGGTTCCAAAACGATAACCGCCATACCAAATAAATCCCATAGTCAGAGGATTGGTAATCCACGCCAATGCTGTCGCCAAAGGGATATTTGCACGAGCATAATAGGCAAGGATTGACCCCAATACCATTTGAAATGGTATTGGCAGCATCATGCAAAAAGCTCCGATAAAGCCGGCTCTTGCAAATGATTTTCGATCGCCAAACCAATAAACATTGTCTTTAAAACGAGGAAAGTACCTGTTTAGAAACGGGGATGCTTTGGTTTTTCGGCCAATTTTATGGATTTGGAGTTTGAGATAGCGGAACATGGTTTTATTCTATCAGGCTTCAACCCTATTAAGGGGGATAAAATAAGTACTAAAGTCTGTAGCAGAAAGAAAAGAAGGTGTTATAGGTTAAATAAAATAAATGTGGCAGTGGTTGTCAGAGCAAATAGAAATAGAGACGGTTTATAAATCGATAGTTGTGGCTTTTTATCTTCACTGTGATTTTTAGTCATCATATCCATTGATTCATTCGCTCTTTTAATTTTGACGAAAAGGCATCCTATCAGAGCGATTGTAGGTTTCAAAATTAGAGGTTTTTATGCTGTCATAGGAACTTTGTTAGCGTTTGCTTGAGAAGGAATGCATTTTTTGTATCTTATTTTGATTTTCAGAGCGTTTTAATCAGTGGACTTTTGTTCGACTCTCGGGTAAAGTTTGCATCGCAAGAAGGTTGGACAGTCGCGAGATTTTCTCGAGGAAAGTCCGGGCACTATAGAGCAGAATGCCAGCTAACGGCTGGGCGGTGGAAGCCGACGGAAAGTGCAGCAGAGAGTAGACCGCCAATTTGATTGGTAAGGGTGAAAGGGTGCGGTAAGAGCGCACCGCGCAGCGGGCAACCGTTTGTGGCAAGGTAAACCCCATTCAGTGCAAGACCAAATAGGAAAACGTGTTCGAGCTTTGCTTGAACAAGGTGCGGCTCGTACCTGGTTTTCGGGTAGGTTGCTTGAGGGAAGTAGCGATGCTTCTCCTAGATGAATGATTGTCACCAGCAATGGTACAGAACCCGGCTTATAGATCTTCTTGCACTTTTTATTTCTTGTTTAAGAACAAATCCTCATCTTTTTTCCCTAAAAAACCACTTTTTTGGTTTTTTTTCAAAAAAATCCCCACTTTTCTCCCTTTAAATGAGTTTGATGTTTAAGAATTGCTTATTTAGTATGCATCTTGTTGTTTTTATTCTATATGTTGTGTTTTCGGTTAAAAACCAGAGTGACAGCTTTCCTTGTTTTATATTTGAATGCTTTATTTTTTATACTTAATTTTAATTATTATTTTTGCTTATAACTTGTTGAAAATTAAAGCTTAAGTAGTGACTCTTTCGAAGAGTTTTGAAAGCAGGTGTGCGCGCTAAGTTGTTGGTCTGTAAAAAGAAATTCATAATTCAATCTGTAAATACGCTTGACAGGGGTATCAAAGTTCAATATAGTGGCGACAAGTGGTGCAAAGTGGCGAAAAGTGGAAATAAATGTTGTTCTTTCGTGGGATCAATTCAATCAATATGGATGCAAAGGGGCGTTTGGCTATTCCCAAACGCTACCGTGAGTCTATTGCAGACGCAAGTGAGAACCAGCTTGTCGCCACAATTGATCTGCATAGCCCTTGCCTGTTGATATATACCATGGATGAGTGGGAAGTGATTGAACGTAAATTAATGTCACTCCCTAATATGGATCCCCAAGCACGACTCGTTCAGCGACTATTGTTAGGGCATGCTTCTGAAATGGAGATGGATGGGCAAGGACGAGTGTTGCTGCCCAGCTTGCTTCGAGAGCATGCCAAGCTTGAAAAAGAAGCCATTTTGTTAGGACAAGGGAATAAGTTTGAACTGTGGTCTCAAGAAGCGTGGGATGCAAGTCGACCTGAAATGTTGGATTCGGCTTCAGTCGGGAATGTCTCGGAATCTCTGTCGAGTTTGAGTTTGTAATATGTCTGAGATAGAGCAAACGGGGCAGTCAAATCACTACCCTGTGATGTTGTCAGAATCTGTTGCAGGGCTGAATATTGATCCGAATGGGATTTATGTGGATTGTACTTTTGGGCGAGGCGGACACAGTCGCGCTATTTTGAATGAACTGGGTGAGCAAGGGCGATTGCTTGCGATCGATCAGGATCCGGAAGCCATACGGTATGCGGATGCGAATTTTGATGACCCGAGATTTGAAATTCAGCATGGAAGTTTTGAGGCACTGCAACAGTATTGTGAGGCAAGAGATTGGGTCGGAAAGATTGACGGAATTTTAATTGATTTAGGGGTGTCTTCCCCTCAATTGGATGAAGCTGAGCGAGGGTTCAGTTTTATGCGTTCAGGGCCTTTGGATATGCGCATGAATCCTCAAACAGGTCTTAGTGCAAAAGAGTGGTTGGCGCAAGTCGATGAAAAAACTCTGGCGCAAGTGCTTAAACAATATGGAGAAGAACGGTTTTCAGGGCGAATTGCTCGACATATAAAAGAAGCAGTACAAGAACAAAAATTGCAAACGACGTTAGATTTAGCGCAGGTCGTTACGAAAGCTTCGCCGAAAACTGAAAAACATAAACATCCAGCGACACGCACTTTTCAGGCAATTCGAATTGCAGTAAATCGTGAGTTGGATGTGTTGAAGACCGTTTTGGAAGCATCGGTTGCGGTACTGAAAACCGGGGGGCGACTCTCGGTGATTAGTTTTCACTCTTTAGAAGACCGTATTGTGAAGCAATTTATTCGCGATCAATCGCGTATCAAAGACTTGTTTCCAGACTCACCGATTCAGTTAGAAGTTATTGAACCGGTGATTAAAAAGGTTGGCAAACCCGTTTTTCCTTCGAAAGAAGAGTGCCAAGAAAATCCGCGATCGCGAAGTGCTGTACTGAGAATCGCGGAAAGAATTTAAACAAGCGCTGCATAAAGCAGCTCTGATAAACAGAATTTGTTTGTTCGAATATTGAGCAAATAAATGTAGGTAACATTGTGTTGATTAAGGGGAGTATCACATGAAGTTTAATTTACAGGAAACCATTTCTGCAGACGCGGGCATGCCAAAGATCAAGGTTGTTGGTCTCGGTGGCGGCGGCGGAAATGCTGTTGATTACATGGTGCGTTCAGAAGTTGAAGGCGTTGATTTTATTTGTGCAAATACCGATGTACAAGCACTGAAGAATTCTACGGTTGAAACATGTATTCAGCTGGGTGCTAACGGTTTGGGCGCAGGCGCGGATCCTGAAAAAGGGATGGAAGCGGCTAAAGAAAATATTGAACAGGTTAAAGAGGCGCTTAAAGGCGCGGACATGGTTTTTATCACGGCTGGAATGGGCGGTGGAACAGGAACCGGTTCTGCCCCCGTTGTTGCACAGGCAGCACGTGAAATGGGCATCCTGACGGTAGGGGTTGTCAGTCGTCCATTTGGTTTTGAGCGTCGAGCTAAAATTGCTGAAGCAGGTATTCAGCAACTAGCTGAGAATGTTGACTCATTGATTACGGTTCCGAATGATAAACTGTTAAAAGTATTGGGGCGTGATTTTGTTTTAGCCAAAGCATTCGACTATGCAAATGAAGTTCTTCACGGAGCCGTTCAGGGTATTTCTGAGCTGGTCACTCGACCAGGGATGATTAACGTTGACTTTGAGGATTTACGTACAGTCATGTCTGAACGTGGCGTTGCCATGATGGGTGTGGGGCACTCTTCTGGTGAAGATCGCGCAATTAAAGCGGCTGAGAAGGCCATTGCAAACCCTTTGTTGGAAGATATTTCTGTGTCGGGTGCAAAAGGTCTATTGGTTAACATTACATCGGGACTTGATTTCACGTTGGGTGAATTTAACGAAGTTGGTGATGTGATTGATCAAGTCGCTTCAGAAGATGCCAAAGTCATTATTGGAACATCTATCGATGAATCTATGACGGATGAAATTCGTGTCACAGTGGTGGCAACGGGTTTGTCGGAAGTCGGTGGTGCAAAACGTCCTGAGGTAGTTAAGCCTAATCTGCAAGCTGTTGAAGCCAGTAAGGCAGAAGAGAAAGTGGAAGCTGAGAAGGTGGCTTCAAGCTCAAATACTTCAGCGGAAAAGTCTTCACCAGAAGTTGTTCGTCCAAAAATGGTCGTAAACGGTGGTGTGACAGGTAGTGTCGACTCAAGTTCTAACTATCTCGATATTCCTGCTTTTTTACGTCGACAAGTCGATTAATTACTTGTCAGTACGGTGATGACTGAATGTTTTATTTAGTCATTCTGGACTAGCATATGGCAGTGCAAAAACTCCCTAAACTCGGTCAGTTTAAACAATTTAACTGGCAAGGTTTCTTTGCACTCCTTTTGCTGGCTCTTGTCTTTATTTCTCTGATATCCATCATCCAAGTTCAACACCAAGTTCGTCATTTAGAAACGCAATATGCCAATGCATTGAAGCAGGAAGTGATTTTAAATGAAGAGCACGGCAAGCTAACATTAGAAAAACATCATTTAACCGCTTTAGCACGGGTAGAGCATATTGCTAGAACACAGTTAAATATGACGCTAGACAAGACACCAGAAAATTTGAATTCTCAAACCATTATTTTGGAAAAACTTGATGCAGCCTCAGCAGAATCCGAAGACTAATAGAGATTCGTTGATCTTCGCGTTGATCGTGATGTTGTTCATTGCCATTTTTGCCAAAGCATTTCACGTCCAAATTATAGAGTCTGACTTTCTTCAAGATGAAGGCAATAAACGTCAAATAAGAAGTTTAGAAATTCCTGCTCCTCGAGGAGAAATTCTTGATCGAAATGGAAATGTCCTGGCGTTAAGCACTCCAATAGACTCTATTTGGGTGGATCCTAAAATTCTATCTTTCTATTTAGATTCTCAGCAACAAAAGCAGAAAACCAATCTGGATAAACTGAGTGTCAGCGACTATAGCAAACGGCAAGCATTAATTGAAGAGAAAAAACAAGCCTATCAAACAATGTTGTCATTGCTTGGTGTTTCGGCCAGAAGTTTTACTCCCCAGGTTTTGGCGAAAAAAAATCGTCGCTTTTTGTATGTGAAACGCGGTGTTTTGCCTGAGTTGACTGCCAAGATTGAAGCACTGGATGTACCTGGGCTTTACGTCCAAAACCAATATAAACGATATTATCCTGCAGGCGAAGTGGTCGGACATTTAATTGGTTACACCAATATTGATGACGTTGGGATTGCGGGGATAGAAAAGACATATGAAGACTGGTTGTCTGGGGTTGCAGGGAAAAAACAAGTCATCAAAGACCGTGCAGGAAGGGTGGTGGAGTTTGTAAAAGATATTCACCCTGCTGAACCGGGTAAGCCTATTACTTTGAGTATTGATAAAGATATACAGTTTTTTCTTTACCATGCCTTAAAAAAAAGCTTTATTAAGCATCAAGCCAGCTCGATTATGTCGGTTATTTTAAATGCTAAAACTGGGGAAGTTTTAGCGATGGTGTCCTTGCCTGCGTTTAACCCGAATGATCGTAGTCAATTGAAAGGCGCGCGTTTAAGAAATCGTGTTATTTCAGATCGTATTGAGCCAGGGTCAACAGTCAAGCCTTTTATTATGGCAAAGGCATTGGATTTGAACCTGATTCATTTGACTGACAAGATTCACACCTCACCCGGATCGATTCATATTCAAGGGCAACGTATCACGGATACTCGAAATCATGGTACATTGACGCCGGCGGAAGTGATCAAGTTTTCCAGTAATGTGGGCGCTACCAAAATTGCTTTGAAAATGACGCCAAATGATGAATGGCAAATGTATCATGATGTGGGGTTTGGACAAGACTTGGGCCTGTTCTTGCCAGGAGAGACTTTGGGGTTTTTACGTCCTGCGAACGAATGGCAGACCATTGACCAGGCTTCAGCTTCGTTTGGTTATGGCTTTAATATTAATTTGATGCAGTTGGCACATGCCTATATGATTTTTGCCAACCAAGGTCGTATCAAACCTTTAAGTTTGTTAAAACTGAATGATGTACCTGAAGGTCATCAAGTGGTTTCGAAGGAAGCGGCAGAAGCTGTGCTTGAGATGATGGAAAAAGTAGTTGGGCGTAATGGAACCGCACCTCAAGCTAAAATTGAAGGGTACCGCATTGCCGGCAAGACCGGTACGGTTCATCGAACCAAAATAGGGGGGTATGAGCAGAATAAATACATTGCCCTGTTTGCGGGCATGGTGCCTGTTTCAAATCCAAAATATATTATGGTAACCGCCGTCAACGAGCCAAGCCGAGGAATCTATTATGGTGGTAAAGTCGCGGCGCCAATTTTTAAAGAAGTCATGGAAGAAGTCTTGCGTTTAAAAAATGTTGCGCCTGATGAGAGGATAGAGGATGACCGTAAATGAAACAGTTGACTGATATCCTGACTTTTTTTCAAGTACCTGAATCGGTAGTGGCAAGCGGTATGACTGATGTAGGTGTTTCGGCATTAACGATCGATTCTCGCCAAGTTGAGAGAGGCACTGCCTTTATTGCATTGCAAGGTGGCCAATCTCATGGAATGGCTTATGCTGGACAGGCAATTAAACAAGGTGCGAGTTGTATTCTGACGGATCGGGCAGGCCTGGTAGAATTTAATCACTCTCACCAACAAGCCCTGAATAAGATGTGCCCTGTTATTGAGATAGAGTCACTGGCTCAACAATTGGCGACCTTTGCTAAATGGTTCTACGACGCTCCAAGTGAGCGCGTTAAAGTGATTGGCGTAACGGGCACCAATGGCAAAACATCAAGCAGTCACTACATTGCCCAGATGTTGACCGCGTTAAATCAAAAAGTTGCGTTGCTGGGAACGTTGGGTAATGGCTGGTTCGGAAATTTGCACCCCAGCATAAACACCACCGTTGATGTGGTGATGCTGAATCATTTGCTGAATGGCTTTGCTGAAGAGCAAGCGGACTATGTGGTAATGGAAGTCTCCTCTCACGCCATTGAGCTAGGGCGAATTAAAGGAATTGATTTTGATGTGCTTGCGATGACCCAAGTGACACGAGACCATCTAGATTTTCATAAAACGGAAGAAGCTTATCAGGCGGCAAAGAAAAAACTATTTTTAAATTACTCTGGTCGGTCTCATGTCATTAATGTCGATGATAAGGTGGGGCAAGCATTATTGCGAGAGTTGCCGTCTAAAGATACGATCGTAACGTATTCTCAAAAAACGGTACAGGCCGATATCGCCTGCTTAGATAGTCATCTGGACACTTGCGGAATACAAGGGACTTTCAGAGTGAAAGGTACTTCTATTCCTTTTGAGGTACCTTTAATGGGGCAGTTTAATCTAGAGAATGTGTTATGTGCCGTTTCTGTGATGGTAGCCTGTGGTTTAACGGAGCACCAGATAGAAAAGTCATTACTGTCTGTTAAAGCGGTGATAGGTCGAATGGAGCTGTTAACTCAGTCAGGGACACCTTCGGTACTGGTTGATTATGCACATACGCCAGATGCGTTGGAAGTGGTTTTAAATGCAGTGCGACATCATGTTTCAGATAAAAAAACAACTTTATGGCTGGTGTTTGGTTGTGGAGGCGATCGCGATACGGGGAAACGCCCTTTAATGGGTAAAGTCGCAGAAACTTACGCAGATAAAGTGGTGCTGACTGATGATAACCCTCGAACAGAATTGCCGGAAGCGATTATGGCGGATATTAAAAAGGGAATGCAGCGCCCTGCACAAGTCATTCATAGTCGTCCAGAAGCGATTGCCTATGCAATTAAACAGGCATCAGAGCAAGATGTGGTGGTTATCGCCGGTAAGGGGCATGAAGAGTATCAGGAAATCCAAGGGAAGCGCTGGCCAATGAGTGACCAGAAGATCGTTAAAGATCTTTTGTCTGTAAAGATAAGCAAGGGTTGATAAGGATAATACGATGACATGGAATTTAGCCGATCTTGTTGAGGCCGTAAACGGCGTGTTGGCGGGTGAGTTATTGGGGGATGAGCCGGTTGTTTTTACATCGGTGAGTACGGATACGCGCACGCTAAAATCAGGCGCATTGTATATCGCAATTAAAGGCGAGCACTTTGATGGGCATGCTTTTATCGGAGAAGCGGTTCGCCAAGGTGCGGTTGCGGTTTTAATCTCTGAGCCGATGGAAACCGTTGTGCCTGCGGTTTTAGTGGATGATACGCGCATTGCCTTTGGTCAGTTTGCCGCCTGGCATCGCCAACAAATGCCGTTAAAAGGATTGGTTGGGGTCACCGGGTCAAACGGTAAAACGACTACAAAAGCACTGCTTGCACATATATTATCCAAGCAGACTCAGGTTCTCTCAACGCAAGGGAATTTCAATAATGATTATGGTTTGCCTCGTACCTTATTAGAATTATCAACATCGGATGATTATGCTGTAATCGAAATGGGGGCTAACCATGTCCGAGAGATTGCCTACCTCACGCAGCTTGCTAAGCCGGATGTTGCCGTCATTACATTGGCAGCGGGCGCCCACCTGGAAGGGTTTGGTTCTTTGGAAGGCGTGATTGAAACCAAAGGTGAAATTTTGGACGGTGTTTGCGAAGGCGGCAAGGCTGTTTTAAACACGGATTCTCCCGGGTTTGATTATTGGGTCGAAAAAAGCCAACAGTTAGGGTTGTCCATCCTCACATTTGGGCAAGCGCGCTTTGCAAATGTGCAAGTGACCAATTTTAAACAAACAGAAAACCAAATAAGGTTTACGCTTGATTTGAATTGGCAGGCAGTACGTCAATCAAAAGATGTGACCATGCCTGTTTTAGGGATTCATAATGCCATGAATGCAGCCGCAGCAACCGCAGCTTGCCTAGCATTAGGCTTGTCTTGGTCTGATATTTACCCAGGCCTGGTCGATTTTGATGGGGTTGCAGGACGGCTACAGCAGTCGAAATTGCCGAATGGGATTTTGATTGATGACAGTTATAACGCGAATCCTTCTTCCGTCAAAGCTGCGATTGATGCGCTGGTTCAGTTACCTGGTTCTTCAGCCGTTTGTTTGGGAAGCATGGCTGAGCTTGGCACTGAGTCTGAAGCTTTGCATCAAGAGGTTGCTGCTTTTGCCAAGGAGAGAGGGGTAAATCATTTGCTACTGTTCGGTGAAGCAACTCAATGCATGCAATCTGTTTTTGGAGAAGGGGCTAAGTGGTTTGATTCGCACGACGCCTTGGCCCAAGAGGTCATGGATTTAATCCAGCAAAATAAAATACAAAATTTACTCGTGAAAGGCTCCCGTTCAGCAAAAATGGAACAGGTCAGTCAAAAAGTGTTAGCCGCATTGGAAGCGAGCTCTTCCACCAGTCATCAAAATAAGCAAGGATAAATGGTATGCTGATTTATTTAACCGATTACCTCTCACAATATATTTCCGGCTTTAGTGTTTTTAATTATATTACGATGCGTACCATTATGAGTGTGCTGACCGCACTGCTTATTTCCTTTGTGATTGGCCCGCGCGTGATTCGATGGTTGATTCGCTTAAAAGTTGGTCAAAGTATTCGTTTGGATGGACCGGAAACACATCTGATTAAAACCGGAACGCCAACGATGGGCGGCGTCATGATTTTGTTTTCGGTTTCCATCGCCATTTTACTTTGGGGTAACTTAACCAATCATTATCTATTGATTGCCACCCTCACCATGCTTGGGTTTGGAGTGATTGGGTTTGTAGATGATTATAAAAAAGTGGTGTACAAAGACCCGAACGGCATGCGTTCTCGTACCAAGTTCTTTTGGCAGTCGGTTGTGGGTTTGGTAGCGGCTTTCACGCTGTATTCTTTGGCAAAAGTGCCAGCGGAAACTCAGTTGTTGATTCCCTATATGAAAGATACCTTTATCTATTTAGGTGCCTGGACGGTTGTTTTGGCTTACTTCGTTATCGTGGGTACTTCGAATGCGGTCAATCTCACCGACGGTTTGGATGGTTTGGCGATTATGCCGACAGTGATGGTGGCGGGTGCATTGGGGGTGTTTGCTTATATGACTGGGCATTTATACTTTTCAGACTATTTACAAATTCCTTATATTCCTGGGGTGGGAGAGTTGGCTATTTTTTGTGCCGCTCTGGTCGGAGCCGGTTTAGGGTTCTTATGGTTTAATGCCCATCCCGCACAGGTGTTTATGGGAGATGTCGGCTCTCTTGCAATCGGTGCGGCTTTAGGTGTGGTGGCTGTAGCCGTGCGTCAAGAATTGGTGTTGTTTATTATGGGAGGCATTTTTGTTGCTGAAACCTTATCTGTCATTTTACAAGTAGGCTCTTATAAGTTTCGAAATGGAAAACGTATCTTTTTGATGGCACCATTGCATCATCATTTTGAGCAAAAAGGATGGCATGAATCGCAAGTCATCGTACGTTTCTGGATCATCACCATCTTATTGGTGTTGATTGGATTAGCCAGCTTAAAAATTCGATGATGAAAGCTGAGTAGAAACATTTAAAAAGTTGCATAGAACAACGAAGTTCAATAAAGAAAAGGATTGTCGAAGTGTATCTCGTTGCAGGATTAGGATTAACCGGTCAGAGTGTTTTAAATTATTTTGCCAGCCAGGGAGAGGCTTGTTATGCTCTGGACACGCGTCCTGAGTTTGATACGTCAGAGCTGGAAAAGGCTTATCCTGATGTTGAGTTTGCGACGGGAACCCTACCGACGCAATGGTGTGGGAAAATCGATTCTATTGTTTTGAGTCCGGGGATTCCCAAGTCTGAACCTTGGGTGAAGTTCTGTATTAACCAAGGCACTGAGGTGATTGGTGATATTGAACTGTTTGCTCGAGCAGCAGGTAAGCCCATTGTGGCGATTACCGGTTCTAATGGGAAAAGTACGGTTACGACTTTGGTTGCGGAAGTCCTAAAAGAGGCCGGTTATGTCGTGGGTGTCGGTGGAAATATAGGCTGTCCCGCGTTGGATTTATTAACTCATCAAACCGAGTTCGACGTTTATGTTTTGGAGTTATCGAGCTTTCAATTGGAAACAACCTACTCCTTACAAACGATTGCGGCTACTGTGCTTAATATTTCAGAAGACCACATGGATCGTTATCTTGCTCTTGAAGATTATATTCAAGCCAAAATGACAATTTTAAATAACACCGAACTGGCTGTGCTGCCACTGGATTTTGAACGTGTCGGAATTGCTCGGCCAGGCGATGAAGTTCGATTCGGATTGAATTATGCTGAAGCGCTTCCTCCTAAAGAATATGGGATCGTGATGAAAAACGGCCAGGCCTGGCTGGGGTGGGAAAGCCATGCGTCGGTTCCGGTGACGGCCATGGCTCAACAAGGTCTTCATCATCAGTTAAACGCTTTAGCGATGATGGCGTTATGTCGGCCATTTGAATTACCAGATACTGTATTTGAAAAAGTTCTTAAAGCCTTTAAAGGTCTACCGCATCGAACGCAAGTTGTGTTGGAGCAAGAAGGCATTTGTTGGGTTAATGACTCCAAAGGAACCAATGTGGGAGCAACTGTCACCGCCATCGAATCAATTAAGGAAACACTTGAAGGTCAAGTGATTTTGATTGCAGGGGGCGTGGGTAAAGATGCCGATTTTAAAGAATTGGGTCAAACCGTTTCCCAGTCATGTGGACAAGCAATTTTGTTCGGTCAGGATAAGGCGGTCATCGCGCAACAGCTTCCAAAGGATAAAGTACAACTAGTGGACACTTTATCAGAGGCTGTCTTGTTAGCTAAAACCATCGCAAAACCTGGAGATGCTGTTTTGTTTTCACCCGCTTGTGCAAGTTTTGATCAATTTAAAAATTATATCGACAGAGGAAATGCCTTCGAGGCTCTAGTGCAAGAGTTCATTGCCGATGAAGTTGGAGGCAAAAGCTAATATGCCGATACGTGATTGGCGCCAACACAGTCAAAGCTGGTCAATTGATTATTGGCTGATAGGCACGCTGGCGATTTTGATTACACTTGGGTTGACGATGGTTGCTTCCAGTTCAATCGCGATCAGTGAAAAGCGTTTTGGTGATCCGACACATTATTTATTAAGACAAATGTTTTCGATGGGGTTGGGGATTGTAGCGGCCTACATTGTGCTGAACATTCCCCTTTCCTTTTGGCGAAAACATCGAGGACAATTATTTATTGTCGGACTGATTTTATTGGTAATGGTCTTGATCTTCGGGCGTGAGATCAACGGGAGTAAACGCTGGTTACCACTCGTGGTAATGAACTTTCAGGTATCGGAATTTATGAAAATTGCGGTGGTTGTTTTCATGGCGGGCTACCTAGATCGCCATGCCACGGCAGTACGAGAAAGTTTTGAGGCCGTTATCCGGCTGGCGTTGCCGTTTGGGGTCATGGCAATTCTGCTGCTATTAGAACCTGATTTCGGTAGTACGTTTGTTATTGCCGTTATTATTACAGGGATGTTGTTGATTGCCGGAGCTCCTTGGCGCTTTTTTGTGATGACGGTGTTGCCGATTGCAACCTTATTGGTGATGATGGTCATTACTTCTCCATATCGTATGGCGAGGGTAACCAACTTTTTGGATCCCTGGTCTGACCCGTTCGGTCATGGGTATCAGTTGACACAAGCCTTGATTGCTTCCGGAAGAGGAGAGTGGTTCGGTGTGGGTATCGGTGAAAGTGTACAAAAGCTTTTGTATTTACCCGATGCGCATACTGATTTTCTATTTTCAATCTACGCTGAAGAATATGGATTGATTGGGGTCGCTTTCTTAGCATTATTGTATTTAACTTTGCTGTATCGCTGTTTTAGAATAGGGCGCAAAGCCTTTAACCAAACCAATTACTTTGGCGGGTTAATTGCCTATGGTGTCGGGATTTGGATTGTGCTGCAAGCTATGATTAACATGGGAGTCAATCTAGGGCTTTTCCCAACCAAAGGGTTAACTCTGCCTTTTATGAGTTATGGTGGGTCCAGTGTCTTAATGTTGTTTATTGGTGTCGCGATGGTGTTAAGAGTTGATCAGGAAACGCGACAAGCGGCTCTGGAAGATCGCATTGATGAAAGTGGACAAACTAAACGATGAAAAAAATTTTGATTATGGCGGGCGGAACGGGAGGCCATGTATTCCCGGGATTAGCATTAGCAGAAGCATTGGCTGACAAGCAAGTCAAAACGGTTTGGTTGGGAACGCATAATGGCATGGAAAAACAATGGGTGGATGCCGCTAAGATTCCTTTTTATGCCATTTCAATTTCGGGTCTACGGGGAAATGGATTGCTCGGCTGGTTAAAAGCGCCTTTCAATGTGTTTAAAGCTTGGAGACAAGCACGAAACATTATCCGACAAGAGGCGCCTGACTTGGTGTTAGGCATGGGTGGATTTGTGTGTGGCCCAGGTGGGTTGGCCGCTCTGTCCTCAAAAAAACCGCTCGTTCTTCATGAACAAAATGCGATACCCGGTTTGACCAATAAGTTATTGGCACCTTTTGCTAAAAAAGTCATTTGTGCCTTTCCTCAAAGCAATATAAAAGGTCCACAGGTGGAGGTGATTGGAAACCCTGTCAGAAGTGGATTAGAAACCCTTTCCGTTGTAAAGGCCCATTCCCCCCGACAGTTATTGGTATTGGGTGGCAGTCGAGGCGCCTTGGCGTTAAATGAAACACTACCGAAAGCGTTGTCATTGTTGCCAACGGAACAACGCCCTCAGGTGATTCATCAGACCGGACAAAAAACACTTCAACAAGCTTTGTCGAGTTATGAAGCTGCAAATGTTGCCGCAGATGTTGTGCCATTTATTGATGATATGGTTTCGGCTTATCAGCAGGCAGATTTGGTTGTGTGTCGTTCAGGCGCTTTGACGGTTTCAGAGTTGATGGCTGCCGCTCGGCCAGCCATTTTAGTGCCGTTCCCTTATGCGGTGGATGACCATCAGACGGCCAATGCGCAGGCCTTGGTGGACTTGCATGGTGGAGAAGTTCTTCAGCAAGCCGATATGACTCCGGAATTGCTGGCAGAAAGACTGCAATTTTGGCTGGCAGGTCATCAATGTGAAACCGCTTCACGCTCTATCCGGGCATCGGCTCCTCACTCGGCAAAAGAAAAAATTGTGGACGTCTTGTTAACACTGTCTACTCCGTCCTCCCATTGAATGAAATGAATGAGTTAGAGATTTTATGCAAACAACATCCCCTAAGTTTCCAGATTTAAATGGACGACGCATTTTAATCACCGGTGCGTCCAGCGGCATTGGTGCGGGAATGGCTTCCGTTTTAGCGCAAGCAGGGTGTCGCTTGGTTTTACATTACAATCGTAATGAGGTCGGCATTGAAAAAACTTACCAGACAGTGACGGAATTAGGTGCGGAAGCTCAAGTTCTGCCGTGTGACTTTAAACAGTTAGATTCACTCCCCAGCTTTTTTAACCAGGCCTGGCAGGTTTTTGAGGGACTTGATGGGTTGGTGAATAATGCCGGTATTATCACTAAATCGCTCAGTTTGAATGATAAGGCAGGGCAGCAATTTAACGACACCATTGCGGTGAATTTACAAGCCCCCTATTTACTGAGCACGCATTTTGCCGATGCTTGCAAACAGATCAAACAAAAAGGTGTCATTGTTAATAACAGTAGCATTCATGGACAGGCAACATGTGAATGGTTTGCTGCGTATGCTGCATCTAAAGCCGGGTTGGATGCAATGATGAAAGTCCATGCAGTTGAATGGGGGCAATATAATATTCGTGTCAATAGTTTGGCACCCGGTGTTGTTCCGGTTGAAAGGACGTTTGATATTTTGTACCAGCCTGCCATGGAAAAGAAATGGGTCGATGCTATGCCGGCTGGACGCTACGGTACTGTTGAAGATATGGGAATGGCAACGGCGTTTTTATTGTCTGATGCTGCGGAATGGATGACAGGATCGGTTTTGACAATGGATGGTGGGTTGATTGCCCGTGGGCATTATCCTTACCGTGATTAAAAATTTAGCGGTATTTTTTACCGGTTTTTTGACAGAGGATAGAACGCCACTTTAACCTGAGATTCATTATGGCTTTAATTCAACCACTTTTAGAGTGGTTTTTTTGTGTAAGCTAACCCTTTAATGCCGCAGGCCTGGCTGGTTTTTAGGGTGAACCGACCTTTAGTCAAAGGAATTGGCAGGATGCTTATTTTTAAAGAATTGTTACTGCTGGCATTGAGTTTGCTTGATGTTGCATAATCTAACTGTTTCAAAGATGGAATTTGCATGGAAAAGTTTCTACAAAAATTGACTATAAAACAAAAGATGCGCTTCGGTTTCGGCGTAATCTGGACGGTTTTGGCAATCATTACCATACAAGCGGCAGTCAATCTGTTTATTGTGCGAGAAAACGTCAAGGAAGTGGTGGAAGTTAAACAGCCAATTGCCTTGCAAGCGAATGAAATGGCCAATGTGCTTGAAAAAAGTATGAATGCGTTGAGCATGTATATGCTGACGAATGACCCAGAAAACCTAAAGTCTTATGCAAAAGGCATTGAAACTTCCGAAGAGATACTGGCTAAACTGAATTCGAAAATCAGTGCGAATCAATCAAAAGAAGATGCTGCAGTTTTAGATCGTATTCTGAAAGATTTGTCTCAGCTACCGACGTTTATTGAACAAGTTAAAGTTTTGCAGTCAGACCGGAGCAAGAAGTTTCCTGCTTTTGAGTTCGTCAATCGCGAAATGATGCCGTCTGCGATTCTTATTCAACAGCAAATTGGGTTAATGATCGATTCAGAATTAGTGGATTTGAATTCTCAGCGTAAGCCGATTCTTGATGCGTTACTGAACCTACAAAAAGATTGGTTGAATGTTTTAAGTGGTTTAAGAGGCTATGTCGCTTTTCGAAATGAATCCATGGCCGCAGATACAGAAAATTATTTAAATGCCGTTGAAAGAGGGCTGGAGTATCTGGCAACGCAATCTCAGTTTGAGCTGACGCTTGAAGAAGAGGACGGTGTTGAGAAAACGCGGGCAGCGTATGAAAGATACCGTGAAAATTTCATGGCGCTTAAACGTATTCATCAAGGGCCTAAGTGGCGTATGGATACCTGGTTGATGGAAAATAAAATCAAACCATTATTCAATTCTCTTGAAACGGATTTAGAGCACATTTCTGAAAGTTCTGTGACAGAAATGCAAGAAACCAGTCAGGATGTGGTTGACAGCACACTGCGTAACTTAATTTTACTGTTAAGCTTATCAGTATTTGGTCAACTGATTGGTATGGTTATTTCTCGTAAGGTGACTAACTCAGTGGTGAAACCGGTCATTCGTTCTGCAAACGCGATGAAAGACATTGCCTATGGTGAAGGGGATTTGACTCGTCGTTTACATGCAGACGGAAAAGATGAGCTGGCAGATCTTGCCCGTTACTTTAACGAGTTTATCAGCAAGATTCAGTCGACCCTGAGAGAAGTGACGGAAACCGTGAGTGAACTTGAAGTGTCCTCTCGTGGATTGCTAGAAGTGACCCATGAAACCAAGGAAGGGGTAGAGCAACAATTGGAAGCCTCACAGCGACTCAGCCGCTCAATGATCACCATGTCAGAAAAAGCCAAAAGCGTTGAAGATCATTCTCATAATACTTCACGTGCAACTGATCAAGCGGCAGAGCGCGTTAAAGAAGGAGGTGAAGTCGTTCAAGGCGCGGCGCAAAATATTCGCAACATTTCTGATGGTATGGAGAAAATCACCCAAGCCGTTATGCAGTTGAACGATGACAGCCAAACCATTAGTACGGTCATTAATGTGATTCGTGAAATTGCTGAACAGACCAATTTACTGGCTCTGAACGCGGCGATTGAAGCCGCTCGTGCTGGTGAGCACGGCCGTGGTTTTGCGGTGGTTGCAGATGAGGTTCGAGGTCTAGCGCAACGTACTCAGGAATCGACCGTTCAGATTGAACGTGTGATTGAAAAAATTCGTAAAGCGACACATGAAACGGTGAAAGTGGTTGAAGTGGGACGTGAAACCACTCAGGCCGGCTATGACTCGGTCATGAAAGTTGAACGGGTATTGAGTCCAGTTGTTATTTTAATGGATGATATCAATAAAATGAGCTCAGAAATGCTGACCTCGGCTCAATCTCAAACTGGCTTGGCCGTTGAAGTGAACGAACACATTAACCAGATTCACGGTGTGACTCAAAAAACGGTAGAAGGCGCTGGTAATACGGAATCCTCAAGTAACCGTTTACAGCAGTTGGCCGATAAGCTGGATAGACTGGTTCACCAATTTAAAATTTAATCTGGCAATACAGACGCAGTTTCAAAGCGTTTTATTAAAAAGGCTTAACCTCTTCAGTTAAATGGAAAGAGGTTAGGCCTTTTTTGTATTTAGAGATCATATCTGGTTTTTTGAACCATGGGGTGAGGCGACTGGTCTTTTATGGTCACAACCGGTATGATTGAATCCATTTTGAAAAGAGTTGATTTTTTATGTGGACTTACCCTGAAATTGATCCGGTTGCTTTAACGCTTGGCCCCTTGCAAATCCATTGGTATGGTTTGATGTATTTAGCAGGGTTTGCTTTTTTCTGGGGGTATGGAAGCTACAAAGCTAAGTTCTCAGATCACTGGACAGCCGAGCGCGTGGGAGATTTTCTTTTCTATGGCGCATTGGGAGTCATTCTTGGTGGGCGGATCGGTTATATTCTTTTTTATGATCTGGCACATTATATTGCAGAACCATTAGACGTTTTCCAGGTTTGGAAAGGGGGAATGGCTTTTCATGGTGGATTGATTGGCGTAATGGTTGCGATGTGGCTCTTTGCACGTAAGATGCAGGTTCCTATGTTGGTCGTGGCAGATTTTGTTGCACCGATGGTTCCAGTCGGATTGTTTTTTGGGCGTATCGGCAATTTTATTAATGGAGAGTTATGGGGGAAAGTGACGGACTCTTCATTAGGGATGAAAGTGTATGATCCAACCTTGAATATGGTTGTGAGTAAATATCCGACACAACTGTTGGAAGCTCTGTTAGAAGGGGTTATTTTATTTATCATATTAATGTTTTACTCTCGGTCTCCCCGTCCTTTAGGCGCCACATCTGGCTTATTTATTGCCCTGTATGGCCTATTCCGCTTTTATGTTGAATTTTTCCGTTTACCAGATCCACAGTTAGGGTATTTGTTGTGGGGATGGGTAACAATGGGGCAACTCTTATCGTTACCGATGATTTTAGCTGGCTTTGCCATAGTGATTTGGGCCTATCGTAACAACCGAGTAATGGCTCCTTAACTGATTAACTGCTTTACATGGCTTGAAGAATAATGAGGTCTCAATGAAACAATATCTTGAATTACTGAAACATATTACTGAAAACGGTGTCGCAAAAGGGGATCGTACCGGTACAGGAACACGCTCGGTTTTTGGGTATCAGATGCGTTTTAATTTAGAAGAAGGGTTTCCTTTGGTGACCACTAAAAAACTTCACCTAAAATCCATTGTGTACGAACTGCTTTGGTTTTTGAAGGGGGACACCAATAATCAGTACTTAAAAGAGCATGGTGTGCGAATTTGGGATGAATGGGCGACTGAAAACGGTGACCTGGGGCCTATTTACGGCAAGCAGTGGGTGGCATGGGAAAAGCCTAATGGTGAAACCATTAACCAGATTGAAGAGGTGATTCAGACATTAAAAAATAACCCGAATAGCCGTCGTATGTTGGTATCAGCTTGGAATCCTGCGGACTTACCCGATGAATCCATGAGTCCGCAAGACAATGTTAAGCAAGGCAGAATGGCGCTGGCAACTTGTCATGCTTTCTTTCAGTTTTATGTTGCCAATGGCAAGTTATCTTGTCAGCTTTACCAGCGCAGTGCAGATACATTTTTAGGGGTGCCATTCAATATTGCCAGTTATGCATTGCTAACGCATATGATCGCACAGCAAACAGATTTAGACGTAGGGGAGTTTGTTTGGACAGGGGGCGATGTTCATTTGTATAACAACACACTGGAGCAAGCTGAATTACAGATGTCTCGCACCCCTTATGCATTACCAAAGTTAAAAATCAAACGAAAGCCTTCTTCGATTTTTGAATATGAATTTGATGACTTTGAAATTGAAGGATATGAATCTCACCCACACATTAAAGCGGTGGTTTCGGTATGAGTGTTGCTTTAAAAGAGATCACTAAAGGCATGAATATTGCAATGATTGCGGCGATGGATAAAAACCGGATTATTGGAGCTGATAATGATATGCCATGGCATTTGCCGGATGATTTGAAGTTTTTCAAAGCGAACACAGTTAATAAACCTGTGATTATGGGACGAAAAACCTTTGAATCAATTGGCTCTAAACCACTACCCAAACGACGTAATTTGATTATTACGCGTAATGTGGATTATGCAGTAAGCGGTGCGGAAGTGTTTCACACTGTAGAGGAGGCCTTACATAGCTGTAAGTCGGAGGCAGAAATTATCATTATGGGTGGAGGGCAATTGTATGCACAAATGATGCCCTTCGCTAATAAGTTGTATGTGACTTTAGTGGATGTAGAGGTTACGGGGGATACAGTATTTCCTGAATGGTTGGCAAGTGAGTGGCAGGAAGTGAGTAAGGAACGACATGATAAAGATGAACGTCATGCCTATGCTTTTGAATTTATAACATTAATTCGAAAAACACCTTAACTTATTCAAGTATAAGTAAACCATTTTATAAATCATCTTCCTTTTTAGTATAAGTAGAATCAATCAAGTAAATGCTCGCTATTGCATAGAATAAGAGTTAAAGAAACCCGCTCCTAGAGCGGGATACGTAATTTTGTTTAGTATTATCGGATAAGGTCAAAATGGGAATTAAAACTCGGATGTTCATTGGCATATTTGGTGCCGTATTGTTTTTATTGATGTCGAATCTGGTCGCACAATATATTTTTGGTCAGACTTCGAAAACAGTCAATGAAGTCGTCAATGAAAACCAAGTAAAAGTGACTTTGCTGAATGAATTGAAAAACCTAACCGATGAACGGGCAATTCTTTCCAGAGATTTGGTTTTAACGGAAAAAGAAGACCTTATTAAATCAACTAAAAAACGCCTTTCTGAAACGCGGGGAGAAATTGGAGACGTATTTTCAAGTTTAGAAAAAATGTCTTTAGACGCCAAGGAGAAAGCGTTTTTTGAAGCGATCCAGCAAAATGTGGTGGCGGCGAATGTGTCATTTGGTAGCTTCATGGTAATGGTGGATGAAGATTTTAAAGAGGATGCCGCTGATATTTTGATGGGTGAGTTTGGTGATAAATATCAAGCTTTTACTGATATTGTGGCCGATTTTAAACAATACGAAGAACAGAAAAACACACGTGCAGTTCAAGAATTGGTGGAGCAAGAGCAAATTGGTGTGATTTCTTTGTGGAGCGTAATGGGGGTCAGTGTCCTCATCTTTTCAGTGGCAGGTTTTTTTGTTGCCCGTAGTTTCTTGAAGCCGATCATTGCGATGCGAGAAACCATGACCAAAATAACGCAAACCGGGGAGTTGAATCATCGTGTCGAGATTTATTCAAAGGATGAATTGGGCGAAACATCCGTTGCCATAAATAATTTACTAGAGACAATCCATGATGCCATTAGTGATGTGAATAGCTTGATGGGTGAAGTTTCACAAGGTGTCTTTGAACGAACGATTGAGCATGAATATGAAGGCGATTTTTTAACCTTGAAGCAAGGCGTTAATCAATCGGTGATTCAGATTCATAATATGGTTTTAATGTTAAGAGATACGGCTAATAACCTTCGAAATGGGGTGCTGGAGCCCGTTAAATCAAATGAAACGGTTTTAAGTGGAGATTATGCTGAGGTAATGAATGATATTGAAGTCTCTATGAATCGTATCGGTGAAACAGTACAAGATATTTCTAAAACGTTAGAGTCGTTGTCGCGCGGAGATTTCTCTAAACGTGTTACAGCGGATGCGAGAGGGGAGTTTGTTACCCTGAAAAATGCGATTAACACCACCGTGGAAGGGTTGGAGTCTTTTGTAGAAGAGGTCGCATTGGTTCAAACCAATATCAGTGAAGGCGATTTAACCAAACTTGTCACGGGAACCTATCATGGCAAAATGGCCGTTCTAAAAGACACTTTAAACAGTTCAACTCGAAATATTTCTGAAATGATCGGTAAAGTCGGCTCTGTTACGCGTTTGGTTGCAGACGAGTCGAGAAGCATTGCTGATGGAAGTGAATCCATCTCAACACGAATTCAGCAACAAACAGTGTCACTAGAGAGAACATCAACTCAAATGATGCAGATGACCAATACGGTTCGAAGCAATGCAGACAGTGCGAATAATGCGAATCAAATGACGCAAGATGCCCAGAAAAAGCTGACTGAAGGCGTTGATATTATGCAGAAAGCACTCGAATCGATGGATAAGATGAGTGAAGCGAGCCAAAAAATCAATGATATTATTACGTTGATTGACGGCATTGCATTCCAGACTAACCTGTTAGCGCTTAACGCGGCAGTAGAAGCCGCAAGAGCAGGAGATCATGGTCGAGGCTTTGCCGTTGTGGCAGGAGAGGTTCGAAACCTCGCTGGTAAGTCATCGGATGCTGCAGCTGAAATTAAAAAGCTGATTGAAAACTCTGTCGCAATCAGTGATCAAAGTGGTCATTATGTTAAGGAAACCAGTGATGCCTTATCACAGCTGAATACTTCAATGGATGAGATTTCTTCCATGATCTCGACTATTGCAAAAGCCAGTAATGAACAAGCCGCCGGCATTGATAATGTCAGTCAGGCAATCAGTGAAATAGATTCAACAACACAACAAAATGCGGGGATTGTTGAAGAAGCCGCGGCAGGAAGCCAAGATTTGCTACAGCAATCTTCTGATTTGATGAGTTTGGTACAACAATTTAAGGTGGATACCCAGGTTCTGCAACGTGTTGAGCGTATTCAGGAATCGGACTCAGCTAAAGAATTTGAAAAAATGGTGCAGGCGCATTTGGCATGGAAGTCTAAAATCAGAGCGTTTGTTGATGGAATGGATATTGGTGTGACGTATGAAGTTGCAACCGATCCAACAGCCTGTGCATTGGGTCAGTGGTATTATGGAGAGGGTCAGGTCTATAGTGATTTGCCGTTAATGGAAACGTTAGGCAAAGAACATAAAGAAATGCACTTGGCGATTAAGAAAGTGATGGATGCGAAAGAAATTGGTGATGAAGAAACCGTAGATGCAGAACTCACCCAAGTCGATAAAAAATCTGAGGTGGTAGTGGGACTGTTATATCAATTGATTGAGGAAGTCGGCTAGCTTTCCTAGTAACTGACTGCCACACTTTCGTTATCTTAAAAAGCCATTGAGAATTCAATGGCTTTTTTATTTGTGTATCCTGCTAACAAGATTCTTTTTTGAATAGGCTGATTAAGAAAATTAACGTCGCAATGGCGACAATGCTGGGGCCGGTAGGTAAATCCCAGAAAATGGAGCTTAATAATCCCAGTAAGACGGATATAAAGCCAAATGCCATACTGAAAACCAGCATTTTTTCTGGGGAATGAGAAAACTTTCTGGCGGCTGCAGCTGGAATGATTAATAAAGATGTAATCAACAGAACCCCAACGATTTTCATTGCCACGGCGATGAGTAAAGCAAGTAACAGAACATAGTAAAGCTGAACTTTTTGGGTGGGAATGCCTTCAATTTGAGCGAGCTCGGCATTCAATGTGGTGTTGAGTAAGTCATGCCAGTGAAACCAGAAAAAAAGGCTGACCAATGCCCCTAGTAATAAAATAAAGTTTAAATCCATGGAATCAATACTGAGAATGTCTCCAAATAAATAGGAAAAGATATCCATTTGAACTTGAGATTGTAGGCTGAGGATGATTAACCCAATAGCAAGGGTGCTGTGTGCCAGAATGCCAAGCAAGGTGTCTGACGAGAGCCGAGTTTTTTCTTTTAAAAAATGAATGCCGAGTGCGACACCAAGTGATATTAAAACCACCGCCAGTGTCAGGTTGAGCTCAATCAGCAACCCAAAACTGACACCTAAAAGAGCGGAATGAGCTAATGCAGCGCCGAAGTAAGATTGCTTTTGCCAGACCATGAAAACCCCTAACGGCGCGGCAATTAAAGCGATTAAAATGCCACCTAAAAAAGCGAGTTGTATAAATAAGGGTGGGTTGAGTAACCAGTCTGTCATGTATCTGTGTGTCCATGTGTGTGTGAGCAAATGCGATGATCATGATGGTGCTCGTAAAACGCAACCTCTTCAAACCCTTGACCAAAAATCTCCTGGAAAGCAGGGTTGCCAGAAACTGTTTGCGGTAATCCAGAGCAACATAAATGCTGGTTTAAACACAGAACCTTATTGGTGCTTTTCATGACAATGTGCAAATCATGGCTGACCATTAAGATGCCGCAACCGTACTTATCTCGAATCTCACTGATATAATGATAAAGTTCGGTTTGTCCTTGTAGATCAACTCCCTGAACAGGTTCGTCTAAAATCAACAGTTCAGGATGTCTGAGTAAGGCTCTAGCCAATAAAATACGTTGCATTTCACCACCAGAAACCTGTTGGATCGGCTGTGTTAATAATTCGTTTAGCTTCAAGTCTTTAATGACTTCATGGAGCTCTGTGGTATCATTCTTTTTTTTATGAAACAGGGTTTGAGACTGGCGGGTTAAGCCGAGTTCTAAAAAGCGTTGAACGCTTAACGGCATGGACGCATCCACTTGTATTTTTTGAGGCATAAACCCAATACGCAAGCCGGCTTTACGTGTAACTTTTCCTGATGTTGGCTGTATTAAATTTAATAGAATTTTTAACAATGTCGATTTTCCAGCGCCATTCGGGCCGATCAGCGTGACGATTTCATTTGAATGAAGGGTCAAAGAAATATCGTTAAGAACGGTTTTGTCCCCATAAGCATGATTGATATTTGTTGCTGTGATTAAAGGAGATGATGTCATAGTGGGTTATTCTAATTGATGGACTGGAAAATAGGAATTTCTAATCAAATGTTTGTTGTTAAGGTTTAGTAAAGAGGTCTTTGTGAAGTATTTAACCTTTTGGGTCAGTTTGTTGATTAGTTTACAAGCTCAAGCGATACAAGTCACGGTGACAATTCCACCATTGGCTGCGTTGGTTCAACCTTATCTGGATAAAGACGATCAGCTAACGGTGCTGTTAACGCCTGGCATGTCGCCGCATCACTTTCAGTTTCGTCCATCTCATCTCAAAGCGTTGCATGAAGCGGATTTGATTTTAACCGTCGGCAATGTCGTCGATCATTGGGCTGCAAAACCCGTTAAGCAGATTATAGAACAAAACCCGAAGGTGCTTCATATTGCAATGCAAAAACAGCCAGGCCTGGTGGTTTTACCTGGACGGGAAAGGACGCTTTTAGAGGAGTCGCATGTCAAGAATGATGGTGCGCATCATCACGATCATATGGATCCGCATGTCTGGCTGTCCATTGCAAATGCAAAGATCATGATCAAATCGATTGGTCAGGCCTGGCAAATTTTAAAGCCCTTAAAAGCGGATCAAACCCTTGAGAAGACAGAACAATTTTTAGCTGAAATGAAAGTGCTAGATTATCAAATTAAAACGTTGTTAGCACCTATTAAAAAAGTACCTTACCTAGTGTTGCATGATGCGTTTTATTATTTTGAAAACGCTTATGGATTAAATAATTTAGGAACGATTCAGATGTCTTCCGAAATTAAACCCAGTATTAAGCGCGTTTTGCAGTTGAGACACCTGATTGAAAAAGCACAGGTTCGGTGTGTTTTTAAAGAGCCTCAATTTCCGGACAATCAGTTGAATTATGTAATCCGTGGGTTGAATGTCAATATCGGCTCACTTGATCCGATGGGGCAATTTGACCCTTCAAAGAATTACGGTGATTTTATGAAAGAACTGGCCAATCAATATCAAGCGTGTTTACAGCAATGAGTCATACCGTGTTGTTAACCGGGTTGCCGGGTGCAGGAAAGACCCGTTTCAAACAGGAGTTTGCAAAGCTTGCGCCTTCGGTACCTGTCGTAGAATTGGATTTGGCGAATGAGTCTTTATCCCAGTTGGATTTGTTGGAATCGGTTAAAGTTTGGTGCCTGATTGATGTGCGCTCTAAATTGCAGAATGCAGAAGCGGAGCAAGTTTTAAAACGTATGCTGGCAAAGGCTTCCGGCGTAATTTTAAGTTTTGTCGATCAGGCCGACTTAATGGCTCAGTCTTATTGGCAAGCATGGTTGAATGAGAATCTGGGTTCTCAAGTAAACTGCCCTCGTTTTCGCTGGTTTTCGACAGGACTGTCGTCTGATTGGAATTGGCAGGCTTTTGGGCAAAAACAGTCCGCCGATGCCATGATTGAATCATTGGCGCCTTTATCACCACTGGCAAATTATCAGCGTTTGGCTTTTGCTTATGATTATGGGCAAGGTGCGAGTCCGACGAATCTTGAACATTTATTGTTAGGATTAGATGCCTCAAAGGAAAACTTAGGCATGCAGATTTGGCGAGTGCAGGGCGTTGTGCAGACCACAGAATATATCAACCCGGTGGCGATTGAAGGAACGGTTAATCGCTGGGATACCTTTGCGGGTGAGTTGATAAATGAATCCGGTCACTTGAGAATCGAAGGTCTCAATTTAGATCCAACTTGGTTACAGCAAATAATGGAAGCCAGTGTTTTGTAAGGTGAATTTTCAAGTCAGCAAAATATTAAGGAAAAACTCGTATTTGCTTGGAAAACAAGGTGTTTCACGCTTTTCTTTACAATAATAAAAGTGGACAAAAAGGTAATTTCCGACTAGAATGGTCAGAAATTAAATTAGGTTAGTTGAAAACGAATATTAAGATGTCAGAAGCTACTCAATATCAAGAAATAAATGATCTGCTCAGCAAGAATAAAGGCTATAAAGAAGGCTTTTATACTCAAACAACAGTTGAGACCTTTGAAAAAGGATTAAATGAGACGGTCATTCGTGCAATCTCGGCTAAAAAAAATGAGCCGGAGTGGATGCTGGATTTTCGTTTAAAAGCCTTTGAGCATTGGAAAACAATGAAAGAACCTCATTGGGCTAAAGCAGAATACGAACCTTTGGATTATCAGGACTACAGTTATTACTCTGCGCCAGAGTGTTCCGCATGTGGCGATCATTGCCAAACAGATGATGCGGAAGCACAAGAGCCGGAAATGGATCCGGAGGTAGCAAAAGCATTTGCTGCTCTTGGCGTGCCGGTTTACGGAGATGAAACGTCCGAGAAAACCAATATCGCTGTGGATGCCATCTTTGATTCGGTGTCTGTTTCGACTACAAAACGAGAAGACCTGTCTAAATTAGGGATTATCTTTTGTTCGTTTTCGGAAGCGGTTCAAGATTATCCTGAGTTGGTACAAAAGTATTTGGGTACGGTCGTGCCTTATCATGACAATTATTTTGCGGCGCTGAATTCAGCGGTTGCCTCGGATGGCACCTTTGTATACATTCCGGAAGGTGTTCGATCTCCCATTGACCTATCAACCTATTTCCGTATCAATGAAGCAAAAACAGGTCAATTTGAAAGAACGATTTTGATTGCAGATAAAAACAGCTATGTCAGTTACTTGGAAGGCTGTTCTGCCCCTGTTCGAGATACTTATCAGCTGCACGCTGCAGTGGTGGAAGTGATTGTGCATGAAAATGCCGAAGTGAAGTATTCAACCGTTCAAAACTGGTATCCAGGGGATGAAGATTGTGAGGGTGGAATTTTAAATTTCGTGACCAAGCGTGGTGTTTGTGAAGGAGCGAACTCAAAACTTTCGTGGACGCAAGCAGAAACTGGGTCAGCCATTACCTGGAAATATCCAAGTTGTGTCTTGAAAGGGGATAATTCGATAGGCGAGTTTTACTCAGTTGCTTTAACGAACCGACGTCAGCAAGCGGATACCGGAACCAAAATGATCCACATTGGTAAAAACACGCGTAGCACGATTATTTCAAAAGGGTTGTCTGCAGGGAAATCCGATAACACTTATCGTGGATTGGTGAAGATTCTACCGACAGCTGAAGGTGCAAGAAACTTTACTCAGTGTGATTCAATGTTGATTGGCGATCAGTGTGGTGCGCATACATTCCCTTATATTGAAGTTGAAAACCCTACGGCGAAAATGGAGCATGAGGCGACCACTTCCCGAATTGGTGAAGACCAGCTTTTTTATTGCCAGCAACGTGGGATCAGTGAGCAGGATGCCATTTCCATGATTGTGAATGGTTTCTGTAAAGAAGTATTCAGTGAATTGCCATTGGAATTTGCACAAGAAGCAGAAGAGCTATTGGCAATCAGTCTAGAAGGGTCGGTTGGGTAAATCATTACTTAAAAGACCTATCCCCTTATTTTAGAAACGCAAACCTCTTAACGTTTAGAGAGAGAAAAAATGTTATTAAAAGTTGAAAATTTACACGCACAAGTCGCTGAAGATGAAAGTAAGCAGATTCTGAAAGGGTTAAACCTTGATGTTAAGCCTGGTGAAGTGCATGCCATTATGGGGCCGAATGGTGCGGGTAAAAGTACATTGTCCAGTGTCCTGGCAGGTCGTGAAGATTATGAAGTGACGGAAGGAAATGCAATTTTTAATGGTGAGGATTTATTAGAGCTGGATCCGGAAGATCGTGCGCGTAAAGGAATTTTTCTAGCCTTTCAATATCCAGTCGAAATCCCTGGCGTGAGCAATAAGTTGTTTATGCAAACGGCAGTCAATGCCATTCGTGAAGAAAAAGGCTTGCCTGCACTTGATATGTTTGATTTTGATGAATATGCTCAATCAAAAATTGACTTATTGAATATGCGTAAAGATTTGTTGGATCGTTCTGTGAATGTTGGCTTTTCCGGCGGGGAAAAGAAACGTAATGACATTTTTCAAATGGCATTATTGGAACCCAAATTGTGTATTTTGGATGAAACGGACTCCGGGCTGGATATTGATGCCATGAAGGTCGTCGCCAATGGCGTGAATTCATTAAGAACCGAAGACAGAAGTTTCATTGTTGTAACACATTACCAGCGTCTGCTTGATTACATCAAACCTGATCATGTACACGTGCTATATGATGGAAAAATTATTAAGTCAGGTGGATTTGAGCTGGTTCATGAGCTTGAAGAGAAAGGATATGACGATATTATCCAAGCACATGATGATGCAACCGACACAAATTCTAAATAGGGTGGAACATGACTTTAGCTGCGACGCCTAAAATGAGCCCGGCGGCTCGCCAGTTGTTGGATCAGCTGGTAGCCGAATCTCAAAAATTGAACGAGCAAACCGAAGCGGAAGCTTTAATTGAAAAACGACAGGCAGCCCAAGAAAGATTGTTAAGCCAAGGGTTGCCAACTCGTAAAGACGAAGATTGGCAATATACGTCTTTAATACCGATGTTGTCACATGCGTTTGAAATTAAACCCGCTAAAACCATTACGTTGGATGCCATCCAGTCTTTTTTGCCTGAGTTTGATACGATTCGTTTGACATTTGTTGACGGAGTTTTTTCAGAAGAACTTTCTGCTGGATTCGATTTTATTCCTGATGCCTTATCGATTGAAATGGCCGATGCGGATGCTATCCAATCTATTAATTTAGACGAGCAGGCCGATGCCTTTCAGTTAATGAATGAAATGTTGTTGGATCAAGGGTTGACGGTTTCACTTGAAAAAGGGGCTGTTTTATCGGTACCGCTTCATGTGCTGCATGTGCAAACCCAGCCGGAACAGTGGGTTAACTTACGAACACAAGTGAGTCTGTCAAAAAATTCAGAAATGACGTTTATTCAGCAATTTGTTTCGTTGGAAGCCGGACACAGTGCCTTGGTGAATGATCTAGCGAAGGTGGCTGTTGCTGATGATGCTCGCTTTAAACAAATTGTGTTACAAGATATGAACTTGGAAAGTTATTATTTTGCGAATCAGTTTTTTGAGCAATCGTCTTCTTCTGTTGTTGAAACGAATTATGTTGGTTTGGGAGGTGAAATCTCACGCCATCAGAACTATTTAATGATGCTGGGTGAGCATGCTGAAAGTATGCAAAACTCGATTGGATTGGGAACAGGTAAACAAGTTATCGACTCTCGTACTTCAACTACGCATCAGGCGGCACACTGTGATAGCCGACAGCTACATAAATTGGTGTTGGATGACCAGTCCAGAGGTGTGTTTAACGGTATGATCCATGTTGTGAAAGGCGCGCAGAAAACCGATGGCCAAATGGATAACAAGAATCTGTTGTTATCGAAAACCGCAAAAGTAGATGCCAAACCGCAATTAGAAATTTATGCAGATGATGTGAAGTGCTCTCATGGGTGTGCTTCTGGTCAAATCGATGAACAGCAAGTGTTTTATGCTCAAGCTCGCGGGATTCGTAAAGCAGATGCTTTACAGTTGATTACTCGAGCATTTTTGTTAGAGCCTCTAGAAAGCATTACAAACCTGACGTTGCGCAACTGGTTAACAGATACAGTCAGCCGTAAATTGGCAAAGCAATAAGTCGTTACTTAAATTTAAGATATTAATACATGAAATTTTCTGATATTAGAGATGCTTTTCCAATCCTGAAGTTACAGGAAAACGGTCAGCCCTTGGTCTATTTGGACAGTGGTGCGACCTCTCAGAAACCGTTAAAAGTCATTGAAGCGATTGATCATTATTATCGAGCTGAGAATGCTAACGTTCATCGTGGTGTGTACGGGTTAAGTGAGCGAGCAACCGAATCCTATGAAGGTGCTCGTGAAAAAGTCCGACATTTTCTAAATGCATCATCGACCAAGGAAATTGTTTTTGTTCGTGGCACCACTGAAGCGATTAATCTTGTCGCTCAAACTTGGGGGCGAGAAAATTTAACTGCTGGGGATGAAGTGTTAATTACGGAAATGGAACATCATTCTAATATTGTTCCATGGCAGCTATTAAGAGACCAGCTGGGCATTAAGTTGGTGGTTGTGCCGATCAATGATCAAGGCGAAATCAGCTTGTCTGACTATGAATCTTTGTTGTCAGAAAAAACCAAATTGGTTTCCGTTGTGCATATGTCTAATGCACTGGGAAGTATTAACCCGGTTAAAGAAATGACGACGCTGGCACACAAAGTTGGTGCAAAAGTATTATTGGACGGGGCGCAAGCAGTTCCGCATATGGCGGTGGATGTCCAGTCATTGGATTGTGATTTTTATGCCTTTTCTGCGCATAAAATGTACGGGCCCACGGGGATTGGTGTGCTTTATGGCAAAGAAGCTTTGCTGGAAGCGATGCCGCCTTATCAAGGGGGGGGAGATATGATCTACTCCGTCACGTTTGATAAAACGGAATACAATGAATTGCCTTATAAGTTTGAAGCCGGCACGCCACATATTGCTGGTGGCATCGGTTTGGGTGCCGCCATTGATTTTATGTTGGATATTGGTCTTGAGAATATCGCTCAGTATGAAAACCAATTATTGACCGAAGCAACAGAAAAGTTACAACAGATTGAGGGGTTGAAAATTATTGGTCAGGCGGCCAATAAAGGCGGAGTGATCTCTTTCGTGATTGAAGGCGTTCACCCGCATGATATGGCAACTCTGATGGATCAAGATGGCATTGCTGTGAGAGCCAGCCATCACTGTGCGATGCCTGTTATGCAGCGTTTCAATGTGCCGGCCACCATCCGCGCTTCATTAGGTGTTTATAATAATTCGGAAGACATTGATCGTTTAATTGCCTCTATCAAGGAAGCAATAGATATGTTAGTATGACTGCGTAGCAGATGAGAGGCGTGTTGTTTGGTTTGAAATCGCCTTTACAAGGGACGCAGGAGTCAAATATTGCAATCAAAACCCTATCATTGGATTCGCTTAGAACTGGTACCTTTGCCCGGATTAAACGATCAAGTTAAAAAAGTACTTTATTGGAATCCCGATGCGGCAGAGTTGGTTGGTGATGGCGCAGAAGAGATTCTTCAGATGATACAGCTCGCTCAAAAAGATGGGTTTATTAATGGCTCATCCATTTCACACTTTGAAATTACTTCTCCTTTAAATAAGCCTTCCGAATTAGCCGCGATATTGACACAGCACTATTGGATTGTGCCTGAACCTGTCATGGGACCCACTTCAGAATCAGTCAATCAGCCAGGCCTGGTTGAAATGCCGCTTCATTAATGAAATGCCAGGGTTTGTTTGTTTTAAATTGATGAATTGTTATTAAGGTTTAAAAAAATCAAATCGTTAGCGCTATTTTAATTTTAGATTGGCAGAATGTTTCAAATGTTCAGTGTAAAAATTAAATGTATTTTAAACCTAAAGCCTTATAAATCGGTATGATATGACATATTAGAAAGGTGTCCCTTATAGAATGAAAGATCAAGTTAAACAAATTCATTTCGTCGGAATTGGTGGCGTTGGTATGGCCGGGATTGCAGAAGTCTGCTTGAATTTAGGTTTTACGGTTTCCGGTTCTGATTTAAAAGAAAATCCAACCGTTCGGCATTTAATCTCTTTAGGTGCGTTAATTCAGTTCAATCATGATGCTCTGCATGTTAAAAACAGTGATGTCGTTGTCGTCTCGACGGCTATTGCCAAAGATAATCCAGAAGTTTGCTTTGCCAAAGAAAGTCGCATACCAGTGATTCCGAGAGCAGCAATGTTGGCAGAACTCATGCGGATGCGGTTTGGGATAGCCATTGCTGGAACGCATGGCAAAACCACCACTACGTCATTGGCCTCAGCCATCTTAACGGAAGGAGGGTTGGATCCGACTTTTGTTATCGGTGGCAAATTGAATCAATTCGATTCCAATGCTCGCCTAGGCGGCAGTCAATATTTGATTGCTGAAGCGGATGAGTCTGATGCTTCGTTTTTACATTTATCTCCTATGATGTCAGTTGTCACCAATATTGACGAAGATCACATGGAGACATACCAAGGTGATTATGCCAACCTTGAACAGACTTTTATTGAATTCATTCACCGTTTACCCTTTTACGGTGTCGCTATCGTATGCATTGATGACCAAAACATTCAAAATATGCTCCCTAAATTGTCTCGTAAAATACGCACATATGGGTTTTCGGAGTCAGCAGATATTCAGGCAGTCCAAGTCGTTCATCAGGGGCTTAGTATGCACTTTAATGTCAAAGCAAACGACCTTCCGGAATTCAGTGTGGTATTAAATCAACCAGGTAAGCACAATGTGTTAAATGCACTGGCAGCCATTACTGTTGCGTTGGAACTGGACGTTTCTATTGAGTCGATTCAAAAAGCCTTGGCTGGTTTTGGAGGGGTTGGGCGCCGCTTTGAAGTGTATCCTCATCGTTTTATTGGGCATAAAAACGTCACTTTAGTGGATGATTATGGGCACCACCCAACAGAGCTTGAAGCCACGTTATCGACTGCACGCATGGCTTTCCCTGAAAAGCGGTTAGTGCTGGTTTTCCAACCGCACCGTTACAGTCGAACGCGGGATTTGTTTGATGAGTTCGTGCAAGCATTGCAACATACTGACTTACTGGTGTTGTTGGATGTTTATCCTGCTGGAGAAGCGCCGATTGCTGCATTTGATTCAAAAGCATTGCTTCAAGCCATGCGGTTGCGAGGACACAAAGAAAATTTGCATGTAGAAAGCCAGCAACAATTGAATGAATTAACCGATACGCTTCTACTAGATGATGACGTTGTTCTCGTCATGGGAGCTGGAGATGTAGGACAACTTGCAAGAGACTGGAAGCAGCAAGCCTGTTAGTGACTACTTTTTAATACTGAAGTGAAATTATGATGCAATCAAGCAACCAAACAAAAAAACTGATTCAACGTTTAGGAAAAGTCGCTGTATTAATGGGTGGGGTCGCTGCAGAAAGGGATGTATCGCTTCGCAGTGGCGCAGCGATCCTTGAAGCGCTTAAAAGTGAAGGCGTGGAGGCGGTTGGTTGCGATGTTACATCCGTTGCACAGTTAGTTGAAATTGCACAAAAATATGACCGGGCATTTATTGCATTACATGGCCGTTGGGGAGAAGATGGCGGTGTTCAAGCTGTGTTAGATTCTTTAGCCTTACCTTACACTGGAAGTGGCATGACCGCTTCTGCCTTAGCTATGGATAAACTTAGAACAAAGTGGCTTTGGAAAGGTGTCGGCTTGCCGACGCCAGCTTTTAAAGTGGTGTCTTCTTCAAGTCCGCTGGATGTTGAAAATTTTGATTTAACTTTCCCTGTGATTGTCAAACCGAGTCATGAAGGGTCGAGTATCGGAATGCGTAAAGTAGACACGCTTGATGTCTTGCAAGAAGCGGTCGATTTTGCACAACAATACGATTCTGAAATTTTAATTGAGCAATGGGTCACGGGGCGAGAATTTACGTGTGCCGTGTTGGATGGTGAGGCATTGCCAATGATTCAACTAAAAACAGACCATGATTTTTATGATTTCGATGCCAAGTATCAATCAAACACCACTGAGTATTTATGCCCTTGTGGTCTGGCAGCTGAAGAAGAAAAGAGAATTCAGGCATTAGTGTTACAGGCGTTTGATGCTGTCGGTGCTCGCCACTGGGGGCGAGTGGACTTGATGTTGGATGATCAAAGTCAACCATGGTTGATAGAGATTAATACCGTTCCTGGTATGACCGATCACAGCTTGGTACCAATGGCTGCTAAAGCTGTTGATTTAAGCTTTTCAAAATTGGTGTTAAAGCTAGTTTCATTGACACTGCCATAAACGGACTGGGCTGATACTACGGTGAAAAAGAAATTATCTTTAGCGTTTGTTTTAAGTTTGTTTATCTTGATTGCTGTTTGGATTTTTTTTTCACCTGCGCGTGTATTAACTGAGGCTCAATTGAATGGGGAGCTGAAAAGAGTCTCCTCCGAAACAGTACAAAACATTGTTCAACCTTATATTGGTGAATCTTTCTGGCGAGTTGACTTAGAAAAACTTCATGCTGATTTGTTACGCTTGGAGTGGGTTTATAAAGCAAAAGTGAAACGACGCTGGCCGAATAAAGTCATTATTTCACTTGAAGAGCAAAATCCTGTCGCGCGTTGGCGTGAAGATGGTCTATTAAATCAATCGGGTGATATTTTTTACCCGCATGATATTACCCCTTTTAGAGATTGGGTTGTTCTAGAGGGAAACCCCTTGCAATCCAGAAAGCTATTGCATGATTTAATGGTCTTTCAAGAGAAGTTTAAACCCTTAGGCTGGACGATTGATATGTTAAAGCAACAGCCAGATGGGAGTTGGGATGTTCATTTTTTATCGGGCGTGACGGTGCTGCTGGATAAAGAAGCGTGGCAAGCGAAATTAAGTCGATTTATCAGGGCGCTCCCAAAGACCAAACAAACATTAAGAAAATTCGCACAAGTATTTGATTTAAGATATAGTAATGGCTTTGTTATCAAGCAGAAAAAACAGCTTGAAGAGTAGCATAAACGCTACGCCAAAGTATGGAAGCGGTAAAGTGCTTGTATTAGCATTATCCAATTAAAGGTGAAAAACGAATGGCAAGAAAGCAACAAAACCCCAACGCTAATGTTGTGATCGGTTTAGATATTGGTACTTCAAAAATTGCAGCAATCATCGGAAAAGTGAAAGAAGATGGCAATATTGAAGTGGTTGGTATGGGAACTCATCCTTCTAAAGGGCTAAAAAAAGGGGTTGTTGTTAATATTGATTCAACGGTTGAGTCGATTCAGAGAGCAATTGATGAAGCAGAAAGAATGTCCGGCATAAAGGCAGAATCCGTTTCTGTTGGTATTGCAGGTAGTCATATTGGCAGTTTTAACTCGAATGGCATGGTGGCGATCAGTAATCAGGAAGTTCAAGAAGAAGATGTTCAGCGAGTCATTGACGCAGCGCAAACCATTGCGATTCCTGGAGATCAGGAAGTATTGCACATTCTGCCTCAGGAATTCATGATCGATAACCAAGGGGGGATTCGTGAGCCCATTGGGATGTCGGGAGTGCGTTTAGAGGCAAAAGTACATATGGTGACGGGCTCAGTGAGTGCGGCACAAAATATTACCAAGTGTGTTGAACGTTGCTCCTTGAAAGTGGATAACCTGATCTTAGAACAGCTGGCGTCTTCTGAGGCGGTTCTATCAGAAGATGAGAAAGAGTTAGGGGTTTGCCTGGTTGATATTGGTGGGGGAACCACGGATATTGCGATTTTTCAAAATGGCGCAATTCGACATTCGGCTGTGATTCCGGTGGCCGGAGATCAAGTCACCAATGATATTGCGATGGCGTTAAGAACGCCTAAACAAGCGGCAGAAGACATTAAGAAAAAATATGCGTGTGCTTTACCTCAGCTAATCTCTCAAGATGAAGAAATTGAAGTGCCGAGTGTGGGGGATCGACCGGCAAGATGTTTGTCACGCCACACTTTGGTAGAAGTGATCGAACCACGTTATGAAGAACTTTTTCAGTTGATTCAAGCCGAATTACGTCGTACTGATTTTGAAAACAAAATTGCGGCGGGTATTGTGTTGACGGGAGGAAGCTCCCTAGTGGAAGGAGCGGTCGAATTGGCAGAAGAAGTATTTCATATGCCTGTACGTTTAGGAATGCCTCATGATGTGACCGGCCTTAAAGAAGAAGTGTGTAACCCTTCTTTTGCAACAACTGTCGGCCTGTTAATGTATGCAAAAGAACATCCAGGGACTCGTTTTTCCTCAGAAAAAGCAAGTGAATTAACGTTAGATAAAGAATCTGTTCTTGAAAAAATGAAAAGCTGGTTCAGTAAAAATTTTTAGAAAGAGCGGTTTGCTATCTGTGTTAAAATTCACCGATTATAGTTTACTTCAATAAAGTAGAAGACAATCGCGTGAAACAAAGAACTCTTGCCAATCCTATCAAAGCTAAAGGTGTCGGGCTTCATACCGGTCATAAATCAATTATGACGTTGCGCCCGGCTCCTGTGAATACCGGAATCGTATTCCGCCGAATTGATCAAACTCCTGTCGTTGAATTTCCTGTTTCACCTGAATTAGTCAAAGAAACGATGCTGTGTACGACCATTGTGCAAGAGCAAGGCGAGCAAAAAATTAAAATTGCCACGATTGAGCATTTAATGTCAGCTCTAGCAGGCGTCGGTATTGATAATTTGTATATTGATATCACGGCCGACGAAGTGCCTATTATGGATGGGAGTGCGTCACATTTTATTTTCTTGCTACAATCAGCTGGTATTCAGCTGCAAGAGGCGCCAAAGAAATTTATACGCATTAAAAAACAGGTTCAGGTCGAAAATGAAAAAGGCGGCGTGGCGGAATTCAAACCTTATGAAGGGTTCCGTTTAAATTTTTCGATTGAGTTTGATCATCCTGCCTTTGACCAAACGGCTGAAAAAATGACGCTTAGTTTTTCTTCGACGGCTTATTTTAAAGAAGTGAGCCGGGCTCGGACTTTTGGGTTTATGAAAGACATGGAAAAGCTAAGAGCTCAAAACTTGGGGCTGGGTGCTGGGTTACATAATGCGATTGGATTGGATGAAAATGGCGTTGTGAACCAGGAAGGGCTTAGAGACAAAGATGAATTTGTGCGCCATAAGATTCTGGATGCCGTTGGGGATTTATATATGGCAGGCCATCCTATTATTGGTGAGTTTACAGCGCATAAATCAGGCCATGCATTAAATAATCAGCTACTCAGAGCGTTAGTGGCAGATTCTGAGGCATATGAAGTTGTAACGTATGATGATGAAGAGCCGCCAATTCAGTATGGTAGTAGTAAGATTCTTGTGTAACGCAATTTATTCCTGATTTTTGTTTTTATCAGATTCAAAGTGCAGTCATTCTTAGTGAAAAGAGTGACTCACGCATGCTCGGTTTGTAGAGCCCTCTCTTTCGAATGATTGATTCCAAATGTTCGTGATTCTCCTTACTTTGTCATCCTTTTAAATGTGTTAGAATAATCAGCATTTACTAAAATAGCAGTAGTGCTTTACAAGTTGTCGATAACTCGTAAAATGGTGTTTCATCATATCGGTTCGGCATTGTTCAGCCTTTTCTATCAATCCTTGTATAGCCTATGAAATAAGGTTTATACAACTAAACTCTTTATTGGATTCAAGCGCTAATGGCACTTAATATTTTCAAAAAATTATTTGGTAGTCGAAACGAACGACTGCTTAAACAATACCGTAAAAAAGTTCAACAAATTAATGCGTTAGAAGAAAGCTTATCTCAGCTTTCGGATGATGAACTCAGAGCGAAAACAGATTATTTTAAAAGCCAGATTTCTGAAGGGATCTCATTAGATCAGATTCTGCCTGAAGCGTTTGCGGTGGTAAGAGAAGCCGGTAAAAGAGTCATGGGAATGCGTCATTACGACACCCAGTTAATTGGGGGGATGGTGCTACACGAAGGGAAAATTTCTGAAATGCGGACAGGGGAAGGAAAAACCCTGGTGGCAACACTACCTGCTTATTTAAATGCATTATCGGGTAAGGGGGTTCATGTCATTACCGTGAATGATTATTTGGCTTCTCGTGATGCGGAATGGATGGGGCAGCTATATGGCTTTCTAGGTTTAACGACAGGAGTCGTTCTGTCTGGTCAGACCAGTAATGAAAAGCAAACTGCTTATAACGCAGACATTACTTACGGAACCAATAATGAATTCGGTTTTGATTATCTTCGCGATAATATGGCGATCTTCGCTGAAGAGCGAGTGATGCGAGGGCAAAATTTTGCGATTGTCGATGAGGTCGATTCGATTCTGATCGATGAAGCCAGAACGCCTCTCATTATCTCCGGGCCTGCTGAAGATAAGTCAGATTTATATCAAAAAATGAACCCTTTGGTCAAAGGACTGGAAAGAGGTGAAGAGGATCTAGAGACCAAAACGTCGAGTGGTGATTACACGATTGATGAAAAATCGAAGCAAATCCATTTGACTGATGAAGGGCATTCAAAAGTTGAAGCCATGCTGGTTGAGGTTGGTTTGCTGGAAGAAGGCGATTCTCTTTATGATGCCGAGCATATCAGTTTGATGAAGTATGTGAATGCTTCCTTAAGAGCGCATCTTTTGTTTGAAAAGAATACCGATTACATTGTTCAGGATAATGAAGTCGTGATTATTGATGAATTTACTGGACGTAAAATGTCTGGTCGTCGTTGGGGGGATGGGTTGCACCAGGCCGTTGAGGCCAAAGAAGGTGTTCCGATCCAGGCCGAAAGCCAAACCTATGCATCGATTACCTTTCAAAATTACTTTAGACAGTACACGAAGTTGTCTGGTATGACAGGGACAGCCGATACTGAAGCAGGTGAGTTTTTATCGACCTACAGCCTTGAAGTGGTTGTGGTGCCGACCAATAAAGTACCAAAGCGTCAAGATTTGCCGGATTTGGTGTTCTTGGATATTGAAGGGAAGTTGGCAGCCATCGTCCGAGAAGTGAAAGAAGTCGTTAAAACAAGGCAGCCAATTTTAGTTGGGACAGCATCTATTGAACTCTCTGAAGTACTGTCTTCTTTATTTGAAAAAGAAGGCATTCCGCATAATGTCTTGAATGCGAAGCAGCATGAAAAAGAAGCTACCATTATTGCACAAGCGGGTCGTCCAGGAGCGGTGACTATTGCGACAAACATGGCGGGTCGAGGAACCGATATCGTGCTAGGGGGGAACCTAGACATGGAAATCGAATCTTTAGATAATCCAACGGAAGCGCAAATAGCTGAAATCAAAGCTGATTGGGAAGTCAGGCATGATGAAGTTGTCGAAAAAGGTGGGCTGATGGTTATTGGTTCAGAAAGACATGAATCACGCCGTATCGACAACCAGTTACGTGGCCGTTCCGGGCGTCAAGGTGATCCAGGGGTGACACGCTTCTACTTATCTTTAGATGATGACTTAATGCGCCGATTTGCATCTGAAAAAGTGAAAAACATGATGCGTCGTCTGGGCATGAAATCGGATGAAGCCATTGAACATAACATGGTGACCAAATCGATTGAACGCGCGCAAAAGCAAGTTGAAAGAATGCACCAGGATGAACGTGCTAACTTATTGAAATTCGATAATATTTCCAATGAACAGCGCAAAGTGGTTTATGCTCAGCGTAATGAGCTGATGGAAGAAGAGGATGTGTCTGAGATTATCGATGCTTTACGTGAAAATGTCATTGAAACAATGATGGCTGGCTTTATTCCGCCAGGAAGCATTGAAGAGCAATGGAATGTGTCTGGTTTGGAAAAGCAGCTTCAGGATGACCTAGGCTTAACCTTCCCTATTTCAGATTGGTTGCAAGAAGATAAAGGACTGTTTGAAGAAAAACTGCGTGAAAAAATTATCGCAGAAGCCAAAGTGCTTTATCAAAACAAAATGGCGGTGATTGATGAAAAAACCCGTCATCATTTTGAAAAAGAAGTGTTACTTAGAACCATTGATAAGCAATGGCGTGAACATCTAAATGAAATGGACTATTTGCGTCGCTGGATCCACTTAAAAGGATTTGCACAAAAAGATCCTTTCCAGGAGTATCGTGCGACGGCTGCTGAAATGTTTGAAGCCTTTCTGGATGAGGTTATGTTTGAGACCGTTCAAACTTTATCGATGGTTCAAATTCAAGGCGCAGATGATGTTGATGCCTATGAAAAGCAACAGATTGAAGAGCGTCCACAGGAATTGGAAGCCAATCATCCGGCTGCAAAAGGGATTTCTGATGCTGTGAATGGCTCATCAGATTCCGAACAGGATTCAGCTGATGCGACTTATCGTCGTGAAACCCCGAAAGTTGGGCGTAATGATCCTTGCCCTTGCGGTTCAGGAAAAAAATATAAACAATGTTGTGGTAAATTAAATTAAAATCTAAACAAGCGTTATTGAAGTCCACTCTGGCGCATATGCCGTGAAGCATATGCAAATGAATTTTGAATTCATTGCCAGTGTGGACTTTTTTATTTTGGAGAAACAGTATGGCGCAAACATCAAATATTCATCCCGTCTCTGGTGTTTATTTAGGAACAACTCAGGCAAAAATTAAAAAGTCTGGGGTAGAAGACTTTGTCGTTATTTCATTTGTGGAAGGCAGTCGCACGGCTGCGACATTTACTACGAATGCCTTTTGTGCCGCGCCTGTTACGCTGGCAAAACAAAATTTAAAAAACACTCCGACCCGCGCGTTGGTGATTAACAGCGGTAATGCCAATGCCGGGACGGGTCAACAAGGCATGTTAGATGCACAACAAACCTGTCATTGGGTGGCTGAAGAGCTCGGTATTTCCGAACAAGCGGTGCTGCCTTTTTCTACAGGGGTGATTGGACAAAATTTACCTATGCCTAAAATTGAATCCGCCGTGCCCGCAGCCATTGCAAATCAAACCATTGATGGTTGGGAAATGGCTGCAAAAGGAATTATGACGACGGATACCCATCCGAAAACTGCCAGCCGTCAATTTGATATTGAAGGTCATACTGTGACGTTGACCGGCTTTTCAAAAGGATCGGGTATGATTCATCCGAACATGGCGACCATGCTAGGATTTGCAGCAACGGATGCTAAAATCTCCCAGGCCTGCCTGGACAAAGCCTTGCTCGATTCGGTGTCACTGTCGTTTAACCGAATTACGGTTGATGGAGACACCTCGACAAATGATGCGTGTACCTTAACCGCGACACAGCAGGCAGACATGCCCGAAATTACAGATCCTGATTCTTCTGCCTATCAGGTTTTTGCAAAAGTGTTAAATGAAGTGATGACTGAATTGGCACAAATGATTGTGCGAGATGGGGAAGGTGCGACTAAGTTTGTAGCCATTAAGGTTGAATCAGGGGACTCTGTTGAGGAGTGCCTGAAAGTCGCGCATGCTGTCGCGTTGTCTCCATTGGTAAAAACCGCACTGTTCGCGTCTGATCCTAACTGGGGTCGGATTTTGGCGGCTGTGGGACGTGCCGGCGTTGTTGGTTTGGATATTAATGCATTGCAGATTTATCTGGGCGATGTTTTACTGGTGGATAACGGTGGTCGTGCTGATTCATATACCGAAGAAGCGGGTCAGGCAGTGATGAATGAGACGGATATTGAAATTCGTATTATATTGAACCGTGGTCAGGTTTCAGAAACTGTTTGGACAACGGATTTTTCGTATGATTATGTCAAAATCAATGCAGAATATCGAACATAACCGATAGAGCTTGATCAGAAAAAAACGCCACTGAGTTGGCGTTTTTTTATAAGCGAAATTTATGTGTTTTGAGCTTTGAGAATGTCGGTGAGCGCCTGGCAAAGCTGTGTGTTTTCTTGCTCGGTTCCGATTGTAATGCGTAAATATTGATCAATACGAGGTTTATTGAAATAACGCACAATAATGGCTTTTTTCCTTAATTGCTGTGCAATGTCTTCTGCTTGCATCTGAGGGTGTTTAGTAAACACAAAGTTTGCGGCAGAAGGAATGACTTCAAACCCGTTATCTTCTAAAAACTGAGTCAATGTGTCACGGGTAGAGATGATTTTTTCACAACTTTGTTTGAAATAGGCCTCATCTTCGATTGCGGCAATGGCACCAGCAGTGGCTAAACGGTCAAGAGGGTAAGAGTTAAAACTGTTTTTAACACGCTCCAACCCTTCAATAAGTGCCGAATCACCAAGCGCAAAGCCAACTCTAAGCCCTGCCAATGCACGAGATTTTGAGAAGGTTTGCACCACCAATAAATTTGGATAACGCTTCACAAGCTGGGCAGCTGATTCGCCACCAAAATCGATATAAGCTTCATCCACAACCACCACGGATGAGGCGTTTTGTTGCACGATTTGCTCTATGGCTTGCAGGGGCAACAGTCTGCCTGTCGGTGCATTTGGGTTGGGGAAAATAATCCCTCCATTTTCAATGTTGTAATCTGCAGGATTGATTTCGAACGCATCCGTTAAGGGAATGGTTTGGTGGTCAATCTCATATAAACCGCAATAAACAGGATAAAAACTGTAGCTGATATCCGGAAATAAAATGGGCTTGTCTTGTTTCAATAGAGCCATGAAAGCATGGGCTAACACTTCATCTGACCCGTTGCCCACAAAAACTTGACGGGATTCAACACCATAGTATGTGGCTATACTCTGCTTAAGATCTTCGGAACTTGGATCGGGATAAAGTCTCAACTTATCATTTAACTGGTTTGTTAAAGCGTTTAAGACCAATGGCGAAGGCGGATAAGGGCTTTCATTGGTGTTTAGTTTTATCAAGTTGTCGACTTTAGGTTGCTCACCCGGAACATAAGGGGTAAGTGTGTGAACAAGTTGACTCCAGTATTGACTCATAGTTTTTCCCAAATTCGATTTACAATGCCAATATTTTAACGTTTAACGAGTCTTTTTGGCTGAATTTAAACTCAAAAACTACCAGGCCTGGCCGTTTTTTGACAAAATGGAGCTAAATCAAGTTTAGAGAGAATTTAAATGAATCAAAGAGTCGATATCGCAATAGGGGTTTTAAGACAAGGAAATCATGTTTTATTGGCCCAAAGACAAGCAAAACAAAGTCATGCGCTGAAGTGGGAGTTTCCTGGCGGTAAGGTAGAAAGTGGAGAGTCGGTGGAAGCAGCATTAATTCGTGAATTTCAAGAGGAAGTCGGGGTTGAAACCGCGCACTGGCAACCTTTAATTCAAATTCCTTGGGATTATGAAAGTGTATCAGTGCATTTGCATGTCTATGAATCAGGCCAGTTTCAAGGAGAGCCACACGGTAAGGAAGGGCAGCCGGTTCAATGGACGGCTATTTCAGAACTGAGCGAGTACGATTTTCCCGAAGCCAATAAAGGTATTCTGACGGCATTACAGTTACCGGAGGCATTCATGATTTCGGGGGATTTTCATGATGAACTGGATGCGTTGAATCGTTTGGAAGCGGCATTGGAAGAAGGGATTCGGTTAGTTCAGCTGCGTGCCAAGAAAATGGAGGAAGACGCGTTTAAAATCTTGGCTAAAAAGGCCATTACACTGACGCATCGTTATGAAGATGCCAAGATTTTAATCAATGGCAAACCAGCTTGGCTAGAGGCTTTACCTGAAGCAGATGGATTGCAACTGGCTTCTACCATGATTATGGAGCTGACGGAGAGACCTGTTGCAGAAGATAAAATTTTAAGCATCTCGACTCATACCAAAGCGGAAGTGGCGAAGGCATTAGAGTTGAATGCCGATTTGCTGTTACTCTCTCCGGTGAAAGACACCCGCTCTCATCCTGATATGAGCGGAATGGGTTGGAATGCGTTTGCAGAGATGGTGGCAGAGATCCCTATTCCAGTCTATGCTTTAGGCGGAATGAAACTGTCAGACGTAACAGAAGCTAGGAAACAGGGGGCTCAAGGCATTGCGGCTATTTCAGGGTTGTGGCCAGAGCCGATTTAATCTACAGCGGCGCTCTTTTGTGCTCGAATGTAAGCGGGTAAGTCGGGTGTTTTCAAGGTCGTGACTTGTACTTGGTATTTTTGTAATTCTTGATTTAATAATTGCCAGTGTGTGCTGGGAACGGTCCAATTGGTATGGAAATACATCCGTTGGTTGTTTTTGAGCTGGATGCTTTCATAAATCAAACTCATTTCAGGGTGTTGCTCTGCTAATACACGAAATTCTTCTTCGCTTAAAATATGCGCTGGATTGAGTCCACTGGTTTTGACCAGTTCTTTAAAACTGTCTAAAGTTAGCCCTAGCTTGACCAAATATTTAATAATGGCATATGCAAGTTCTCCGCGTGGCACGATCGACGTGAACGTTTTGTCGTTTTGAATGGAAGTGACTTGATATGGCATCGGTCAGTATACTCTTGATGATTTATTTAAACAGTGAGTAAAATTGATTATCATATGACAGCATAACACGTTTGAAAAACAGATAAAATCTTGAAATCAGGTGTCTTGATTGCTGTGTAGTAGAGATTGGATGTCTTTTTTGAGTGTTTCTGTTGATTGTTCTGTGTTTAAAATAATGTCTGCAACAGATAGGCGCTCAGCTCTTGTGGCTTGTTGTTGAATGATTTTTTGAATATCTTCTGCCGGTAACTGATCGCGTGTGATGGCTCGTTTAAGTTGAGTCTCAGGTGCTAGATCCAGTACGATAACCTCATCAATATAGTTTGGTTTTCCTGTTTCCGTTAATAAGGGAATTTCAATCACTATCGCAGGTGGGTGTTGTTTTTCTAATTGCTCGATGAGTTGCTCTGTTCGTTGGCGAATAAGTGGATGCAAGATAGCTTCCAGTGTTTTTTTGGCCGAGGTATCATTGAAAATTAACTCGCGTAATTTAGCACGATTTAATTCCCCGTCTGTTAAGAAATCTGCTCCGAATATGCGTTCAATTTCAGCCAGGCCTGGCTGGTTTTTGGCAACCACGTCACGTGCAATCTGATCGGCATCGAGTGTCGGTACACCTTCTTGTTCAAATAGTTGACGAACCGTTGTCTTGCCACTTCCTATGCCACCAGTGAGTCCGTAAACCTTCATACCAATCCTTTTGAGCGTTTAAAACAGAGATATTATGCGATTTTGACTTTAATGACTCCGGTATAAAGAGTCAATAAATTTACACAATATTCGTTAAAATAGGCGGTATTCATATAGCGACAGCTTGAACGAAAGGTATCAAATAATGTGCGGAATTTGTGGAGAGATTTATTGGGATGGCCAAATGGCCTCGGAAACCAAATTGGTTCCAATGTTAGCCGAACTGGAAAAAAGAGGACCGGATGATGGCGGCACCTGGGTGCAGAATCATGTGGGGTTAGGGCATCGTCGATTATCCATTATTGATTTGTCTGATGGCGGGCATCAACCGATGTTGGATGACGAAATCAGTTTGGTGTTCAATGGGTGTATCTACAACTATGAAGCCCTTCGTAATGAACTCATTGAATTCGGACATGAATTTCGTTCGCATTCTGATACTGAGGTGATTTTAAAAGCGTATCGTCAATGGGGAATGGAATGTGTCACCCGTTTCGAAGGCATGTTTGCGTTTGCTATCTGGGATGATCATCAACATCAGTTGTTGTTGGCGCGCGATCGCTTTGGTATCAAGCCTCTCTATTATGCGCCTGTCGAGGGGGGCGTTCGTTTTGCGTCCAATACGCAAGCCTTATTGGCTTCTGGTGGTATTAACACCGATATTGATCCGGTTGGATTACATCATCAATTTACCTTGCATGCCGTGGTTCCTGCACCGCATACGATTTTAAAAGGCATTCGAAAGCTGGAACCGGGTCATTGGATGATTGTGAACCCTGATGGACAAATGTACAAAAAGTCCTATTGGCATTTAGAGGCCAAACGCCCAACAGCAGAGAGTGCTCCAAAAACAGAAGAGGAATGGATTGACACCATTCATGAGTCGCTGAAGCAAGCTGTTCATAAACGACTGACCGCAGCTGATGTACCGGTTGGTGTTCTGTTATCGGGTGGACTGGATTCGAGTTTAATTGTGGCATTGTTGGCGGAAGCCGGGGTTGAGGATATTCGAACCTTTTCCATTGGATTTGAAGACGTTCCGGAAGAAAAGGGCAGTGAATTTGAATATTCCGACTTAGTGGTGGATCAGTACCAGACCAAGCATCAAAAATATTTGATTCCGAATGAAACCGTCCTGCCTCGATTAACCGAAGCGGTCGATGCGATGGCTGAACCGATGTTTGGACAGGATGCGGTTGCCTTTTATTTATTATCCGAAAAAGTCTCTGAAGAAGTTAAAGTCGTGATGTCGGGTCAGGGGGCGGATGAAGTGTTTGCGGGGTATTTCTGGTATCCAATGATGGCAAAAGCGGCAGAGTCTTTAAAAGATGCTTCTCGACCAGTAGATGCCTTTGCTCCCTATTATTTTGATCGTTCTCATGAAGAATGGTTAGAGATGATTGAAGAGGAATATCATGTTTATGATGTCACCAGAGAGTTGGTTAACGATCGCTTATCGGAAGAAGGCGCAGACAGCTACTTGGATCAAGTGTTGCGTTTAGACACGACGACACTGATTGTCGATGACCCGGTTAAGCGAGTTGACAATATGACTATGGCTTGGGGGTTGGAAGCTCGAGTGCCATTTTTAGATCATCATTTGGTCGAACTGGCCATGTCGGCGCCAACCGATCTTAAATTGAAGGATTTTAAGTATATTCTGAAAAAGATTGCCCGAGGGATTGTACCGGATGAAGTGATTGATCGACCTAAGGGGTATTTTCCTATGCCGGCTTTAAAATATGTCCGGGGCCCGTTTTACGAGATGATGAAATCGGTTTTGACCAGCCCTCAAGCGAAAGCCAGAGGCATTTTTAAACCGGCTTATATTCAAAAGTTGTTAGAGCAACCGGAAGCGGACGAAAGTTTTACCGCTATTAAAGGCAGTAAATTGTGGCATGCGGCGTTATTAGAGCTGTGGTTGCAGCGACATGTCGATCCTTATGTTCGATAATTTCAGATAAACTTAAGCGTTACGTAAAACTTCACCTAGGATTTTTGTTGTGATTTGTTACAATAACCTTGTTTACAACTCAGGTATTCACGAAAACGTGCTTTTTACCTGATCTTAGGAGAATGGAATGGATAATCAAGAAAAAGAAACTTTAGACCGTATTCATGAGCAGGTCACGAATAATCCGGTTGTTATTTATATGAAAGGAACACCACAGATGCCTTCTTGTGGCTTTTCTAGCCGAACTGCGCAAGCCATGGTTGAGACAGGCGAAAAGTTTGCTTTTGTGAATGTGCTTGCGGATCCTTTGATTTTTGAATACTTGCCAAAATACCAGGACTGGCCTACTTTTCCACAAGTTTATATTGGGGGAGAGTTACAAGGCGGGTGTGATATCACGTTAGAGCTGGCTGAATCAGGTGAGTTAAAAACGCTGATGGCAAAGGCTAATGAAGCTGTTTCTGAGGAAGCGTAAGTTACTTCAAATGTGTTTAAAACCACCAGGCCTGGTGGTTTTTGATGGAAAACTGTTAAAGCAATGTTCTTGTTTTTTCGATTGGCCACTGGTTGACGATTTTACAGAATAAATCTGCCGTTTTAATGGTGTCGTATTCAGCCGAATGCGCTTTGCTATTATCCCACTCAATTTCAGCCAGTTGTACCGCTTTTGCGAGTACGGTTTGACCATAAGCTAACCCAGCAAGAGAGACGGTATCAAATGTGCTGAATTCATGAAAGGGTGATTTGATTTTGCATCGGTCTGCAGCCGCCTTTACAAAACTTAAATCAAAAAAAGCATTATGCCCCACTAGGATCGCTCGACTGCAGTCGGTTTCTTTAAGAAGTTGTCTAATTGGCGTGAAGCATTTTTCCAAAGCTTCTTTTTCAGAAACAGCCATTCTAAAAGGGTGCGTTGGGTCTTCGACGCCAATAAATTTCAGTGCGCTTTTGTCTAATTGTGAGCCTTTAAAGGGCAGGACATTGGCTTGAACTGTCTGGTCGCGTTCGATCGTGCCATCTGAGTTCATTTTCAATGTTACGATGGCAATTTCAATTAAGGCATTGGTTTGAGGGTCAAAGCCTGCTGTTTCGACATCGACAACAACAGGTAGAAAGCCGCGGAATCGTTCTTTGATGTGGGTGATTGTATTCATTTATAACTTTTTAAGTAATACTTTTGATTGTCTTTGATTGTTGTAAAAAGATTGCCTGCTTTCAGGTAATTGTGATGGCGTTGACTCGATAAATCCATGTTCAATAAACCAATGGTGCGTGTGAGTTGTCAGTAAATAGAGCGTCGAGACATTACGGTCAAGTGCTTTTTTCTGAATGGCATTGAGAAGTTCTTCACCGAGTGCAAGTCCTTGATATGCTTTATCAACGGCGAGACAAGCTAGCTCAGCATTTTGATTGTCGATTGGATAAAGCGCTGCACAACCAATGATTTTCTGGTCAATTTCGATGACTAAAAAATTATGGATTTCTAACTCCAGGGTTTCTCTGGAACGTTTGGTTAGAATACCTTCTTGCTCCAAGGGGGTAATGAGGTTGATGATGCCCGCGACATCGTCGCTTTGAGCAGGCCGAAGGTCATGGTAACGATCGTTATAAATTAAAGTACCATGACCATCTCGGCTGAAAAGCTCTAGCAACATTGCACTGGGGTTGTCTTGTGACATTAAGTGGATTCGACGAATATGTTCGTTTGCTTCGGTCGCGAGTTTGAGTAGTCTTTTTTGACTGTTGTTTTGAGATGATTCAAGGTGATTCTTGACGTCTTTACGAGACAAAGCTTGAGGCAGATCTTTTAAGGTGGCCTGGTCTGTAAAAATTAACAATTTGTCCGCATCTAATTTCGTGGCAATGGCAAAAGCTTGCTCTAACGTATTTAAATTAAATACTTCGCCTGTCAAGGAATAGGCCAGTGGAGTCAGTAGTGCAACTTGTCCTGCATTCAAGGTGTTTTCAATGGCTTGGTTATTGATTTTTCTTAAAATGCCCGTATGTTGAAAGTCGATGCCGTTAATAATACCCTTGGGTTGTGCGATGACCCAATTGCCTGACACAATGGTAAGGTGAATATTTTGTTCAGCTGATGCCTTGCTGAAGGCTGCTTCAACCTGTGCTCGAACAACACCGATGGTTTTTTGAAAAACCTCTAGATGTTCTAGTGTGGTGATACGGGTATCGTTTTGAGTCTGCCAAGGAATATTTAAGGCTTCAAATGCTTGGTTGATTTGAAATGAGGCGCCCAGTGTAAGGACAACTTTTAAGCCAAGGTTGTTCAGTAAAACAATGTCTTTTGCCAGTTGTTGTAATGCATCAGAATTAAAAATAAGGTCGCCAGGCAAATAGATCACAATGGTTTTATTGCGATGTTTTGCGATGTAAGGAGACGCTTGTCTTAAGTTATTCGTAAAATCTAATTCAGATTGATGCATAGATATGAGAAAATGTTTATAAATATAATTATATAAGTATAACAGGCTAGCAACAAAAACAAAAAAAAGCGACATGCCAAGACTGTTTAAGGAGAATAAAATGCCAGATTATCGTTCAAAAACCAGTACCCACGGAAGAAATATGGCCGGTGCACGTGCTTTATGGCGTGCAACAGGCATGAAAACGGAAGATTTTGGTAAGCCGATTATTGCGGTGGCGAACTCTTTTACTCAGTTTGTACCGGGTCATGTTCATTTGAAAGATATGGGACAACTTGTTGCGGGCGTCATTGAAGAGTCCGGCGGGATTGCTAAAGAATTTAATACTATTGCCGTTGATGATGGGATCGCGATGGGGCATGACGGGATGTTGTACTCTCTGCCATCACGTGATTTGATTGCCGATTCCGTGGAATATATGTGTAATGCTCACTGTGCGGATGCACTGGTCTGTATCTCTAACTGTGACAAAATCACTCCGGGTATGATGATGGCTGCCATGCGCCTAAATATCCCAACAATTTTTGTGACCGGTGGCCCAATGGAGTCTGGGAAAACCGTTTTAGGGGGCACTGAGATCAAACTGGACTTGGTTGATGCAATGGTGATGGCAGCCGATGATCATTGTTCTGATTCTGATATTAATGATGTTGAAGTCTCGGCTTGTCCAACGTGCGGTTCATGTTCAGGGATGTTTACAGCAAACTCGATGAACTGTTTGGCGGAGGCATTAGGAATAGCTTTACCAGGAAATGGTTCTACTCTAGCCACTCATGCCGATCGAAAGCACTTATTTGAAGAAGCGGGTCGTCGAATTGTCGAACTTGCTAAGCTTTATTATGAAAAAGATGATGATGGTGTCTTACCTCGTTCCATTGCAACGGTTGAAGCATTTGAAAATGCAATGGCATTGGATGTTGCAATGGGCGGTTCAACCAATACGGTTTTGCATCTATTGGCAATCGCGCGCGAGGCAGAAGTCAATTTTACAATGGCAGATATGGATCGAATTTCAAGGAATGTTCCATGTTTAGTCAAGGTTGCGCCAAACTCAAAAGAGTACCATATGGAAGATGTTCATCGAGCCGGTGGTATTATGCGAATTCTAGGTGAGCTAGATCGCGCAGAGCTATTGAATCGAGATGTTAGAACCGTTCATGCGTCGACTATGGCTGCGGCGATTGATTTATGGGATATTACGCGCACAGATGATGAAGCAGTTAAAACTTTTTATAGAGCTGCGCCGGGCAATGTCAGAACGACAGAAGCATTCAGTCAAAACAAACGTTGGAAGACGTTGGATGATGATGATGCAAATGGTTGTATTCGAAGTGTTGAGCATGCTTATACAAAAGAAGGCGGTTTGGCTGTCTTATACGGTAATATCGCGTTAGATGGCTGTATTGTCAAAACGGCAGGTGTAGACGAAGAGATCTTCAAGTTTTCAGGACCAGCTCGGATTTACGAAAGTCAAGATGCTGCAGTGGCTGCGATTTTAGGTGATGAGGTGAAATCCGGAGATGTTGTTCTAATACGCTATGAAGGGCCAAAAGGTGGTCCAGGAATGCAAGAAATGTTGTATCCGACCAGTTATCTGAAGTCAAAAGGGTTGGGCAAAGAGTGCGCTCTTTTAACTGATGGGCGTTTCTCTGGCGGGACTTCAGGTCTCTCGATTGGTCATTGCTCGCCAGAAGCTGCAGAAGGCGGTAATATCGGATTGGTTGAGGAAGGAGACCTTATTAAGATTGATATTCCAAATCGAACCATCAGTGTTGATTTAACGGATGAAGAATTAGCCGAAAGAAGACAGGCTATGGTTGCAAAAGGCAAAGCTGCCTGGAAACCTGCTGAACAGAGAACAAGAAAAGTCAGTGCGGCGTTAAGAGCGTATGCCGCGATGACAACCAGTGCGGCGTTTGGTGCAGTTCGAAACGTTGAGCAGATTGAGCATTAAAATAAATTATATGAAAGGATAAAAACACATGTTTGCAGATAGATTAACTTCTGAACAGCGCCAAGCGGTATTCGACTTAGCTGTATTACTTGCTCACGCAGATCATGATGTGTCTGATGAAGAGCAGCAGTACTTAAAGAATTTTAGTGATGCTTTTGGTATTGAGTATGATTTGGATAAATCTGAAATAAACATTGATGATACTCTAACGGCATTCAGTTCAAAACAATCAAAAATGATCTTATTACAAGAACTGGTTAAATTGTCCTATAAAGATGGACACTTTGGTCAGGAAGAGCAAGAGAATGTGTTTATGATTGCCCAGAAGGTTGGTTTAAATGACCCTGAATTGCTGATTCGTATTGAGAAATGGGTTCGTGAAGGGTTTAACTGGGTTTATGAAGGTGAGCAGATGCTTGAAGTGAATTAGCATTACTTACAGGTTGACGTGCCTTCTTTAAAGCCGCTGGTTTCAGCGGTTTTTTTATGTCTGCGTGTCAGGACAGGATCTGAAAGGTAGTGTAAATAGTTAGGAAGGATGAGCTTCAGGGAAGTAAATAGCAGAAGGTAGGCGAGAGGTTGCTTTATAAGGTTTTAAAATAGAGGGACAATAAAAAACCCGCTTAATAGCGGGTTTTTTATTATAGGTCTTTAGAATAGAGCTTAAGCTTATTCTCTGTAACCAGGTCCATCAATTTCAATGCCGTTTGACATATAAGCTTCGAAGAACTCAAGGTTACGGTATTCTTCGCTTTGCGCTTTAAATGGCTTGGCACGCATGTTTTTATTACAGCCACCAAAACGACGGTGTAACGTTCCTAGTTCTTGCCATTTAGCACGGAAAACAGGGAAGTGACTTGTATGACCAAGGTTTGGAGATAATAAGTTCGCGCGTGCTTTACGACCATCATTATAAGTATGACACTTAGCACATGATAGGTTTAGCTGACCACGAGGTTTGATGTAGAAATCTTGACCTGCAAAGAATGCTTTTTTAGCTCCTTCAGATTCGATTTTAACATCAATTTTTTGTCCACGAGCATTGTAAGCAAAGTAAGCGGAAAGTTGAGCGATAGAGCCTTTTTTCCATTTAAATGCTTTCAAACCTGCATCTGTACGACACTTATTGATTTGTTGTTCTAACGTTTCAACTTGTTGTGTATCTTCGTTGAAGCGTGGGAACATGACGCGTACTTTTGTAACATCTTTACCAAAGCATTTTTGATAAGTTGCTTTGTCTTTATTGTAAAGTGCTTCACCGGCATCAATTGCGTCTAGATATGGAGGAAATTCTTCAGCGGCTTCCCACTGAGCTTTCTTGTCCTCTGAGAAATTATAGGCACCGAGTCTATAATCTTCGAATTTGATATTTGGATGCTTCGCTTGAAAGTAGTCTACTAATTGTTGACGACTTTGTTCAGGATCCATATTCGCAGCCATTGTCATATTGGCTGTCGCTGTTGCACCTAATGTTAAGGCGACTAGCAATGTTTTCTTCATCCTATTCCTCCGTCCGAGAACTCTTTATTTATAAAGTATTATTATATATAGAAAGGTTGCTCTTCCCTTATAAAAGGGAAGAAGCTAGGTCTGCAATTAGCTTATCTTAGCTTAATTGTTTCAGTTCCTTTTTTACCAGTGTTGTCAGCTAGAGAAAGAGTAACTTCGTCACCTTTGTTAGCTTTAACTTTAACACCCATGTAAGGGTTTGCAGAAACAGCACCAGACCATTGAGCATCAACTGCTTTAGTTCCGTTTACAGTAACTTCAACCATGTTGATGAACTCAGCAGGATATGGCTTGCCTGTTTTTTTGTTCATACGAGCACCAGATTCCATTTTGTGCTTGATTAGTGCTTTTACTTCAGCAACGCCACCTTTAGATTTTCCACGCATTCTGATTTTAATTGACATGTTATTTCCTTTCAATTTCTTGCAGTTATTAATTTAAGTATCATTCAAAGGGTTGATGGATTAACCACCACAACCACCGATTGTTACTTTAACTTCTTGTTCTGCTTTGTATAATTTACCACCAGCTTTAACAACTGCCATTACGTTTTGTGTTTCACCCATTTTGATACGTGTAGAAACATAACCAATTGCAGGGCCAGAGAAGCTATATTCACAAACTAAAGGCATAGGGTTTTTGCTAGCTAGGATTGCGATAGACTCAACACCAGACATTTTAGAAGCATCAACCTTAATAGGTGTTACAGCACCGTTTTCAGCAATAGCTGGAGCATTAAGTTCGATGTCACCTGATTTAGCAACTGATGCACTACCGAAAGTTGCGTTTAGCGCATCATCAGTTGTTTTAGCTTCGAATGCTTTTTTGTTCCAAGCTGCTAGTACAGTTGAAGGTGTTAGAAGACCAGCGTTAACTGCGACAGCAGCTGCACCAGTTGCAAGGGTACCTTTAAGGAAAGATCTACGTTTCATAAGGTTTAAAACTCCCGGTTAAGGTTTAAATAAAAAAACTAAAATTATAGCGTATAGATGAAATCAACAATTTTTTGAATTTCATCGTCTGATAAGATTCCGTTTTGTCCGAACGGAGGCATCATGCTGTCTGGAACCTGTGTATCTGGTGTACCCCAAACCTTGTCATACAATTTTTGTTTGTCAGGATAGCGTAATTTCATTGCAATTAACGCTGGTCCAATGTTACCAGGTAGGTTTCCACCAGGAACCATATGACAAGCTAGACAGTTTCCTTTTGAGCGACTGAAAGCTAATTTTTTACCTGCTTCAATATTATTAGCACCTTTATCGGCTGCTTGAGTCGCTAAAGGTGCTGAGACCATTGCTGTTGAGATGGTCAGAGCAGTTAGTAATTGCTTCATTTTCGTTTTCAACATTCTTATCCTCCTAAAAAAAGCCTAATCGCTTTTCTAATATATTCTTCCCTTTTGAAGTAAGGGTAGTTATTTTTGAGCACTTTGAGCTCTTAGAAGCATAGGTTACTCATATAAATAATATTCGCAAGTATTTTGTTGTTATTCGTATATAGTAATATTTAATACTGTTTAAATAAATTTTTATGACGGTTGATTCCGTTGTTGTTTTTGAGAAATTTTATCGAGTTCATTTTTTAATTGAATGATCTTTTGATAAAGCTTTGATTTTTTATTTTTTGTGATCTTCTCAGCTTGATTGACCAAAAAAGTGCTTTTGGGAAGGTTCCCAATATTATAGTTTGCCAATGCATCATAGTAGTAACTGTAATCATTCTGGTTTTTTTCCGCATACAGCTTTGAAAGCTCTGAATACAGTAAATATTGATAATGAAACTTAGGGGTTTTCTGGGTGAGTAACTGAATGGCTTCTTGTGTTCGATTAAAGCTGATTAGGCTCTTAGCGTATAAATACACGATGCTGAAGTCTGACGGGTAGACGGCTGTTAAATATTCATAGTCTTGTAATGCAGATGAATCGCCTGTTTCTGTCTTAATTTTCGCTAAGAGTAGTTTATAGAGTCTTTCTTTTGGGTTTTGTTCAGATGCGGCTTTCAGGCAACTTAAGTCATATTGAGGACGACTTAAACCTTGATCTGATAGATTTTTCAAGTTATTGAGATAGCAGGTTTCAGAAGATGAAAGCGTTTTGGTATTGTACGTTTGAGTTTGTGTTTTTGTGACAAAGTTTAAACGAAGCTGAACTAAAGTTAATGAGTCGCTCTTAAGAAGCTGTGATTCAGTTTTTAGCTGAGCAGCACGATCATTCGCTTTTGCAAGACGGTTTGCTGTGACAGGGTGTGTTAATAATATTTCTGGTGGCGTACCTTCATAGATTTGCATTTCCTTAGATAAGCGCCCAAAAAACTCTCCCATCGCATAAGGGCTGTAGCCTGCTTGGTTCAGGTATTTAATGCCAAAATAATCCGCTTCACTTTCATAGATTCGAGAGTTTTTAAGTTGTTGTTGGATATTGAGACCCATTGCCCCCATGTAGGTTGCAATCCCTGCGCTTGGGTCTTGCGATCCTATCAATATAGCCGCAATTAATGAAGCAATGCTGGCTGTGTTGACGTTACTCTGATATTCAAATGTGCGTGAAAGATGTCTTTGGGTGACATGCGCTACTTCGTGTGCGATAACTGAAGCCAGTTCATCTTCAGACTGAGCAGAGGCGATTAATCCCGTATGAATTCCAATTACCCCATTAGGGCCAGCAAAGGCATTGATTTCAGGGTTGTCAATAATAAAGAAGCTAAAGTTTCTGTTTTTGCCGGTTTCACTGGTGATTTTCTCACCGATTCTTCGTATATAACTCAGCATGATAGGGTCGTAGACTAGGTCATAATGGGTATGGAGGGCTGTTGAAAAAGCTTGTCCCAGTTGTGTTTCTGTATGGCTGTCATAATCTTTTAAATCAGGAGCGCCCAAGTCTGGCAGGTTGTTTGAAGCAAATGCCAATGGTAAGCAAAAACAATATAAAAGCAAAAACCTCAAAAGCATTTTTATTGACAACTCTTTATTAATAACAGTAAAGCTATTGTAAGATAAGTTTGTAAGTATTGCATTGAAGGAATGTGAATTGTGAAATCCCCTTTTTTATTAGATGTTAAGAAGCTTCCTTGTCCTTTGCCTTTGGTTAAGCTTAAAAAGGCATTGGCAGAGGTCGATATTCATCAGCAAAATATTCAGTTAAGCGTAACCGATAAATCAGCTTTAAAAGATATTCCGGCTTTTTGTGTAAGTCAGGGGTTGGTGTCATCCGTTGTGGAAGATAATGATGCCGAAATTGTGTTTTTAATTTCAGCCAAAGGATGAATTTATTCTTTTTTTGGGTATTATTGTGTATAAGGGATGTTTTAGGGTAGAGTCAACGATGGCTTTATAATAAGAATAGATAGTAAATTGAAGAGTGTGCTGAGAAATTATGTCGTATAAGAAATTAACAAAAGCCGTTATTCCTGTAGCTGGGTTGGGCACCCGTTTTTTGCCAGCAACAAAAGCCATTCCGAAGGAGATGTTGACGGTCGTAGATAAGCCTTTAATTCAATATATTATTCACGAAGCAGCTGAAGCCGGGATTACCGATATTATTCTGGTGACTCATTCAAGTAAAGGGGCAATCGAAAATCACTTTGATAAGCATTATGAGTTGGAAGCGGAGTTAGAAATTAGGGGGAAAAAGGACCGTCTTGAATCCTTGAAAGAGATTACGCCAAAAGGCGTTCGAATTGTCAGTGTGCGCCAGCCTGAAGCTTTAGGGTTGGGTCATGCTATTTTATGCGCATCCCCAATTATAGCCGATAACGAGCCGTTCGCGGTCTTGTTACCGGATGTGTTGATGCATCATTCAGTTAAAGGTTGTTTGGCTCAGATGACAGAGCAGTATCGAAAAATGCATACCAGTGTGGTGGCATTGGAGGCGGTGCCGGATGACCAAGTTGAAAAATATGGTATTGCTGCGGTAAAAGGACCTGATCTTAGAATTGTAGAACTGGTAGAAAAACCAAAGCCAGCGGATGCACCTTCCAACCTGTCTGTTGTCGGGCGCTATATTTTTACACCAAGATTGATGGAAATTTTAAAAACCACTAAGCCAGGAGCTGGCGGTGAGATTCAGCTTACTGATGCGATGGACGAATTGCTGAATGAAGAAGTCATGTTTGGTTTCGAATTTAAAAATGGCCAGACGTATGATTGTGGGGACAAGTTAGGCTATCTCCAAGCAAATGTTGAATACGCATTAAGAGATAAAGCTTTGGGGAAAGGGTTTAAAGCTTACTTAAAATCGTTGAAGTTAAGTTGATTTAATTTTCGAGAAAAAATAAGGTTGTATTGAACTATTAAATTAAGGGGATTCGATGGGCGTTGAGACATCATCCGCATGGCAAGCGTTACAGCTTCATAGCGACTCCGGAATGGGGTCCGTTCATTTGTCGAAACTATTTCAAGATACGAGTCGGCAAGATGATTTTTCTTTAGAGTTATCGGACATATATGTTGATTTCTCAAAGAACCGTATTACACAGGAAACCATCCAGCTTTTAATCGAGTTAGCCGAACAGCAGAAATTGCCGAAAGAAATTCATCGTCTTATGACTGGTGAGCATGTTAATGATACCGAAGATAGACCTGCTTTACACACTGCGCTGAGAGCCTTAAGTAAAGATGTTTCGGGAGTCGCGGAAACGGTTCAACCTGATATTGAGCAGGTATTGCGGAAAATGGAGTTGATGACTAAAAAGATTCGCTCTGGCCATTGGCGAGGTTACAGTGGTAAGCCGATCACGGATGTAGTGAATATTGGAGTGGGAGGATCGGATTTAGGGCCACTAATGATCACCCATAGTTTGCAAACGATGAGTTCTCCCATCAATTTGCATTTCATTTCCTCAATTGACGGCACACAAACCTCTAATCTGCTTAGAGGGCTTAAACAAGAAACCACGTTATTCATTCTTGCATCCAAGTCTTTTACAACCATTGATACTCTTTCCAATGCTGAAACGGCCAAAGATTGGTTGAAAGAATGCATTAAGGATGAGCGAGTTATTCTTTCACAGCATTTTATTGGGGTCTCAACAAAACCGGATAAAATGCAAGAATGGGGAATTCCGCCCGAAAACCAATTAATGTTTTGGGATTGGGTCGGAGGGCGTTATTCACTTTGGTCTGCAATAGGTTTTCCGATCGCACTGAAAATTGGTATGGATGGGTTTCGTGAGTTGCTGCAAGGTGCACATGAAATGGATCAGCATTTTGCAACAGCGGATTTGAAGAAGAATATACCGGTTATTTTGGCTTTAATTGATATTTGGAATATCAACTTTTTAAACATTCATGATAAGGCCATTTTGCCTTATGATGCTCGGTTGCGTTATTTGCCAGCGTATCTTGAGCAGTTGGTTATGGAAAGTAATGGTAAATCCGTTGCGCGTTCGGGTGAGTCTGTTCCTTATAAGACTTGTCCTGTTCTATGGGGGGAAGTGGGGCCGAATGCACAGCATGCTTTTTATCAACTTCTGCACCAGGGAACGCAAGCTGTTATGTGCGATTTCATTGCACCCGTTGAGCGGGATGACTTTGATGCGGACTCACATACTGAACGAGATGAAAGTTTAAGACACCAGCATGAGTTGGCACTGGCGAATTGCTTTGCCCAGTCTCGAGTTTTAATGTTGGGGGACAACGCTATTCCTTCAGATTTAAAAGCCAGTTTTGATTCTCCTTTTAAACATTATCCAGGCAACCAGCCTTCGAATACCATTCTGATTAAAACCATATCGGCTAAAACGCTCGGAATGTTGGTCGCCATGTATGAGCATAAAACCTATGTGGAAAGTGTGATCTGGGAGATAAATCCTTTTGATCAATGGGGTGTGGAGCTCGGAAAATTAATTGCAAAAGAAACCTATAATGCCATCAAAGACCAGCCGTTGGCAGACAGTTTCGATAGTTCGACTAAAGGGTTAATTGACAGGGTTGTGAAATGAGAATTACAGTTTTTGGATGTGAGTTAAGTGGACTTGTCACGGCAGGCTCTTTGGCGCACACAGGTAACGAGGTTTTAGCCATTCCAGTCGGAAAGGCGAAAGCGGAAGAATTGAAACAGGGGCTCTTGCCGAGAGATGAACCCGGTCTTGATCAATTAATCGCAAGCCAAGTAAAAGAAGGTCGGCTGGATTTTTCTCATGATTGGTCAGAAGGGATTCAACATGGAGAAGCGTACTTTCTCAGTATGCCTTCTTGGCGAGCAGACAAAGCAGAGCTGGTCATTGATGCAATCGGACAGTCGGCTTCAAAGGATGTCTTGGTTGTAAATCAAAGCACTTTTCCTATTGGAACGGCGGATCGTTTCGAAGCAAGCATTAAGTTAGCCTTTGCGCAAAGAGGGCTGGTTGCAAACGTTGCGGTTGCTTCAATGCCCGAGTTTATCAGTGAAGGTTCTGCTATCAGTGATTTTTCCAAACCCTCGCGTGTTGTTTTAGGTTGTCATAATGAGGGCGCTATTGCTTTGATCAAAGACTTGATGCGGCCTTTTAATCATGTGACGGATCAAGTCAAAATCATGTCGACTCGAGCCGCTGAATACACCAAGTATGCGGTGAATGCACTTTTAGCCACTCGAATCAGTTTGGTGAATGAACTGGCGAATAATGCCGAGCATTTTAATATTGATATTGAAGAAGTCCGTCAGGGCTTAGGCTCGGATTCAAGGATTGGGTTTAATTATTTGTTTCCAGGATGTGGTTTTGGTGGCCCGAGCTTTGCGGCCGATGTGCAGGCGTTAGTCGGCACTTTTGAGTCAAAAGGCTACGATGCAGACCTATTGAAAGCGGTATTACAAAACAATGAAACACAAAAAGAAGTGATGTTTAGAAAAGCTTGGCGATTCTTCAAAAATGATTTGAGAGGTTTAAAGGTTGCTGTCTGGGGGTTGTCATTTAAACCGAATACCGCAACAGTGGATAATGCACCGAGTGTTAAAACGATTGAAGCGCTCGTGGCACAAGGAGCTGAAGTGGTGGCTTATGACCCAAAAGCCAATAGCGCTTTTAAAGATTACTGGGGTGACCAATCAGGTGTGACTTTAGTAACAGAAATGTACGACGCACTAGAGCAAGCAGATGCATTAATGGTGTTAACTGAATGGCGGCGTTTTTGGAGTCCGGATTATGTCAGGATGTTTGAATTGATGAAGCGGCCTATCATTTTCGATGGTCGCAATATTTATGAACATGAAGTCCTAGTCGATCATGGCTTTAGACACTTTGGTGTTGGGCGAGGTGAAGTCGTTTAAGGCTAATTTTTCTGATAAAAGCCCGTTTGGGCTTTTTTGTTTTTTAAGGTCTTTAACTGTTGTTTGTCTGGCAGATTGTTTATAAAATGAATCTTTACTTCTAATTAATATAAATGAGTGATATGAAACCATTTGAAAAAGGCATTTACCTCCTTCCCAACTTAATGACAACGCTTGCTTTGTTTGCTGGATTCTACGCCGTAATTGCGGGGATGAACGGCCAGTTCGAGTTAGGCGCCATTGCTATTTTTGTCGCGATGATCTTTGACGGCTTGGATGGACGAGTTGCGCGCATGACAAATTCTTGTAGTGCTTTTGGCGCAGAATATGACAGTCTGGCAGATATGGTTTCTTTTGGATTGGCACCGGCGTTATTGGTTTATCAATGGGCTTTGCACGACTTTGGTAAGCTAGGGTGGTTGGTTGCGTTTATTTTTACTGTTGGGGCTGCATTGCGTTTGGCTCGGTTCAATACTCAAGTCGGGATTGCCGATAAACGTTATTTTCAAGGGCTACCGAGTCCTGCGGCGGCGGCACTGTTGGCCGGGTTCGTGTGGATGATTGAAACCAACAATATTCATACTGGATTGGAATCCTTAATGGTGTTGGTTTTGACAGTCGTTTCAGGGTTGATGATGGTTAGTAATATTCGATTCAGTTCTTTCAAGGAGTTGAATTTAAAGGATAAGGTTCCATTTGTTACTTTGTTAATCGTGGTCTTAGTGTTTGTGGTTATCACGATTAAACCGGCTATGATTTTATTTGTCGTCTTTTTCGGCTATTTATTATCCGGTCCTATTGTGACACTTAGGGTGATACAACAAAAACGTGCTATGCGTCGGCAAGCAAAAAAAGAGACAAAATCAGCCGAACCAACCTCAGATAAAACTACTAGCACTGAGACTGAAGCCTCTAATTACGCAGAAAATAAAGAGTAGAACTTATGAAAGAAGAATTGGTTATATTTGATACGACGCTAAGGGATGGAGAGCAAAGTCCTGGCGCTTCGATGACCAAGGAAGAAAAAATTCGCATAGCCAAACAACTTGAAAAATTGCGTGTTAATGTGATTGAGGCAGGCTTCCCCGCTGCAAGTCAGGGAGATTTTGAGTCGGTTCAAGCGGTGGCTTCTGCGATTAAAGACTCTACAGTCTGTGGCTTGGCACGAGCCGTTGAAAATGACATTGTGAGAGCGGGGGAAGCTATTAAGCCAGCTAATTCAGGGCGTATCCATACTTTTATTGCAACGTCTCCGATTCACATGGAGAAAAAATTAAAAATGTCACCCGATGAGGTGGTGGAACGCGCTGTTTGGGCTGTAAAACGTGCACGTGATTTTACCGATAATGTTGAATTCTCTCCCGAAGATGCGGGGCGCTCCGATTTAGATTTCTTATGTCGAGTGATTGAGGCGGCGATTGACGCGGGCGCGACCACCATCAATATTCCGGATACCGTTGGGTATAATGTTCCGGAGCAGTTTGGTGAATTGTTTCATCAATTATTAAATCGAATTCCAAACGCAGATAAAGCCATTTTTTCAGCTCACTGTCATAACGATTTAGGACTTGCTGTGGCAAATTCATTGGCAGCCGTTAAATCAGGCGCTAGACAGGTTGAGTGTACTATTAATGGATTGGGTGAGCGAGCTGGAAATACTGCGCTTGAAGAGGTGGTAATGGCCGTGAGAACCAGGCAAGACTGGTTTGATGTCGATACGCGTATTCATACCCCTGAAATTTTAGCCGCATCACGTTTAGTAGCGGGGATCACCGGGTTTGCAGTTCAGCCGAATAAAGCGATTGTTGGAACCAATGCTTTTTCACATGAATCAGGTATTCACCAAGATGGTGTTTTAAAACATCGTGAAACCTATGAAATTATGCGAGCGGAAGACGTGGGTTGGAGTACCAATAAAATGGTGCTCGGGAAGCATTCTGGACGCAGCGCTTTTCGTTCGCGTTTAAAAGAACTGGGAATCGAATTTGAAACGGAACAAGAACTAAGTGATGCGTTTATCGGCTTTAAAGAACTGGCCGATCGTAAACATGAGATTTATGATGAAGATATTCAGGCCTTGGTGACGGATAATAATACCCGACGAGTAGAGAATGAAACATTTCGTTTGGTGGCGCTGAAAGTAGGAACCCAAACTGGGGATGCTCCGACAGCTGAAATTACACTCTGGATTGACGGAGAAGAAAAAACCGCTTCTTCAGAAGGGGGCGGTGTCGTGGATGCCACTTTCAAAGCGATTGAAAAGTTAGTCAGTTCTGGAGCAACTCTGGAATTGTATTCGGTCAGTAATGTGACGAATGGCACCGATTCTTTGGGTGAAACAACCGTTCGAATGGAGAAAGCAGGGCGTATTGTGAATGGTCAAGGGGCGGATACTGATATTGTGACAGCGTCAGCCAAGGCTTATATTAATGCGCTAAACAAATTGCTTGATATGGGCAGTAAAGAGCATCCGCAGGCGCCCGTATAACATGATTATTTCATTTTATCGTGTGAGTAACGTGTAATGGGCAGTCCTGTGATTCCTGCACATTTACTGAATACGCTGGGGCTACCGATATGGCAGAGCAGGTCTGGTCAATTTTTAACTTCTCAAAAAGTGAAAGAATCGCTCTCCCCAAGTTACGCTGTTTCGGATGAGGAGCCGCAAATTGACACAACTCAAGTGGAAGAGAGGGTAACTGCTGTTGATTATGCTGCTTCATTGGTAGAAGAAGAGCTTCAAAGAGTGTTTGTTTTTTTAGGCGCAGGGTTAAGCACCATTTGGCAAAATGAAGATTGTTCAGAATGGCAGCTGTTCTTAAATATCTTATCGGTGTTTCATTTGTCTGAAGATCAGGTTCGTTTTTTTGATACCAGTCAGTTGGTGACAGAAGAAGCGATTTTTGCAACGCTGGATGAGATTATTGAGTTAGGTGTTGAGCAGGTGTTTGCCTTTGATGAAACGGGCCCTTTGCTGCAAGAATTGAGTGAGGGGGCGCAGATTGTTGTGATGCCTTCATTTGAAGACTTGTTAAACTCACCTCGAGCAAAACGGGACTTTTATCATCTGATGATGGTTCAGCTCACTTGAACGGCAGTTGAGCGTGTTTAGTTATTTTCGCACGATGACTTCATCAGACTTAAGTTGGGTCTTAAGTGTTGAGCAGCAATCCTACGATTACCCTTGGAGTGAGCAAGGGTTTGAAAAAGCATTGGATGATGGGCTGGCGTATTTATTATGTGACCTTGATCATCGTCCTTTAGGGTACGCTTGTTTTTTAACGGTCTTGGATGAGGCGCACCTTTTAAACTTTTGTGTCGCACCTAAATATGCCCGACAAGGGATTGGGTATGCCGCAATGCTTGCACTTATTGAGTATTTTAAATCGGCAGATTATCACATCATGTTGCTGGAAGTTCGTGAGTCGAATTCGGCGGTGAACCTGTATAAAAAGTTAGGGTTTGAAGAAAATGGAATTCGTCCTAACTATTATAAGACTCTGGTCTACCAAGAAGGTGAGTTAGTTCAGGGTAGAGAAGATGCGATTTTGATGTCGTTAAATTTGATGGATCAAGAATAAAAAACCACCAGGCCTGGTGGTTTTTGGTTAGAGTAAAAAGGACTATCGACGGTATTCTTCTGGGATGGTCTGCCCAATAATTTTAGCCATTTCCTTTAACATTTTCCCGTTTGCAGCAATTAGATTGCCGGATTCAAGAAAGTTATTGCCACCTTTAAAATCAGTGACCAATCCGCCTGCTTCCATAACGATTAATGCGCCAGCTGCAATATCCCATGGTTTGAGTTTAAGTTCCCAGTAACCATCGACACGACCGCAGGCAACATAGGCTAAGTCTAAAGCTGCCGACCCTGCGCGACGGATACCAGCTGTGCTCAGCATAAATTGTTTTAAGCTTTCTAGGTAGGCATCAACATAGTCAAAGTCGTAATAAGGAATGCCGGTTGCCATTAGAGCATTTTGCAGCGTTTTTTGTTCACTGACACGAATACGATAATTATTTAAACGTGCGCCTTCACCGCGTGAAGCAGAGAATAACTCATCTTTTAGAGGATCATAAACTACCCCATGCGTTAAACGCCCTTTCTCGGTCACTGCAATCGACACAGCAAATTGTGGAAACTGGTGCAGGAAATTGGTTGTACCATCTAATGGGTCGATAATCCATTCAAAGTCAGAATCGGTTTTATGGTGCCCACTTTCTTCTGCTTTTATGCTGTGTTCAGGGTAATATTTACGTATGGTATCGATAATGATTTGTTCAGCATGCTTGTCAACTTCACTGACATAGTCGTTGCGCCCTTTTTCTTCAATACTGATACGATCAATGTTATTAAGCTGGTTTGCAATGAATTCACCGGCTTCTTTAGCTGCGATGGTGGCAATATTTAAAATAGGATGCATAAGTTTGATTCCAGTTGTTAGAATAATCGGTTATTCGAATATAGCGAATTATAGCGGAAAATAGATGATAGAAGATTACAGAACGCACTCAAATTTAGCAAAGATTAAAATTGTCATGGTAGAAACCTCTCATCCAGGCAATATTGGCGCCGTTGCACGGGCAATGAAAAATATGGGGTTGAGTCAACTAGTCTTAGTCAATCCTAAAGATTTTCCGAGTCAAGTTGCCTCGGCACGAGCATCGGGTGCGGCAGACGTTTTAAATGATGCCGCAGTTGTTGATACGTTAGAGCAAGCGATTGCTGATTGTAAATTGGTTGTTGGTGCCAGTGCAAGGCTCAGAAAAGTTTCGTGGCCGCAATTAGATGTACGGCAAACGGCTGAATTGGCCATGGAAACTGTTGGGCAGGATGACGAAGATAATCAAGTCGCTATTTTATTCGGACGAGAAGATTCGGGGTTAAGTAATGCTGAGCTGGATAAATGTCATTATTTGGCACATATTCCAACGAACCCGACTTACAGCTCACTTAATATTGCCGCAGCGGTCCAAGTTTTTGTTTATGAGTTATTGATGGCAACAGATATCAAAAGCGTTCATGAAGCTGAAGGGTATCGCCATAAGTTAGCCAGTTCTGATCAGCTGGAAGGGTTTTACGATCATTTATATCAGGCTTTACAGGATATTGAATTTTTAGACCCAACAAAAAATGCGCGTTTTATGCGCAGAATGAGACGTCTGTTTAATCGGAGTCAGTTGGATGTGAAAGAAATTGATATTTTACGGGGTGTTTTGACGGCGGCACAAAGACAAACAAAACAACTGGACACTTATCGACAACAAGCGCCATTATCAAAAGAAGAGTCTTGAGTGGTGTTGACTGTTAAGGTATTTTTTAAGGGGAAAGCATGTTTAAAAGAATAAAAGAAGACATTCATTCTGTCTTTGATCGTGACCCAGCTGCGAGAAATAGTTTTGAAGTGCTCACAACCTATCCTGGTGTGCATGCCATACTTTGGTATCGGCTGTCGCATTGGTTATGGGGAAAAGGGTTAAAGTGGTTCGCCCGTTTTATTTCAGGGTTGGCACGTTGGTTTACTGGGATTGAAATTCATCCAGCTGCAAAAATCGGTCATCGTTTTTTTATTGACCATGGTATGGGTGTTGTCATTGGGGAAACGGCGGAAATTGGAGATGATTGTACGCTGTATCATGGTGTGACCCTTGGTGGAACCAGTTGGAATGAAGGTAAGCGACATCCTACATTAGGGGATCGAGTCGTTGTTGGGGCTGGTGCAAAAGTGTTAGGGCCGATTGAGATTGGTGATGATGCTCGAATAGGCTCGAATGCAGTGGTCATTAAATCGGTTCCCAATAATAGAACTGTGGTTGGGATTCCAGGGAGGATTGTGGAAACCAATTTAACTGAACAAGAAAAAAGACGTCAGAAAATGGCTCAGAAAATTGGCTTTGATGCGTATGGTGTCGGGCAGAATGTAGAAGACCCTGTTGAAAAAGCCATTTATAGCTTGTTGGATCATGTGCAAAGTCAGGATGAACAGCTAGAAAAGTTGAATGAGCAAATTAAAAAGCTTGGTGGGGCAGATACGCATATGGATTTACCCAGCCTGGAAGATGCTGTTTTGGAGCCAGACGACCCAGAGCAAAGGGCTCACTTTAAAGCGGAATAGTTTTTTAAATCATTGAGATACCTTGTTTCTGGCGCGAGAAGAAGCAAAGCAGGAAATTCTTGAGTTAAAAGGTAGGTTATTGTAGAATTGATTTACTTATTTAATTAATAGATGATTTGCCTGAGGGTGGTCAGATATTTTCAAAAGGTTTTATTTCTATGAAGCTCACCTCAAAAGGACGTTACGCCGTGACTGCGATGCTTGATATCGCTTTAAACCAGTCAAAAGGCCCGATTACATTAGCCATGATTTCTGAAAGGCAGGATATTTCATTGTCTTATCTGGAGCAGATTTTTGCTAAATTGAAGAAATCTGGGTTGGTTTTGAGTGCGCGTGGGCCAGGTGGAGGCTACCGTTTAAGTCGTGATGCCAACGAGATTTCTGTCAGTGAAGTGATTGGCGCGGTGAATGAAGATCTGGAGCCTAGAAAGTGTCGTGGTAAATCCAATTGTCAAAATGGTGTTCAGTGCTTGTCGCACGAACTTTGGGCAGACTTGAGCGGTATGATTAATGAATTTTTGGATGGCGTAACTTTGCAGCAAATTATTGATCGACGTTCTTCTATCCAGTCTGTTCAATTTGCATGAATTAATTAAAGAAAGAAAAGGTTTGAAGTCAGAATGGCAGTAACATTAACACAAGCAGCGGCAGATCGAGTTAACAGTATGTTAGAGAAAAGGGGCCAAGGTATTGGCTTAAGAGTTGGTACAAAGGTGAGTGGTTGTGCCGGATTTTCTTATGTTGTGGACTATGCCGATGAAATTAGGGACAACGATGAAGTGTTTGAAAGTTTTGGCGTTAAGGTTGTTGTGAATCGAAAAAGCTTGGAACAGATTGATGGTATGGAATTGGATTACGTGAAGGAAAGTCTTTTGAATGAAGGATTTGAATTTAATAATCCTCGTGTAAAAGACAGTTGTGGCTGTGGAGAGTCCTTTACCGTTTAAGCATTTTAACCGCATGCCCGCAAAAAGCCCCAGGTAGTTTACCGGGGCTTTTTTGTTTAAAACGAAATTTTATTAACATAAAAAGCCTTTTTTCTGCAATGTTTTTATCAGATTGTTAAAATAACTCTCTTATACGAATATTAGGAAAGCAAATATGCTGGAAAGAACTTTTTCGATTATTAAACCGGATGCAGTAAAGCGTAATCTGATTGGTCAGATTGTCTCTAAACTTGAGCAAAATGGATTGAAGATCATTGCGTCAAAAATGGTTTTTTTGACGGTTCAAGAAGCAAAAGGGTTCTATGCAGAACACGATGGGAAACCTTTTTTTGATACTTTAATTAAAAATATGACGGCAGGTCCCATTATTGTTCAAGTCTTAGAAGGCGATGATGCAATAGCAAAAAATCGTGAAATCATGGGGCCAACCGACCCGGAAAAGGCACCGGCAGGGTCTATTCGTAAAGAATATGCTATCTCAATGCAGCAGAATTCAGTCCATGGTTCTGACTCTCCTGAAAGTGCACAAAGAGAAATTAGCTATTTTTTCAGTGAGATTGAAGTTTTTTCAGCACCTTAAAATGAAAATGTGCTCAATAGAATTGCGGGCAAGTAGGTATTAAGTGACGGATAAGATAAAAAATAAAGTCGATTTACTCGGTATGGATCGTACTGAATTAACAGAGTTTTTTGCCAGTATTGGCGAAAAGCCGTTTCGTGCCGGCCAGGTAATGAAGTGGATTCATCAGTTCGGTGTCAGTGACTTTGAAGAAATGACCAATATCAGCAAGTCGCTTAGAGACAAACTGTCGAAAACAGCGCTTATTCGCACGCCTAAAATTGTTTCGGAGCAACGTTCGGCAGACGGTACCATTAAATGGTTGTTAGAAGTTGATAATCATAATTGTGTTGAAGCAGTCTTTATCCCTGAAAAGTCACGTGGGACTCTGTGTATCTCTTCCCAGGTAGGGTGTGCACTGGAATGCAGTTTCTGCTCAACCGGACAGCAAGGTTTTAACCGAAACTTAGAAAACTGGGAAATTGTTGCTCAGATGTGGGTTGCCAACAAAGCTCTAGGCTGTAAACCTAAAGAAGAGCGTATTATCTCCAATGTGGTTTTTATGGGAATGGGTGAACCGCTGTTAAACGTAAAACACACCTTTCCAACAGCCCGTATTTTGATGGATGATAATGCTTATGGCTTGTCCAAGCGCCGTGTGACGATCAGTACGGCCGGAGTTGTGCCGGCCATTGACAAGATCAAAGAGTCTTTGGACGTTAGTTTGGCGATTTCACTGCATGCTCCTAATAATACCTTACGTGATGAGTTGGTTCCAATTAATAAGAAGTACCCGCTTGAAGTACTGATGCCAGCTTTACATCGTTATGTGGAAGGCGGTCACAGCAAGAAGCATGTGACGGTTGAATACGTAATGCTGGATCATGTGAACGATCGACTGGAGCATGCTCAACAGTTAATTGAACTGCTTGGCGATTTGCCTTGTAAAGTGAATTTAATTCCTTTCAATCCTTTCCCGAATACCGATTATCAACGTTCTTCAAATAATGCTGTGCATCGTTTTAAGGACGCCTTGATGGAAGCGGGGGTGAATTGTACTGTTCGCCGTACGCGTGGCGATGATATTGATGCGGCATGTGGACAACTTGCAGGCAAAGTTAAAGACAGAACCAAACGAACTCTTCAAACTGTTAACTTGGATAAATTACATGGCTAATGAAGCGCACCAAGAATCTACTTCTGATGAAAGCCCCGTCTTTACGGATCTCAGTCGAGCATTGAAAGCGGCTAGAGAGCAGAAAAAGCTATCTGTAAGTGATGTGGCGGAGCAATTAAAAATAGCATCGTCTCATATTCAATATTTTGAAGGGGATCATTTGGATTTGACACAATTGGATCCTTTTCAAAGAGGCTACCTCAGAAACTACTCTGAATTATTGAATGTTGATATAAAACCTTATGAATCCGTTTTTCCAGAAGTGGTTGATGTGGGGTCCAGTCTGCAATCGGTTGATTTAGAAGAACACGCTACTAAGCCGATTATCTCCATTGCCATGATGAGAATTCTCAGTACCTTGGCGGTAATCGGAATCATCATTTTACTGATAGCCATTAACGTATAAATAATAAAAAATCGTAAAAGAGAAAAAAATCCCTATGTCGAAGCAAATCAATGCCATTCGCGGCATGAATGATTTATATGGTGATCAATCACATGCATTTGATTATCTTGTGCAAACAGCCGAGTCGGTATTAAAGCAATATGGATTTCAATCCATTCGCCTACCGATTGTAGAGAAAACAGAATTGTTTGCACGTTCTATTGGTGAAGTCACCGATATTGTTGAAAAAGAAATGTATACCTTTGAAGATCGTAATGGTGATAGTTTGACCTTGCGTCCTGAAGGGACTGCCGGATGTGTTCGAGCGGTAATTCAAAACGGCTTGGCACATAATCAAATTCAAAAGTTATATTACACTGGGCCTATGTTTCGCCATGAACGCCCGCAAAAAGGCCGTTATCGCCAGTTTAATCAATTTGGTGTTGAAGTGTTTGGCATTGAAAGCGTTGATATTGATGCGGAATTGATAGCCTTATCTGCTCGTTTATGGGAAAGACTCGGATTGCAAAATCTAGAGTTGCAAATCAATTCGTTAGGAAGTCAGGCAGCACGCCAAGCTTACCGTGACATTTTGGTTGCCTATTTTGAAGAGCATAAGTCACAGTTAGATGAAGACAGTCTTCGACGTTTAAGTACGAATCCACTTCGTATTCTAGATACAAAAAATCCAGATATGAAAGCATTGGTGGAGGCGGCTCCTAAGTTAATGGATCATTTGGATGAAGCGTCTAAACAGCACTATGAAGAATTGAAGGCACATTTGGATGATTTGGGCGTGGCTTATGTTGAAAATCCAAACTTAGTGCGAGGATTAGACTATTATAATCGCACTGTATTTGAGTGGGTCACCACGGAGTTGGGCGCTCAGGGAACTGTGTGTGCTGGTGGGCGTTACGATGGGCTGGTTGAACAGATTGGTGGTAAGCCAACTCCTGCTGTTGGATTTGCGATGGGCATTGAACGCTTAATGGCACTACTAATGGATAATGAACTGGTTCATGAAGAAAATGGGCCAGATGTTTATATGGTATTGGCCGGAGACAATACAAAGCGCCCAGGCCTGGTTATTTCTGAGCAAATCCGAGAGAATTTACCGGATATTAAAGTTCAAATGAACTGTGGTGGTGGTAGCTTTAAAAGTCAGTTTAAAAAAGCTGATAAGTCAGGTGCGCGTATCGCTCTAGTGTTAGGAGAAGATGAAGTGAACCAACAGCAAATTGCCGTCAAATATTTAAGAGAAGACCGTGAGCAAGAAATGGTGTACTGGGATCAGTTGTTTACGCTTTTAAAAACGGCATTAACCGAATCAAAATAGATTTTTTATTTCTACATTTTAATAGGATAGTTACATGAGTCGTTACGAAACCGATGAAGAACAAGTTGAAGCCATTAAGAGTTGGTGGAAAAAAAATGGAACGCAATTATTATCGGGTATTTTGGTTATTGTTCTGGCCTGGACAGGATGGACATATTGGCAAAATGCCCAAATGACGAAAGCCTTGAATGCTTCGGCTGTTTTCGAGGTAATGCAGGTTAAACAAAGCCAGAATGCGTTAGGCGATGTCTTACGAGATGGTCTTAAGTTAATGGAAGAGCAGCCTGATAGTCCTTATGCATCCGGTGTGGCCTTAATGATAGCGAAGCACTATTTTGATGAAAACGCGTTCGATAAGGCAATTGAAAATTATCAATGGACGATTGAGCATGCGCCAGATCATTCAATTGAATTGATTGCACGCTTAAGATTAGTGACGGTTTATGTTCAAGAAAAAATGTTTGAAAAAGCCGATCAGGTGTTGGCAGGAATCGATCAGAAAGCATTAAGTTTGGCCGAAAAAGGGAATTATGATTTCCAGGTAGCGGAGTTGGCATTGACCGAAGGCGATTTATCTCAAGCCAAAGAAGCTTATAACCGTGTTGTTTCGAATGCCGAGGCGCCAGAAAGTGTGCAAAATTTAGCTAAATTGAAGTTAGCAGATTTGGCAGGGTAAGGATTATTTTGAATTACATAAATACATATTTTCTAAAAGGCATTGGCGCGTTATTGATTCTAGGGTTCATGGCTTCTTGTTCGTCCTCTAAAGTGGTGAGAGAGCCGGCCCCATTAATCGAAATGTCATCGCCTTATCAAGCTGAAAAGGACTGGCAAATTCAATTGGATGCTTTCAAGTATTCGGATGGAGAAGGGTTGTACTTTGCTGAGGATGCTGATTTTGTTTATTTTGGGACGCCTGCAGGTGTGCTGACAAAAGCATTAAAAGCGACTCAGGATCGTTGGACCGATCAGGTTGTTTGGCAGAAGAAGATTCACGAACCGATTGTCTCAGGTCCGACCCTGTACCAAGATCGGGTTATTGTCGGTACCGCGAAAGCCACTTTGATCAGTTTCGTGAAAAAGGATGCCAGCATTGCCTGGCAAACCGAATTGTCGAGCGAGGTCTTGAGTCGTCCAGTGATTGCGGAAGGGCAGATTTTCGTGCGCACGGTGGATGGGAAGCTTTATTCCGTAAATGCTGTGACAGGAAGAGTGAATTGGACCATTGAGCATCAATTACCCAACCTTTCATTACGAGGGGTAGCACCGGTCACTTATGAAGATGGTGTTTTGTACGTTGGCTGGGAAACCGGTCAAGTTGAAGCACTTGATGCGGCAACGGGAACCAGAAAATGGCAATCTCAAGTTGTGATTCCAAAAGGGCGCACCGATCTGGAAAGAATGGTTGATATTCAGGCAACTTTACGTTTAGAGGCCGGGCGCCTTTTTGTGTTGGGCTATCAAGGAAAATTAGCTGCTCTGAACCCTGAAAACGGGAATCTATATTGGTCAAAAGACATTTCGGGGTTTAGAGATTTTCTAATTGATGATTCAGCGCTTTATGTCGTGGATGAAGATGATATTTTATATGGCTTTGACTACGTGAATGGCACGCAACTTTGGAAGCAGGACAATTTTAAATATCGACAAGCGATCGATTTGGTTTTCTACCAAAAGAAACAGATTTTATTAGCCGATGGACAAGGGTATCTGCACTGGATTGATAAGCTGGATGGTACGCCTGTCGCAAGAATCAAACATGGTAGTCATTATGGAACCAGTAATGGCATTGTGCGAGTCTGGACAGCGGGTAACCGAGTTTATGTACAAGATACTGATGGATTTAATAATGCGTATACCATTAAACCATCTAACTGGTATCAATTTAATCACCCGGAAGATCCATTGGGTATTTTAAAGAAAAAGGATAGCGAGTGAGCAAAACTGTCATCGCGTTAGTCGGCCGACCTAATGTCGGTAAATCAACGCTTTTTAATCGATTAACCCGTTCGAGAGATGCGATTGTAGCGGATTACCCGGGACTGACTCGGGATCGCCAGTATGGCACAGGTCGTGTTGGATCCACGCCGTATATTGTGGTGGATACCGGTGGGTTAAGCGGTGAGCAAGAAGGGGTTGATCCTTTAATGGCCGGACAAGTTCAGTCAGCTATCGGCGAGGCGGATGCCGTTCTATTTTTGGTTGATGGCCGAGCAGGATTGATTCCGGCTGATGAGAGTATTGCAAGTTATATCCGACACTTCAATAAGCCCGTTTATTTATTAGTCAACAAGGCTGAAGGCCACAAAAAAGATGTGATTGCCAATGACTTCTATCAAATGGGCTTAGGCGAGCCATTTGTGATTTCATCAGCGCATGGTGATAACGTTAACGAGATGATTGAAAACGTATTATCAGATGTCGCACAGGATGTTGAAGACGAAGATGAATTGGACTTGGATAAGCATCCCGGTATTCGTGTTGCGGTAATCGGACGACCTAATGTTGGCAAATCTACCTTGATTAACCGCATGATCGGTGAAGAACGGGTTGTGGCATTCGATATGCCCGGAACGACGCGTGACAGTATTTACGTGCCGTTTGAGCGTCAAGGAGAACTTTATACCTTGATTGATACTGCCGGTGTGCGTCGTCGTAAGAATATCAAAGAAAAGATCGAAAAATTCAGTATCGTGAAAGCGATTGAAGCGATGGAGTCTTCCAATGTTGTGGTTTTGGTTGTTGATGGCTCAGAAGGGATTACCGATCAGGATTTGACTTTGCTAGGCTTGGCATTGGAGTCGGGACGAGGCTTGGTGATTGCCATTAATAAATGGGATAACTTAACGCCTGATCAACGAGCCAAAATCAAGCATGAGCTGGAATATAAGCTGCATTTTGTCGACTATGCGAAGCGCCATTTAATCTCGGCCTTGCATGGTACTGGAGTCGGGGATCTCTTCAAAACGATCAACGCTGTTTACCATGCGTCGATGAAGCAGGTATCGACTTCTGATTTGAACAGAGTTTTAGAGCAAGCAGTTCTGGATCACCAGCCGCCATTGATTGGTGGGCGTCGTGTGAAATTGCGTTATGCTCATCTGGGTGGATTGAATCCGCCAAGAGTCATTGTTCATGGAACACAAGTGGATAAGTTGCCGCAGGCATACTCCAAATACTTGATGAATGTGTTCCGCAAAGCATTTAAATGGGTAGGGACACCCGTGATGATTGAGTATAAAGTGACTTCAAACCCTTATGAGGGACGAAAGTCTAACTTTACTTACCGTAAAGGGAAGTCGGAATCTCAAGCGCAAAATGCCTATTTAAAACGAAAGAAGAAAAAGAAACCCCAGCAAAAACGCCGAACCAGTTAATGGGAAGGATGCAGAATGATAAAAAAACGGCTTTTAAGCCGTTTTTTTGTTTTTGAGAGAACGTGTTTAGCGATTGCTCAGCGCCATGAAAAAGAGTTCAGCTGGGTGAAGCCCTTGTTTATCAGCGAAATCCTCCAGCTGGTGACGACAGCTCGTTCCTGTTGCAATGACCAAGTCATCTTGTTGTGCATTTTTTAAAGTCGGTAATAAGGTTTGGTTTGCAATCTTCAATGACACATCATAATTTTTATAACCAAATTCACCCGACATACCGCAACACCCTGAATTGATATACTGCAACTTCAGTTCCGGAATTAAATTTAATGCTTTAACCGATTCTTGTGCATGCGCCAAAGACTTTTGGTGACAATGTACATGCAACCACGCATTTTTCGGAACGGCGCCTAATGCCAATTTAGATTGGGTATTCAGTTTCAACATCAACTCTTCAAATAATAACACTGAGGTATAAAGCCAGGCCTGGTCATTTTTTGAAATGAGGTCTTTCGCCTCATCACGCCAAACTAGGGTGTCAGAAGGTTCGATTCCAACAATGTGGTCATCCAGCGCCGCTTCTTTGAGCTGAGATTGAATTTTTTCCAATGCCTGTTTTGCTTCCGAAACCAGGCCTTGGCTTAATAAAGCACGTGGTGAGCTATCTAAGAAAATCGGTTTGACATTCATTCCCAGCAGCTCTAGTGATTGTATTGCAGCCTGTCCGATTTTAGGTTCTTGGTATTGAACGTATAAATCAACCAGCACCCAAACAGTTGGTTTGCCTGGTTTGAAATTGACTTGTTTAGCATATGTTTTCCACCAGGTTTTTAGTGGCTGTTTGTCCAGTTTCGGTAGGGTACGTCGTGTGTCTACCCCCATGATTCTTTTAACCAATGACAGGTTTTGAACCCAGTTGTAAGCGCCTGGAACCCAAGCACCAATTTTCATGAGCTGGCCGTAAAATTTAATGGACAGTCGGCTCAATGAGAAAGCATTGATTTGGTACAACACTTCTGATTTCAGGCGTGCCATATCAACACTGGCTGGACATTCCGATTTACACGCTTTACACCCCAAGCACAATGACAGGGCATCTTGCAGCTCGTCTTGTTTCAGCGCGGTTAATGGGTTCGGCTCAGTCAGCGCATGGCGTAATAAATTACTGCGACCACGGGTGGAATAATTTTCTTCTCGTGTGGCCTGGTATGACGGGCACATCACGCCATTTCCCGCTGACTTTCGGCAGGCTCCGGCACCGTTACATTTTTCAACAGCATCCATTAAAGATAAATCCCGTGTCCAATCATAGCCGGGACTCAGAAGTTGTTTCGGTTGGCGATCCGCACGTAGGTTTTCTGTGATGGAAGCGTCACCAATGATGACCCCCGGGTTGAATAAATTGTCTGGGTCAAAGGTGTTTTTAAGCTGAACCAAGCAGTTGTAAACATTCTCGCCGACTTGTTCTTTAATGAAAGGGGCACGAATACGGCCATCGCCGTGTTCCCCTGAAATGGCGCCACGATATTTTTTAACTAATTTTGAACTGCGTTCTGCCACAGTTTGGAAATAGCGCTTACCTTCTGGGGTCGCTAAATCCATTTCTGGGCGTACATGAATCAGTCCAACCGAGGCATGGCCATAATAGACACATCCAATACCCAGTTCGGTCATTAAGTCTTGTGTGTCCTGGTAGAAATCCGGTAGGGATTTAACCGGAACCGCGGCATCTTCGATAACCGCAACCGCTTTATGGCGTGTGGGTTTGCCCATGAGTAGTCCTAACCCAGCTTTACGTAGATTCCAAACCTTTGCGCTGTCTTGCGGGTTGATAATCGGGCACGCGTAAGCGCCCTGTTCTAACATCCAGGCCTGGTCATTTTTTAAGCGCTGCTGCAGATTTTCGGCATCTTCATCAAACAACTCAACCACCAAGACGGCTTCAGGGTCTTTTTTAACCCATAAACGATTTTGAGTTTGCTCACTGTTGTTTTTAGTACCGTCTAAAGTGGCTTTATCAATTAATTCAATGGCTGCCGGTTTGAACGGCAAGTAATTCGGGACCACTTGCATGGCTGTATAGATCGAGTCGAAATGCGCACAGAACAGTTGACGATGTTTAGGAAGATCTACAAGCTTCAGCGTTGCCTTGGTAATCACCCCCAACGTCCCTTCACTGCCGCAAATTAAAGGGGTTAGGTTAAAGGGTTTGCCTTCAGGGTTGAAAGGTTGGTAATCGGAATATAAAACATCCAATGCGTAGCCGGTTGTGCGACGAACAATAGAGGGATCTGGAAAGTTATCGACAATTTCCTGTCCGTGCTCTTCCAGCATGTTGATGACGGTGCGATAAATCTCACCTTCTAATGTTTGCAGTGAAAGTTTTTCGTGCAGCTGCTCTGGTGTTAAATCGTGAAAGCTGACCAAAGCGCCATCAGCTAGAATGACATCTACGGACTTTACATGGTCACGAGTGGTGCCATAGTAAACCGAATAAGAACCACAGGAATTGTTTCCAATCATCCCGCCAATCATGGCGCGGTTGGAAGTCGAGGTATCTGGTGCAAAACGCAGGTTATCGGCTTTGACAAAATCATTTAAGTCGTCCTGAATCACCCCGGGCTGAACATCGACTTCTTTTTGTTCAGGGCGATAGTCCAAGATTTGGGTTAAATGCTTGGAAATGTCAATGAGCAGGCCTGAACCGATGGCTTGACCGCCTAATGAAGTTCCTCCTGCACGCATGGTAATGGCTTGTTTTTTTTCAATAGCCGACAGGATGCGTTGCTGTAGCGTTTCGATGTCTTTTGGATAAAGAAACTCTTGTGGAAAAATTTCAAATACGGAAGCATCAGTTGAAATCATCAGATAACCTTAGAATAATTGGAAAAGGGGTTGAAAGAACCGGTTATTTTAATAGATTCTCTATGATATTGCAGGGTTTTTTGTGTGTCGTTATATCTGTTGTTGAGAACAAGAAAAGGGGAATGGATAAGGTAAGAAACCGCTTCTCTTTGCGTTAAAGAGAGGCGGTATGCGAAGCATTAGTGAAGGACGCGTGTACGAATTGTTCCTTCGATGGCTTTTAGTTCTTTCAAGCCCGCTTCACGATCTTCAGAGTTGATGTCGATGACCACATACCCAATTTCTGCATTGGTTTGCAGGTATTGCGCAGCCACGTTAATGCTTTTATGAGCAAAGGCTTCATTGATTTTGGTCATGATGCCCGGCTGATTTTTATGGATATGGAGTAAACGACTTCTATCCTTATGTTCCGGCAACGAAACTTCGGGGAAGTTCTTCGCTGACAATGTTGTTCCCGTATCTGAATAGCGGACTAGCTTTGTGGCAACTTCTTGTCCAATGTTCTCTTGCGCTTCTTCCGTGCTACCACCAATGTGAGGGGTAAGGATAACATTATCCAATCCTCTCAAAGGAGAGACAAATTCTTCATTATTAGACTTCGGTTCAACTGGGAAGACATCAACGGCTGCGCCAGAAAGGTGACCGGATTTAATCGCATCTGCCAGTGCTTCAACATCCACTACCGTGCCTCGGGCGGCATTAATGAAGATAGCCCCTTTTTTCATTAAGGCAAACTGTTCCGCGCCCATCATGTTTTGAGTTTCTTCGGTTTCTGGAACATGTAATGACACAATGTCAGAAATTTTTAACAACTCTTCCAATGACTTGACCTGGGATGCATTGCTTAATGGCAACTTGGTTTCAATGTCATGAAAACGGACTTTCATCCCAATGTTTTCTGCCATGATGCTCAATTGAATCCCAATATGACCATAACCAACAATGCCCAGTGTTTTACCGCGTGCTTCAACCGACCCTACGGCAGATTTATCCCATTCACCACGATGGACTTTGGCATTTTTAGCAGGAATGTCTCTTAAAAGTAATAGGATTTCACCTAAAACCAGTTCCGCTACTGAGCGAGTGTTGGAAAAAGGGGCATTGAAAACCGGGATTCCGCGTTTTTGGGCGGCTTTTAAATCCACTTGGTTGGTTCCAATACAGAAACAACCGACACCGACAAGTTTTTTCGCTGCTTTAAAGACATCTTCCGTTAAGTTTGTGCGTGAACGGATGCCAATAAAGTGTACATCGGCAATTTTTTCTTTCAACTCCTTGTCAGAAAGTGAGCCCTTAACATATTCAATGTTATTGTAGCCGTTCTCATTAAATACTTCGACGGCACTTTGGTGCAGTCCTTCAAGGAGTAAGATTTTAATTTTATCTTTAGCAAGTGATTTGTCGTTCATGGGTGTCCAACGTCTTAAATTTTAAGAAGCCGTTATTATAAAGGATTCGTTGTCAATTTTTGAATGAACTCAAAAAAAGCCTTCAATCCCACTATTTTTAACGATTGTTTGGGTCTAGGGAAGTGCTTTTCTCTACTGAATGGCTTAGTCAGCATTCAGTAGAGAGGCTTTGGTATTATTTAGCTTCTTGTGAAGCGTAATATTCAGCCAATTCTTTGATTTCTTTATCCGACAGATTTTTCGCGAAAGTTTCCATTGTGGCATCTTTGCGGAAACCATCACGGAAATCTTTCAGTGCCTTTTCAAGGTATTTAGCATGCTGACCCGCTAACTTAGGAAAGTTTGGAACCATGCTGTTTCCATCTACCCCATGACACCCGACACAGGTTTTTGCTTTGGCTGGCATGTCAGCCGAAAACGCTGGGTTGCTGAATAGAAAACTCACTGAAAAAGCCATTAGAAATAATTGTTTCATAGCATACATCTCATTTTGGTTGATTTTAGATGCAGTTATTAGAAACCATTCAGGAAAGAAGGTCAAGAAGGAGTCTTGACAGAAATGATAAAACAAAAAGGATCAATATAAAAAAAGCCGCATAGGAGCGGCTTTTCTTTTAATAACAAAGCTTATTCAGATGTTATTAAAGTGTTGCAACGTAAGCTGCGATGTTTTCGATGTCAGCATCAGATAGGCCAGCAGCCATCGGAGCCATCATTGAAGTCATCGGACCAACTTGCTCACCAGCTTTATACTTGTGAAGTTTAGCTTTGATGTCTGCAGCAGATTGACCTGCTAGTTTAGGACCAACACCACCTTCACCAGCTGCACCGTGACAACCAACACAAGTTGAGTATGCAGATTGACCAGCTGTCGCATTACCACCAGCGTTTGCAGCAGCACCGAAAGTGATTAAAGAAGTTGCAGATAATGCAAGTAATAATTTTTTCATTTTTGTACTCTCCTAAGCACTTTAAAAAAAGTCGGGTTTAACCCTAGGCGCAATTACAAACGAAATCAGCGTATTAGTCAAGCATGAAACCTTAAGGAAGATTTAATATTATGGCTAGTTGACCAGCTTTATGGCGTTAAATTTGTGAATATAGAGAAAAGCTTAAGTAATACTATTGTAATGTTTGATGAAACAGGTATTTTAATGTGTCGTCTATGAATGATTTAAATATTTTAGCAATACAAGTGGTTTTATCAAAAATATCGTTATGGTTGGTTGCGTAGAGGTTTTTGAAAAGGAAAAGTAAAATGATGATGATTAAAGTTTGGCTGTTTATTATGATTTTGACAGTGTTGAGCTGGTTCGGGTTGAAAATGGCCGGAAAGCCGTTGCATATCGGCTGGGTGTTTTTATTTTGGATTGTGACGATACTCGGTGGAACTGCTTTCTTTTATATGATTTCGGTGTGGTTTGTGTCCAGTCAGTAATTGCTTGGAGCAAGATATGATAAATGTGGCCAGGTCTGGCCATTTTTTAACCGGCTGGGCTGTCTTTAAACTCACTGAGTAGTCTTTGGAAGCTTTGAAAGCGAGTGTAATGAATATCGCCTGTTTCTACCGCATGTTTAATGGCACAGTCAGGTTCGTTTGTATGAGTGCAGTTGTTAAATTTGCATTGTCCCAAGAAAGGAGCAAAATCAGGATAAGCTTGTTCTAATTCATGCAGTTCACAAGGTGCGGGACTAAATTGGCGCACCCCGGGAGAGTCAATAATATTACCTGTTTGCCCTTCAAATTCGGGCAAGTGGTAAAGAATACTGTTAGTGGTGGTGTGTTTTCCAAGTCCGGTCGATTCTGATAGTTGATTGGTTTTAATATCAATGTCGGGAATAAGCGCTTTGATGAGGGAGGATTTGCCGGCACCGGACGGGCCAACAAACACACTGTTTTTATTCATTAAAACTTCTCTGAGTTCATCCATTCCTTCATTGGTTTCCGCAGAAACCGGCAAGATTTCAATGTCCATTTCATCGTATGGAATGAGAAGTTCCGCAATGGCTTCCCATTGCTCATCCGAATCGATTAAATCAATTTTATTAATCAAAATCAAAGCCGGTAACTTAAGTTGGTGAGCAGCTACCAGATAACGGTCAATCATGTCTGGGTGAATGCCAGGCTCGATAGGAGCCACAATTCCAAGCCAATCAATATTGGCGGCTACCATACGTTTTTGACCGCGAAAGCCGGGACGGCTCAATTCCTGAGTGCGTGGTTCAGCGGAAACAACAACACCGGTGTTGGGTTCGATGTCGGTTTGCCAGGTGACGCGATCACCTGCCACCAGCTTGCCTAAGTGTTGACGTGCTGCGCAATTGTATATCTCGCCGTCGTTGGCTTCAATCAATAAGCGCTTGCCGAAATTGGTAATGACAAGACCGGGTTGCTTCTCTCCTAAATGCTCTGAAGTGGCCGAAGAGTTTGAAGTCGCATCTGATTCAGCATGTTGCTTTTGCTGAACGCGGCGGCGTTGTTGGTTGCTGAGTTTTCGTTTGGCCACAAGTGGTTACCTGGTGATGGGGTGAAACGTTAATCTAACAAAGCATCAATTTTGGCGGCCATAATGAAATCATTTTGACTGAGTCCTTTAATGCTATGTGTGGTAAGAATGACTTTACATTCATTGTACCCAAAACAAATTTCCGGGTGGTGGTCTTCTTTATGGGCAACCCAGGTAATCGCATTGACGAAAGCAACTGTCTGATGATAGTTTTTGAATGGAAAGGTCTTTGTCAATGTTTGGTAGTTCAGTGGAACATCCCAGCCCGGCATTTGTGAAAGATAACTTTCAATGCGGGGGATAATCATCGCTTTCGACCCTTTTTCGATGGTTTCACAAGACTGTTCTTTTAATGCAATTTCTGTCGTCATAGTAGGGATCCTTTTGCCTTACTGTAAGAAAGGTCAGTATTCATCATGCTCTTACAGATAAGGTCAATGTTTTATTTTTCAAGAGATTTTAAATGGTCAATACGAATTTTGGCCGGAGGATGACTGTCATGATAACCAGAATAAGTCGGATCTGGTGTCAAGCTGCTGGCATTGTCACGATACATTTTCAGTAACGCTGAAATTAATGGAGATGAACCAACCGCTTCTGAGGCAAAGGCATCGGCTTCAAACTCATGTTTTCGGCTTTTGAAGGCGCTGATTGGGCCGAGGAAAAAGAACATCACCGGAATTGCGGTCATAAACAATAACAACGCTGCCGCAGGGGTTTGCGTGGTCATGCCTAATCCCGTATAAAACTCAATTTGCTGAGCCAGCCATCCTAAAATAGCTAGGCCTGCCAAGCTGAGTGCAAAGGATTCGAATAAGCGTTTTTTGATGTGTCCATGTTTAAAGTGTCCGAGTTCATGAGCCAGGACAGCTTCCACTTCTTCCGGAGTTAAGGTTTCCAGTAGTGTGTCAAAAAACACAATGCGTTTGTTTTTACCAAACCCGGTGAAATAAGCGTTGCCGTGACCTGAACGAGAAGAGCCATCCATGACAAAAATACCATTTGATTCAAATCCGGTTCTTTCCAGTAAGGCTTCAATACGCTGTTTCATTTCGCCTTCTTCTAAAGGAGTGAATTTATTGAAAATGGGGGCAATCCATTTTGGGTAAGCCCAAATCAAAATCAGATTGAAGGCCATCCAGACAACCCAGGTATAAAACCACCAGGCCTGGTCAAAATAGGTATCCATAATGGTGAGAATTGCCCAGATAAGAGGTAGACCGATGACTAAGACCAAAGCCCATTGCTTGAGTAAGTCCGTGACGAATTTGACGGGCGTCATTTTATTGAACCCGAAAGCTTCTTCAATTTTAAACGTCGAAATGATTGAAAATGGCAGGTGCAGTAAAGACAAGAACCAAAAGGTCGACAGTAAAAAGGCAGTATCTCGCCAAATCGGCGCAAGGTCGGTGGCTAGCCAGTAATTATAGATTTCTTGAAACCCTCCACCCAATGTCATGAAAAGCAACACTGCGGCATCAAAAAAAAGGATGAAACGTGAAAGTTGGAGTTTTGCCCGGCTGTAATCAGCGGCTTTATGATGAGCTTCTAAGGACACCACCTCGCTGAAGTCGCTAGGCACTTCTGCACGATGACGGCTGATATGAAATTGGTTTTTGATGTTAAGCCAAAGTTCAATCGCAAGGTTCAAAGCAACGGCGGTAACAAATAGGGTTGTGATCCAAAGCATAATATTTCTTTTAATTTAAAGTTTTGGGATTGTTGTATTTCAATAAATCCTATATAGGGTTTATGTGATTGAAATTCAAATGTGTCTGTTTCTAAAGATTGCTCACTATCCCATGTTCGGGTCGGAATTTCAATAAATCCCTCCGTTGTGGCTTATGGCAATAACGTTTAAGATAAGCGTTATTTTAAATTAAAAAGGTTGTTCGCTCACCATGAAATCAGAAAATAACCTGATCTGGATTGATTTGGAAATGACAGGATTGGATCATAAGACAGATCAAATTATTGAAATTGCAACGGTTGTGACCGATGCGGAGTTGAATGTGCTTGCCGAAGGGCCTGTGATGGCGATTCAAACAGAGCAGCACTATTTAGATGGTATGGATGCGTGGTGTACGACCCATCATGGTAATTCAGGCTTGACTAAGCGGGTTCAGGAAAGCTCGATTACGATGACTCAAGCCGAGCAGGAAACGATTGCATTTTTAAAGCCCTATGTGTCGAAAGGCAAATCCCCAATGTGCGGGAACAGTATTTGTCAGGATCGTCGTTTTTTAATCGAGCAGATGCCTGATTTGGAGCAGTTTTTTCATTATAGAAATTTGGATGTGTCCAGCTTGAAGGAGCTGGCAAGGCGTTGGGCGCCATCTGTTTATAGCGGGTATAAGAAGAAGGGTGCGCACCTTGCGTTGGATGATATTTATGAATCGATTGACGAGTTAAGGTACTACCGACAAAATTTATTTTTACCAGAGTTTCACTAAACGCGTGGAACGTTTTGAAAGATAAAGGCTTCTAAATGAGAATAAATCCTGCTTTATGCCTTTATAAAAGCATTTAACTTCGTTATAATTCCTTTCTTGCCCTGCTAAATTGCAGGGCTTTGTTTTTTAAGTTATTTTTTTAATCAGATTAAGCGACGGAAGTGGATAAAACAGACTCTGCTCCGACGCTTTTTTTGACCCAAACGGAGGACCGTTGTTGTGGAATTAACTGGTGCCCAGATTCTTGTACATTATTTGGAAGATGAGGGCGTAGAGCATATTTGGGGGTATCCAGGTGGTGCAGCATTGCCAATCTATGATGCCCTAGATACGGACGCAAAAAAATTAAAGCATGTGCTGGTCCGTCATGAACAAGCTGCTGTTCACGCAGCTGATGGGTTCTCACGCTCTACAGGTTTACCAGGAGTCGCGCTTGTAACTTCCGGCCCCGGTGCTACTAATACCGTCACCGGTATTGCGACAGCTTATATGGATTCGATTCCAATGGTTGTCATCACTGGGCAAGTTGCTACGAATATGATTGGCTTGGATGCATTCCAAGAAATCGATACGGTAGGAATTACAAGACCGATTGTTAAACACAACTTCTTGGTCAAGGATGTCAATGACCTCGCGATGACGCTCAAAAAAGCGTTTTATATCGCAACGACTGGTAGACCCGGTCCAGTTGTGGTCGATATCCCGAAAGATGTACAAAATGCCAAAAGCTCTTATGAATATCCACAAGAAGTGAGTTTACGCTCCTATGTACCTGTAACGAAAGGCCATAGCGGACAAATTAAAAAAGCCATCGATATGATGTTGGCGGCGAAAAAGCCCATTATTTACACGGGCGGCGGCGTCGTATTGGGCGGTGCTTCTGAAGCATTGACCGACTTGGCGCGTCAATTAGGTTATCCCGTTACCAATACCTTGATGGGGCTAGGTGCTTATCCGGCTGAAGACAAACAGTTTGTCGGTATGTTAGGGATGCATGGAACCTATGAAGCGAATTTGACCATGCATAATTCGGATTTGATTATCGCGATCGGTGCACGATTTGATGATCGAGTGACTGGAAATCTAGAGAAATTCTGTCCGGACGCAAAAGTGATTCATGTTGATATTGACCCTGCATCCATTTCAAAAAATGTTGTGGTCGATATTCCGATTGTCGGACCGGTCAAGCAAGTACTGAATGAGATGTTGTCTTTGTTGACGAAAACAAAGAAACGGCCTGATCAAGAAGCACTGGATAGCTGGTGGGAGCAAATTGAAAGCTGGCGTTCGACAAACTGTCTGCGCTATGAGCAGTTGGGCCATAAAATCAAACCGCAAGCAGCCATGGAAACTGTGTGGCAGGTGACTAATGGTGATGCTTATGTTACTTCAGATGTTGGGCAACACCAGATGTTTGCTGCACAATACTATAAGTTTAATAAGCCTCGCCGTTGGATTAATTCAGGTGGTTTAGGCACGATGGGCTTTGGTTTGCCTGCAGCAATGGGGGTGCAAGCGGCATTCCCTGATGCAACCGTAGTGTGTGTAACGGGTGAAGGTTCGGTTCAGATGAATATTCAAGAACTTTCAACGTGCTTACAGTATGGCTTGCCGATCAAGGTGCTGTGTTTGAATAACGGTTTCTTGGGTATGGTGCGTCAATGGCAAGAGTTCTTTTATGATCGTCGTTATTCCATGTCTTACATGGATTCTCTACCAGACTTTGTTAAGTTGGTGGAAGCGTACGGACATGTGGGGATTCGTATTGATAATCCAGAAACCATGAAAGAGCAGCTTGAAGAAGCGTTTTCCGATAAATACAAAGATCGTTTTGTTTTCATCGATGTCATTACGGATCAACAAGAAAACGTTTATCCGATGATTCCTGCTGGTGCAGGGCTTGATGAAATGATTTTGGTATAAGGGGAAGACGAATGAAGCATATTATTTCAATGTTAATTGAAAATGAATCAGGCGCCTTATCTCGTGTATCTGGTTTGTTTTCAGCGCGTGGTTACAATATCCACGCCTTAACCGTTGCTCCAACCGATGATGAAACCATCTCTCGTCTAACTTTGGTGACGAGCGGAACCGAACAGCAAGTTGAGCAGATTGTGAAGCATTTGAATCGCTTGATTGATGTCATTAAAGTGGTTGATATCACGGAAGGCAGTCATATTGAACGTGAATTGATGCTGGTTAAGCTAAAAGCTTCTGGGGCGATGCGCGAAGAAATTAAGCGTTTAAGTGATATTTTCCGTGGCACGATTGTCGATGTGACAGCGAATATCTATACCGTTCAGCTGGTGGGTGAAAGCCAGAAACTTGATGCGTTTGTGGATGCCATTGACGAAGGGTTGATTGTCGAAGTGGTTCGCTCAGGTGCCGTTGGATTGATGCGTGGCGAGAAGTCACTTCATCTATAACCTAACACTTTATAAAATTACTTTTTAACTTACTTTTTAAGGAAAAAACAATGCAAGTTTATTACGATAAAGATTGTGATCTTTCGATTATTCAAGGCATGAAAGTTGCGATTATCGGTTTTGGTTCGCAAGGTCATGCTCATGCGGCTAACCTACAAGACTCAGGTGTGGATGTTACCGTTGGTCTACGTCCAGGTTCTTCTTCAATCAAGAAGGCAGAAGGGTATGGCTTAAAAACTGCAGATGTGGCAACAGCGGTTGCGGGTGCCGATGTGGTGATGATTCTGACACCGGATGAGTTCCAGTCAGTACTTTATAAAGAAGAAATCGAACCAAACATCAAGCAAGGTGCGGTATTAGCCTTTGCACATGGGTTTGCTATCATCTATAACCAAATTGAACCACGTAAAGATTTAGACGTTATCATGATCGCGCCAAAAGCGCCGGGTCACACAGTTCGTTCGGAATTTGTTCGTGGTGGTGGGATTCCAGATCTAATTGCGGTCCAACAGGATGCCTCTGGTAAAGCCAAAGAAATCGCACTTTCTTATGCTTCAGGTGTTGGAGGTGGTCGTACAGGGATCATCGAAACAACTTTCCGTGATGAGTGTGAAACTGACCTATTTGGTGAGCAAGCTGTTCTTTGTGGTGGTGCTGTTGAATTGGTTAAAGCTGGTTTCGATACATTGGTTGAAGCGGGTTATGAGCCTGAAATGGCATACTTCGAATGTCTGCATGAGCTTAAGTTGATCGTTGACTTAATGTTTGAAGGTGGGATCGCAGACATGAACTACTCCATCTCTAACAACGCTGAGTACGGAGAGTATGTAACGGGTCCTCGCGTTATCAATGATGAGTCTCGTGCTGCGATGCGTGAAGCACTGAAAAACATCCAAACAGGTGAATATGCTAAGCAATTCATTCTTGAAGGACAGGCAAACTACCCTTCAATGACGGCGGCACGTCGTTTGAATGAAGAGCATGGGATTGAAGTCGTGGGTAGAAAACTACGTGCGATGATGCCTTGGATTGCGTCTAACAAGATTGTTGACCAAGAAAAGAACTAATTATATTTTAAGAGATAACCTCTCTAAAATATAACGTTCTGAAAAGCCCGCATTATGCGGGCTTTTTTTATGTCTGAAATAAATTAAAAAAGGGCCAGGCCTGGTCAATATGGCAGAAATAATTAAGTCAGTTAATGCTGTTAAAAGCCCTATTTATCAGGTAAAGAAGATCTTATTGATCCTTATCAATTTCATTTTAAAGTTAGGTTATTTTTAATTTATGTTGTTATTATAGTATTGAAACATTCTTGAAGTGTTGTTGAAAAAAGAAACGAATTTCTCTTGTCGATTTTGAGAAGATCGTATAAAAATAAGTGTGGTAACGGCTAATTTATGTATTGTTCATTTTTTGGGTTACAGAAATTACCATTTAAAATTTCACCCGATTTAAGCTTTTTCTATAAGCATGCTTCTCGTGATGACATTGTGCAAGCCCTACAGTATTCTGTCGAAAGAGGCGACGGTATTATCAAAGTCGTTGGTGAAGTTGGTGTTGGGAAAACAACCTTATTGCGCTTGTTGGCTGAAAAGCTGCCTAGTCATTATCAAAAAGTTTACATCTCTTCTCCTAATTTATCGTCACTCGACTTACTCAAGTTTATTTGTTCAGAACTCAACTTGAAAACAGAGCAAATCAGTACGAAGCTCGACCTCATTAACCTCCTAAATAGTTTTTTAATTGACGAATATCGACAGGGACGCCGCGTCGTGATGTTAATTGATGAAGCTCAGTCGATGACGCTCGATACGCTTGAAGAAATCCGTCTGTTGGGAAACTTGGAAACCGAAGCGGATAAATTGTTGCAAATGGTGCTTTTTGGGCAACCAGAACTTGATGTAACCCTGCAAGATTCGCGTATTAAACCATTAAAAGATCGAATTGCCTGCCAAATATCCATTCCGCCATTAAATGCTGAAGAAGTGATGCGTTATCTAAATTATAGAATGCGGGTCGCTGGCTATATGGGGCAAGATTTATTCAATTTAACCGTTTCCAAAAAGATTCAAAAACTGACGCAAGGACTGCCTCGGGCTATTAATCTTTTGGCAGATAAACTCTTAATGGTCGCTTATTCAAAAGGCAATCATAAGTTACAGTTAAAACATTTCAAAACTCTTGACCCTCAGTATTCAAATCGTTCCTTGCAATGGGAATTGAGTGCTATTTTGTTGATAACGATGATCGTGTTGGGGTGGAATCTTTACGTGACTTGGTTTGCCCCTCTGGGTAAAGAGAGTTTCCTTGTAAAATCAAAGGTAACCGAGGTACCTCACCAAAAAGCGACTAAACAAGTGGTTGCAGCCCCATCTTTTATGACGCCGATTCAAATCTCGCAGACATTAGGGGTGGAGTTTAATGAACTCTCTAAAATGGTTTCTCTGAAACAAAAAACAGAACGTTTTATCCAAACTCTTAAAGACGATGAACCCGTTATTTTGATGTCAGCGATGCCTATCAAAGATTTCACATCGGTATATTCAGAGGTACTTGCAGGATTGAGCACTAAAAACAGGGCTTATTTATTTGCCGTTTTTGAGCTCAACTTTGTGACAAACCACTTTCAATATCAACTTTTGTACTATCCCAGAGCTACCCGTTTTGATGTGCTTCAAGACAAGCAACAGGATTTAATGGCTTTGGCCAATGTAACTGGTGCGAGGGTGATGGCTGCTTCGGAAGCGGGGCAACTTATTCAAAAACTCAATAATCAAGGGAAAACACTGTAAATGTTGGACTCTAATAAACCCTTCCGCTGTGTTTGTTTTCGCACACTGATTTTGACTTCGTTAGTTTTATTAGTCGGATGTGGCGCAGAAACAGTCAAAAGAAAACCATTGGCTCCGCCCGTTTCTGACAAATTTGAAATTCATGGCCATTTAGAGCCGAGATCCAAGGTTGAGGAAGTGGTTGAACACCCTTCACAGATTCCTGATCTAGTGACGGTCGACGCCATTAATGTTAACCCTACCAAGCAATCCGTTCAGAAACTATACAGTGTGTCAGCGATAGAGGTGCCTGTGGCTGATTTATTGTTTAACCTAGCAAAAGACGCCGACAAACAATTAGATTTATCGTCTGATGTGCAAGGTTTGGTGACCATTAATGCCATTAACCAACCATTAGAAAGTATCATGGAGCGTATTGTTGATCAGGTCGGTGCGGCTTATGAAATTTCATATGGTACGCTTCGTATCAAGTTAGATAAGCCATATTGGAAAAGTTATGAAATCGATTATGTGAATGTAATTAAAAACATCAAAGACCTGACTGTCATGAAAATGTCAGTAGGGAATGTGTCAAAAAATAACAGAAACAATACAAACCAGGCGAGCGAGTTTACTTTAGAGTCTTCAGCAATTCACGATTTTTGGGATGCTTTACAATCTAATATTGCCTCTATGGCAAGACTTGATCCGCAAAAAGCCGAGCGAGATAAAGCAACAACACCGCCTGTAGAAAATGATGTTCGTGCGCAGTTGTCTGCGGATTCAAAATCACGAAAACAGTTTCAAAATGTTGTTGTGAACCGAGAGGCCGGGATGTTAAGCGTTTACACCACCGCTAAGAAACATCAACAGGTTAAAAATTATTTGGATTCCAGTTTAAACCGAACCAATAAACAAGTCTTGATTGAAGCCACCGTTGTGGAAGTTGAGTTGAGTGACCAGTATCAGGCTGGAGTGGATTGGTCTGCTGTTAACTCAAACTCCGGCGGTTCTTCGGATATTTCGCAAAGCCTACTCGGAACCAACTTGTCTAAAGACCCTAATTTTTCCATTAACCTATCAAGTATTGGCACATGGAATTTTAATGTAGGCATCAAAATGCTTCAACAATTTGGGGATGCTAAAGTACTTTCCAGTCCGAAAATTATGGCAATGAACAATCAGGCCGCTTTGTTAAAAGTGGTCAATAATGAAGTGTATTTCACGATAGAGGTTAATCGTGAGTCGGCAACGGCTTCCAGTGCGGGCGTGACGACCTACGAAACCACTGTGCATACAGTTCCAGTCGGATTTATGATGCATGTGACTCCTTTTATCAGCGACGATGAAATTTCATTAAATATCCGTCCGACCTTGTCTCGAATCGTTGGATATGTCAATGACCCTAACCCGGATTTGGCAAGAGAGAGTATTGAAAGTAAAGTGCCGATTATCCAAGAACGGGAAATGGATTCTGTTTTGCGATTAAGAAATCGACAGACAGCCATTATTGGGGGGTTGATCCAAGATATACACGATAATCAGCGTCAAGGTGTTCCGGGGTTGAGTGATTTACCTTGGGTTGGAGACCTGTTTTCCTATCGAGACGATACGGTCAAAAAATCAGAACTCATTATTTTTATTCGTCCTATTATCGTGACCAATCCGGATGTCGATTATGGCGATCTTCAGGCGTTTAAACCTCTCATGAAGACAAAGATAAATTAAATGAGTGTGTTGTTAGAAGCGTTAAAAAAAGCTGCGGAAGAAAAACAACGGAAACAATCCGGTGAGGAAACATCCTTGCCTGAAAACAAAGAGACTCCCTCGGTTCAGCCAGAGACGGCACTGGTTGAGAACAACGCTGCATCCATTAAATCAACAGACAGTCAAGCAATTGAAGAAGGTCCAGCATTTAAAATCGCTACAGAGAAGGACGTTTCTTCTTCAGCTCATTCAAAAGAGAAAGTTTTAGATTTAGAAACCAACCTCGCCTTACATGACTCGTCATTTTCCAAGAAGATGGTTTTGGATGAAAACACAGAGGGAAAGAAGCTGGTTGGTCTCCAGTCGAGCCGGGAAAACAGAGTGAAACAGATTCAAGTTCTTCTAATTCTTCTTCATTCGCTCATCAGGCGGCTGAAAAAGATTGGAGTTTAAATCAGATTCCAGGGTATCAAAATCCCGAAAACGATGTGCAAAAGAGCTCAATGTCTGCTCAGGATATTTTGCAAGCCATGCGGTTCAAGCAGGAGCAAACCCTTGATTACTCTAAACTTGTTTTGTCGAGCTTAGTCGTAATGACTCTACTTCTTGGACTTGGGTATTATGGTGTCATTTATTTTCAAAAACAGTCAGATAAAATGACGACAGAGTTACAACAGTATCAAGCTACCGAAGCGCCTTTAAAGGACAAAACGCTTGAGTTTGTTGATCATACCTTTTCTGAGACAGCGGATAAAAACACTCATTTGGCAGCTGTTCAAACAGACGGTCATCAGCCTGTAAAAGAGAAGCAAAAACAGGTTGAAAAGCAATCTAATGGAACTGTTGGAGGGGAGTCTTCAATAGAAAAAACGGTTCAGAGCCCCTCTGCTGTACCGATTGAAAAAACTGAGGTCAAGAGTGAGCAACCCTCTTCGTTAAAGATGATTCATGAACCAGGCAAACAGTTAAAGATCGTGAGTTCAATTCAAGTGTCAGATGAGGTATTAGGATATGCAGCCTATCAAAAGAATGATTTTCAGCAAGCTAAATTACACTATTTAGCCGCATTGAAAAAAAATCCTAAAAGCTTGGCAGCTTTGTTTGGTTTGGGGGCGACTTCAGCCAAGCAAGGGGAGGTGCATGCCGCTTTGAATTTTTATCGCCGAGCACTGGATATCTCTCCCTATAATAAAGAAGCGGAAACGGCGGTAGCCATTTTGGAAGCGACTTTAACTGAATCAGAGCCAGCCTCAAAGCGATTAAAATTTATGATCAATCAGTCGCCCAGTAATGCAAAGCTTCATGCCGCACTTGGGCACCAATATGCAAAACAAAAAAATTGGCTTAAGGCCCAAAAACAGTACTTTAAGGCCTATCAGCTCAACCCGGATAATGCAGATTATGCGCTTAATCTAGCCATTAGCTTAGATCGAATCGGCCAATATTCTCTGGCCAAACACTACTATCAACAAGCATTGGTTTTCTCTCAACAGAAGAAAACAGAAGCAAGCGCCAAGCGGATTAAAAACCGTTTATTGACCCTACAACAATATTTAGAGCAGGGAGGTGATCAATGAAGGGCGAAGATCGTTTAGGGGAGCACCTTGTTCAAGAAGGGTTGATTTCTCAAGATCAGCTTCGGATTGCTTTGACGGAACAACAAATAACCGGCAAGAAACTTGGAGAAATCTTAATTACATTAGATTTTTTAACAGAAGAAGTCTCGCGAAAGGTGGTTGGGAGCGCTGTGGGTTATTCCACCATGTCGCTGAAGGGGGTTGTGCCGGATTCAAATGCCCTCAGACTCATTTCCGAGTCATTTGCGCGGGCCAATTTAGTAATGCCGATCAGTTTCGACGGAGAACTTTTAAAAGTTGGGATGGCCAGTCCAGATGATATCTTATTACTGGATAAGATTAAGCGACATATTAAACAGGATGTTCGTCTTGAACCGGTATTGGTTGTAGAAAATGAAATCCAATATTCAATTGATCACTTTTATGGTTATGAGCTGTCTATCGACGGTATTCTTCGTGAACTAGAAACCGGGCAGGCGGATGATTATGTGTTGTCAGAACAACATGAATATTCACAGCCTATGGTACGTTTAGTTGACAGCCTCTTAACAGATGCAGTCAAAAAAGGTGCTTCCGATGTTCATTTTGAACCTGAGGAGTACTACATTCGAATCCGCTATCGTATTGATGGTGTCTTACAAGTGGTTCGTTTATTACATAAATCATTTTGGTCCGGGTTGGTGGTGCGTTTAAAAGTGATGTCGGATTTGGATTTGACTGACCAGAGAATGCCTCAAGATGGTCGAATGGAGTTGATTGTAAATGGTCGTCAAATCGACTTTCGTGTTTCATCTTTTCCGAGTTCCCATGGTGAAAATTTTGTACTTCGTATTCTGGACCGTGAGAAGGGAATTTTGCCTTTGGATGAGTTGGGACTGGACGTAGACAGTTATCAGGAACTTAAACTCATGATGTCACGCCCGACGGGCATTGTTCTGGTGACGGGGCCAACAGGATCCGGTAAAACCACTACGCTTTATTCTTTATTAAATGAAATTAACCAAGAAGGGATCAATATCATGACCCTGGAAGACCCGGTGGAATATCCGATGAAGATGATTCGACAAACCGCCATTAATGAAGAAATAGGGATGACATTTGCGACAGGGATTCGTTCATTAATGAGGCAAGATCCGGATATTGTTCTGATTGGTGAAATCAGAGACGATGAAACAGCTGAGATGGCGCTTAGAGCTGCAATGACTGGTCATCAGGTCTTTACGACGCTACATACAAATTCAGCCATAGGGGCCATTCCAAGATTATTGGATATAGGAATGTCCCGTTCAATTTTGGCTGGTAATGTCATCGGGATTTTGGCGCAACGTTTAGCCAGGCGATTATGCCCACTATGTAAGGAACCTTACGAGCCTGATGGGTTTGAAAAAAGAATCGTTGGGTTTTCAGAAAATCAATCCGCCATGCTTTTTAGGGCAACGGGGTGTCCGGCATGTAATGGTATTGGGTATAAGGGGCGTTTGGCGGTTTTAGAAATTCTACGCTTTTCAAAAGAGATGGATGATTTGTTGTTAGAGGGAGCATCGCAGCACGATATCTTAGATAAAGCGGTCGAACAAGGGTTTACGGATTTGTTGCATAATGCCTTAAGGTGGGTTCGTTCAGGAGATACTACCTTGGATGAAATCAGCCGAATTGTCGATTTGACGGAATTGGTTTAGAGCTCAAGGATGAGGGACGAACGTGCGTAATTATCGATACCGTGGAATTAGTCAGACGGGTAAAAGAGTTCAGGGAGAGATGCAAGCTTCGAATGAGCAAGATCTTGAACAACGTTTACGTGCTATCAACATTGATTTGCTGACCTTTAAAAATAAGCCTTATAAAGGTGATCGGTTGTTTAAGCGTAGCAAAGTAACACGACGCGACATTATTGTGGTTACCAGTCAACTGCGTCAGCTTTTGAAAGCGGGTGTGCCGTTGATGGATATTTTAGACGATTTACGCCGAACGTATGAAAACGAGGCGGTATGTGAAATTTTGTCATCTATTTATAAATCCATGGAAGGTGGAGAAAGTTTTTCACTGGCGTTAAAAAATTATGAAGCTGTATTTGGAAAGGTTTATATTTCTCTAGTTGCGGTTGGAGAGAAGACTGGACAACTCGATCAGGTACTGGAAAACCTGGAACATACGATGAAATGGGAAGAATCATTAGCATCTAAAGCAAAGAAAGTCATGATTTATCCTGCGATTGTTGCTACTGTCGTCCTAGCTGTGGTGGTTTTGTTAATGATTTTCGTCGTTCCCGAATTGCTTTCCTTTATAAAAGAAATGGATGGCAGCTTAGGCTTTGCAACGGTCTCTTTGATTGCGACATCACATTTTATTAGAGAATACCTCATTTTTATTAGTCTCTTTTTGGCAGCCACGTTTTATCTTTTAAAATGGTGGTTAAAAAAGTCGCATGCCTTTAGAGTGAAATTTGATCGTTTTATTTTTAAGATTTATATATTTGGACCGATTTTATTAAAATTGAAGATCGCTCGTTTTGCCAGTACCTTGTCCATTATGTATGGTGCTGGGATTAATTTTAATGACAGCTTAAAGCTCGCTTCAATGGTGACGGGAAATGCCTACTTGGAAGAGCGTGTTTCGGAATCACGGCATTTGATTGAAGAAGGCGAAACCATTTATAAAGCATTTGATTTATCCGGCTTGTTGCCGCCTTTAGCCGTAAGGATGGTCAAGGTAGGGGAGCAAAGCGGAAATATGGATGAAGCACTTCGTAATGTGAGTGAGTATTATGATACGGAAGCTAAAGACTTAATTGAAAAAATAGAGCCAGCGATTGAGCCGATTTTAACGGTGGTGATGGCACTCATGGTGGGGTGGGTGATGATGGCGGTGCTTGGACCTGTCTACGAAACGATTTCGAAGGTGCCATAGTGGACTATATTTTGTATTTAAAAGAACAAGATATTACGGTGATTGATCGACAGTCATTTTGTAAACTCGGCCATGAAGTGTTGACGCTTAATTGGCAGGATGCTTCAGCCGAAACCTTTTTAGCAGGTCTTTCTAAATACAGTAAAGTCAGTGTGGTGCTAGATTTCATTGATGAAAATCTGCATTACGAATGGGTACCTAAATTACTGCCATGGGAAAAACCTTCTATGGTGAAGCGGTTAACGGCTAAAGCGAAGGCAGAAGGCAGTTTATTTGTTCATACCAAGTGGTTACCGGTTTTTCGCACCAATTCTTCAGGGCGAGAGGAGCAACAGCTTTTAATTGCCAGCGTGCTCCGCTCTCCAGAAGTTGAGCACTTATTCAATTTATTTGAAACGTTGCAAGTGACTTTAATCGGGGTTTACTCTTATGCATTTTTAATGGGAGATTTTTTCTTTACCAAAGTGGCCCCCCGTCTGAGAATCAGCCGCAAACAATTAGCCAACCCTTTTTTACTGGTTTTGAGAGAAAGTGATTGTCACTTTCGCCAGATATTCTTTCATCACGGCGTGTTAAAAATCAGTCGACATATTGATTTAGAGTTGGCGTCTGATGATGAAGAGCAGGCTTCTATAGCGCTAATTCATGAAACCAAAATTACTGTTAAGTATTTATATAATCAAAAGATCTTGCCAATCAATACTGAAGTCGGTTTTGTTTATTTAGATGTTGAACGTGACCATGAAGACCAGATTGTTGAACAATTCAAACAATTGATACCCTTTTCAAATTGGCAAAATGTTAACTGGTTTGCTAAATCCGGCAACTTGAATGAGCTGTTGAACCTACAAGAGCACTGCCGAAATCAGGGAACGATGAATGTATTAATGAACTTTTTGTTCAACGCCAGACCTGGTAATTTTTATCATGTGCCTTATGCGGAAACTGTTCGGCAATTCTTAGCGCTTCGTAAGGGGGTGCATGCTTTATGGATAATCGGTGCCCTCATCGGAAGTTATGTATTTATCCAACAGGGGATTGATGGTTATCTATTGTCTGAGAAAAAACAATGGATTGAAGCGCAAAGTCAGCGACTTGATATGGAAAAAAGACAGTTACAGCGTTCCATTCATGTGAAATATAATGCTGAAGACATTAAAGCCATCGTCGAATTTTCCGAGTCTTTTTTACAAAATAAACCGGTCAGCTTTTTTAAAAAAGACCTCATTTTTTTAAGCCAGATTCTGCAGCAAAACCCCCATATTTTAATGACGGAATTGGAATGGCAAGCTCGTCAGAAACTTGACAGCGAGATAGTTTCCATTTCTTTGTCTGGACAAGTTTTTCCTTTTAAGAAAAACTATGGAATGCCTGTCAAATGGGTGGATGACTTTGTGTCCGATTTGACGGCTTCGCCAAGAGTGTTTTCAGTAGAACTGGTACAAGAACCTCTTAATCGACGTGTTCAGAAATCGTTAGAAGTTGACGGCAAGTCAATCAGTAACGACCAGGCTTTACCGTTTGCCGTGCGCTTTAAAGTTCGAAATGAACCAAAGGTGCCGAACTCATTAAAGGGTAAGGTAGAATGAATGCAAGTAACTTTTTTGTAAAGCGTTATCTTCTGCCTGCGCTAGGGATGTTGAGTGTGACATTATTGGTTTTTTTCGGGGGAAATTATGGGCTTTACTTACATAAACAAGAATTGAACCAGTCAGTTCAAGTTCAAAAACAGGCGCTTGAATCGGTGATACGCCAAGTTCAGTTTTTGAAAGACCAAAAACGCATTTCAAAAATTTACGATAAAAAATTTACGGCGTTAACCAATTTTGGAACGTTTTATAAGCAAAGTCGAGTTCGTTGGACCGATGAGTTGCTGGCGATTCAAAAGCAACTGGCATTTAAGCCATTTGTTATCCAGTTCGAGCCCAGGCAGCCATTAAAACAAAACCAGTTGGCATTTATGCCATTGAAAAAAGATATTTTTTATTTTACGCGTTTAAATTTGACCGTTGGCATGCACTCGGATTCCGATATTATTACCTTGTTTGACCGTATTTCTCAAAAGATTTCACCTCTGTTTTTTATTGAAAGTTGTCATTTAACGGCTCGTCCTAGTTATGTGAAATCACCTAAGTTTCGTTATGATGTTGCCGGCATGCAAGCTCAGTGCTCTTTGATTTTATTGGAAGCTGAGCCAACCGAATTTGAAAAGGTTCAATAGATGAGAAGGCTTCAATATCTTGTTTTTGGTTTGTTGTGGGGTGTCAGTTTTGGCAGTTTTTCAGCTGATTTGGATCGGCTATTTTTAACCCCAGATCAGCGCCTTTTAATTGACTCAGAAAGACAGGATTTTTTAAAAACAAAAACGTCAGGCTCGCTTTCAAAAGCAGAAAAAGCGCAACGTCAAATGACAGCCCCACCAAAAAGTACCGAGCAAACGCCGTTGAGTGTGACAGCCATTATTGTTTCGCCTAGTGGCACCCGGTATATTCGTTTGAATGAGAACTACCAAAAGGGGTTACCTGTTGGGAAAGCTGATAAAATAACTGAAAAACGTTCTTTTGAGACACCGTTTAATGTCAATGAGAAGCAAGTGGTGATTCCGGTTGGTCATACCTATTTACCGGATTCTAAAAAAATCATTAAAAACTATCAGTATAATCTTCGCAATAAAGCAGAAATGTCTGCTCTCGAAACATCAAAATAATGTATTTTCTCTGAGCTTTATTAAAGCACGGCATAAAAAGGTAAAGGCAATCATTAATGGACTTCATTCAGTTACTTTCTTCTCCTATGGCATGGCTTGTAATAGCGTTGATTGGCGGGATCGTATGGATTGTGCTATTAAAGCAGGCATTGACATCAGCGAATGAAAAACTGCCAGGCCTGGCTGCACTAGAAGCGGATAATCAGTTTTTAAAGGTAGAGAATGAGCGTTTGAAATCAGAAATTTCTGACTTTCAGGTCATGAAAGGGGAGTCTAATCAACGAGCAGAACAGTTAGAGCAGCTGAGAGCGTTGCAAAAAGAACAGCAGACAGCTTATCAAGAACTACAAACACGGCATTCTGACACACAGTCCGAACTGGCCAGTCTGAAAAGCCGGTTGGAAACCGAACGAGAAAGTAATGCTGAAAAACTGGCGCTGTTGGATTCAGCCAAACAAACCTTAATGCAAGAGTTTAAAGTGCTGTCGAATGAAATTTTAGAGCAAAAGCAACAGCAAATGGGGCAGCAGAGCAAAGAGACCATCAGCGGTTTGGTTCAGCCTATCCAAACGTCTTTAGAGCAATTTAAACAGCGCATTGAAGCGGTGCATAAAGAAGATTTAGAAGGCCGCGCTTCTTTGACGGAACAGCTCAAATACTTAAAAGAATTGAATCAGACTATGAGCTTGGAAGCGCAGAACCTGACCAAAGCGCTAAAGGGAGATCAAAAGATTCAAGGGAATTGGGGCGAGTTTATTTTGCGTAAGCTTTTGGAATCAACCGGGCTACGGGAAGGCATTGAGTTTGAAACCGAGAAAAGCTTTAACCAAGAAGACGGTAAGCGACTTCGCCCAGATGTGATTATTAATTTGCCAGACAGCAAACATGTCATCATTGATTCAAAAGTATCATTAGTCAGTTATGAAGCTGCTTTGAACAGTGAAACGGAAAATGAAAGAGCACAGCATATAAAGAACCACCTTCAGAGTATCAGTAAGCATATCCAGGCACTATCTGAAAAACGTTATGATCATTTGGAGCTGCTGAATGCGCCTGACTTTGTGTTGATGTTTATCCCGATTGAAGGCGCCTATTTGATGGCGATTGAACAAAATCCAGCGATTTTTGAGAATGCCTTTGATAAAAAAGTTGCTGTTGTGACACCGACAACGTTGTTTACCACTTTGAAAACCATTGAGCAGCTTTGGCGCTATGAACGTCAGTCCGAACATACGGTTAAGTTGATTAAACGAGCAGCCGAGGTACATGATAAATTTGTTGGCTTTGTCGATACGTTTGAAAAAATCGGTAAACAGCTTGGTACGGCGCAAGGCTCTTTTGAGCAGGCACGTAAACAGATGTTGCAAGGCAATGGTAATTTGGTGCGTCAAGCTGAAATGTTGAAAGAATTAGCGGGTAAAACCAAAAAAGAAATCCCGCAGCATTTACTGGATGAAGCAGAAGGCGAACGACTTTTGCGTAATGACTCTGACACCTAAAAGACCTTTTGTTAGAAAGAGATGCTTTTAACGATGTTTAGCCTAACTAAATGTCTGAAAAGATTGATAAGTTTTCGAAAGTTTTATATAATCCCGCCTTTCCGATTTCCGGAATAGATTTTTTAAAGTCAAAAACAAGGTGTTTTCACCTTAGTAGAAGAATTTGTTAGCAGGAATTCCTGTTATCGCCGATCAAGATTAGGAGATTGAAATGGTCGTAATTCGTTTAGCCCGTGGTGGCGCAAAAAAGAACCCTTACTACAGATTGATGGTAGCTGATCAACGTAAAAGCACTAATGGGCGTTTTATTGAGCAAGTAGGTTTTTATAACCCAACTGCACGCGGCCAAGAAGAGCCTCTTCGTCTTGATATGGCGCGTATTGAACACTGGGTGGGCCAAGGCGCTCAATTAAGCCCTCGTGTTGCAAAACTAGTTAAAGACGCTTCTAAGTAATTTGAGCGTTAGACTGAGTTTATGATGTCTTCGAAGCAAGACGAGAAAATCATTCTTGGTCAAATTAATGGTATTTATGGCGTCCAAGGGTGGGTGAAGATTTTTTCACACACCGACCCTCGTCAAAATATTTTGAGTTATTCGCCTTGGCTCGTTAAGGTCAAGAATGAATGGCGTACCTTTGAAGTAGAAGATGGTCGTGCTCAGCAAGGTGGCAAAAGTGTTGTTGCTAAACTGGCGGGCATTGATGATCGAGATTTTGCGCGCGAATATATTGGGTGTGAAATTGCGATCCTTCCAGAGCAGTTACCTGCGACGGATGAAGGCTTCTACTGGATGCAACTGATTGGCTGTCAAGTGACCAATGTAGAGGGTGAAGACCTGGGGCAAGTGACAGAAATCGTTGAGACGGGTGCACATGATGTACTCAGAGTGGAAAAACAGGCTGAAACAGGCTTGATTTCAACTTTAATTCCTTTTGTGATGGAAACTTTTATTTTAGAAGTGGATGTTGAGTCCAAGCAAATAAAGGTCGATTGGCAATTGGAAGATGCAACGGAATCCTGAAGTTTTTACTGATGCGTTTTGACGTAATTACGCTGTTTCCGGAAATGTTCTCGGCTTTAATTGAGTCGGGTGTTTCTCGGAGAGCTTATCAAGATCAACTATATCAGTTTAAGACCTGGAATCCACGAACCTATACGACAGACCGTCATAAGACGGTGGATGACCGCCCTTATGGCGGTGGTCCGGGGATGCTGATGATGTATCCTCCGTTGAAGAAAACAGTTGATGCGATTACCGAAGAGGTGGGGGAGAAACCTTATGTGGTTTACCTTTCTCCTCAGGGGCGTCCATTAACTCAACAGAAACTCTCGGAGTTACAATCACATACTAATTTAACGTTAGTTTGTGGCCGCTACGAAGGCATTGATGAGCGTTTTATTGAAACGGTGGTTGATGAAGAGATCTGTGTAGGGGATTTTATTGTGAGTGGGGGAGAGTTACCTGCCATGATGTTGATGGATGGGATGATACGGCTGATTCCCGGTGCTTTGGGGCATAATCAATCAGCAGAACAAGATTCCTTTTCAGATGGTTTGCTGGATTGTCCACACTATACTCGACCAGTTGAGGTTGATGATATGGGGGTTCCAGAGGTGTTGCAAGAAGGACATCATGCCAAAATAGAACAATGGCGTCATGAACAAAAACTTCTCAGGACGAAACAAAAACGTCCTGATTTATACACTGCTTATTTGGCGAAGCTTTCTGAGGCGCAAGATAAGTAGGTTTACAATTCGGATTCAACCTCTGGCAGCCTAGTCTGTGAACTGTTGGATAAAATTCATTTCAGCGAGAATTAGCTGATTTATTTTGGAGTGCTTAGAGATGAGCGATATCATCAAGCGTATTGAAGCAGAACAAATGACAAAAGAATTACCTGAGTTTGGTCCAGGGGATACTGTTGTTGTTCAAGTAAAAGTAAAAGAAGGTTCAAACGAGCGTTTACAGGCTTATGAAGGTGTTGTAATTGCTAAGAAGAACCGTGGTTTAAACTCTTCTTTTATTGTTCGTAAGATTTCTCATGGGGTAGGCGTTGAGCGTACTTTCCAAACTTACAGCCCACTTGTTGACTCTGTAGAAGTTAAACGTCGTGGTGACGTGCGTCGTGCGAAGTTGTACTATCTTCGTGACCTATCTGGTAAGGCAGCACGTATCAAAGAAAAAGTTAAATAAGTTTTATAACTTTTCTGGAAAGGCACTCAATAGAGTGCCTTTTTTGTTTATAGCCTCTTAAAATCCTCTCTTGTTTTTTCCGTATTATGCTATCTTTATTGCATGCCTAATCCATTGACACCAGAAATTACCGACTTTATTCAATACTTAAGATTGAACGAAGGCTTGAGTGAAAATACCTTGCAAGCCTATCAACGGGATCTCAAAAAAACACAACTTGCATTAGGTAAAACCGATTTAAGTCAGGCTTCTCGTGAACAACTCGAGGACTACCTATTTCAGTTACACGTCGACCAGGTAAACCCGCGCTCAATCGCTCGGTGTTTGTCGGCATTGAAACGTTTTTATGTGTTTTTGATTTTGCATAACCGTATTCAACTCGATCCTGCCGCACAGCTTAAAGCCCCCCAGTTGATTAAAAAAATTCCTTCTGTTATTTCGGAAAATCAGGTCGAAGCATTATTGAATGCGCCAGATCTGACCACACCACTAGGGGTAAGAGATAAAGCCATTCTTGAGTTAATGTACGCTTCCGGTCTACGGGTTTCAGAAGTTGTCAATTTGCCTTATGAGCAGCTTAATTTATCGGCTGGTTTAGTGCAGGTGGTAGGCAAAGGTAATAAAGAGCGTATAGTACCGATTGGTCAAATAGCCATTGAAGCAATTGAGGCTTATTTAAAATCCGCCAGGCCTGCTTTGGTTGGGAAGCACAAATGGGTGTCGACATTATTTGTGTCGCGTATTGGACGAACAATGACAAGACAAACGCTTTGGCATCGTATCAAAAACTTGGCGCTTCAGGCGGATATCCGAAGTCAGTTATCGCCACACGGTTTACGGCATGCGTTTGCAACACATTTAATCAATCATGGTGCGGACCTGCGAACGGTTCAGTTGTTATTGGGGCATTCAGACCTGTCCACAACGCAGATTTATACCCATGTTGCCAAAGAACGTTTGCAAAGTATTCATCATCAGCATCATCCACGTGGTTAAAGTCAACTTATTGTCATGATGTTAATCGGTTCCAAAAGCTATTTTGGGTATAATTCTGACCAGATTGATTTTAAAGAGAAGGAAAAGTGGATGAATCCGGTTTTAATAGTTAAACGACTAAGTCTAAGTATGATGGTTTTAGCGGCATCTAATCAAGTGGTTGCGGATGAGGCCGCGATTCAAAAAAAATTGAATCAGCTAATCCCTAATGCTGCGGCTGCCAATATCAAAGAAAGTGTCATCCCGAATGTGTATGAAGTCTCTTTGGGGGCCAAAATCATTTACATGAGCGGAGATGGTCAGTACATCATAAATGGTCATATCATTAATCTTGACACTAGAGAAAATTTGACCGAACAAGCTTTAAATGAAACACGCAAAACTGAATTGGGTAAACTGTCCTCCAGTAGTATGATCGTGTACCCTGCAAAAGGTCCGAAAAAGCGAACCATTACAGTTTTTTCAGATATTGACTGCCCTTATTGCCGCAAGCTGCATAAAGAGATTCCAGCTTTAAACCAGGCGGGTATCGAAGTGCGCTATATGGCTTACCCTCGGGCAGGGATTGGGTCAGAGGCCTACAAAAAGGCTGTTTCAGTTTGGTGTGCAAAAGATTCTGCTAAAGCAATGGATGAGGCTATGACAACAGGTCATGTCACTTCAAAGACATGTTCCAACCCAGTCCGTAAACATATGCAGCAAGCAGAGAACTTTGGTGTCACAGGTACGCCAAACATTGTGTTTGACTCGGGAAGAATGATTCCAGGTTACGCACCTGCCAATGAATTGATTAAGTTATTAACGCACAAGGCTTCTTAAAAGGCACATCAGCTAATAAAGAGGAGATGAAGCAGTTGTCTTTGAAACACTGCTTCATTTAAGAGAATTAACGTTATTCGTTGATTGTCTGTACAGGAGGTTCTTTAGAGCGATAACTGTATGGTTGCGGTCTTGCCGCCAGTTCCTGAGTGACGCTTTCCAGTCCTTGTACTTTTTTCTGAATATGGTCCTGTTGAGTTTTGAGTTCACGAACTTGTGTACTTAAATGTTTTAAGCTGGCATCGATTTTATCGAGTGCTTTAGGGGTATTGTTCGGTGCCGCTTTTGCAGGCTTTTGTGCCGTTAATGTTTTTTGGATCTCTTTTAGCAGTTTGCGTTGTATGCTCACTGACCACGCAATTCCGTTCAATTTTTTAACTTGTTCATCGGTTAATCCAGAGGAAATCACCGTTGTATCAGGCATTACTTGCTTTTTAGAAGCTTGGTGCAAGGTGGTCGCCTGAATTTTTTCTTGGGTTTTCAGAATTTGATCCAATAATCCTTGAATATGTTTCAACTGCTCTTCACGAGAGTTTGAAAGTTGTTTCATTTCACTCTTCAGCTCTGTCAAGTCAGGTTGGATGATTTTGGTTTCCACTGATGAAACTTGTGTTTCTTGAGAAGAAGTCGATACCTCTGCTGGTTTTTCCGTCGGCACTTTGGGGTTAGAGTCCCCAGCAGGCGTAGGCATCGTTTTTTCTTCATTATTCGACGATAGGTTTGGCTGTGAACCAGATCGGTTGAGTCTTTGAATATCCGCTGCTAATGCCTCAATTAAAGAGGATAATTGATCAATCTTTAGGTTCAGGTTTTTGTTAAATAACGTGTTTTCAGTATTAATGATATCGAATACATCGCCTTTTAACATTTCATTTTTTTTGTTCAAACTGTTTAATAACCACCCCATGATGCTGACAGAGATAACACTTACAACAATCGCAACCGTCATCATGATGGTGACGGCATTTCTTGCCGATTTCAAATCATTGGAAGCCGTTCGAAGCGATTGACGCCAAGCAATATTGGAATCAGACAATTCCATAATTTGTGCTTTCTGTTCATGCGATAGCTTGATGGCCGCATCGGCCGCATTTTGACTTTGTTCGGCCGCTAGCTGCGCAGTTTTTGCCGCTTCCAATGAAAGTGCTGCGGAATCTAAACTGTCAGCACTGCCTGATGCTTCAAGTTTTTTAGTATTATCAGATGCGGTTTTGACTTCTTTCTGCATATCAGAAGAAGCGTCTTCCAGTTGTGATAATTCATCTAATAAATCGTCAGCAGTATCACTCATAGTGTTTCGCCTTTATTTCTTTGCCAGTGAGTCAATTCGACTTTTCAAGGTAGTGTTGATATCTCTTAATTCTTTATTTCTCTGACGAATGTCATTCAAGATCGAAACCAGTTCATCATTTGAAATAGGGGTTGAAAGCTCTGCGAGTTCAATTTCATACCCCGCCTGTTTTGCCGCTTCAAAAGCACGTTCTGTCGCTGCAAAAGTCGCTTCTATTGCCTTCTGTGTTTTATCGGCAGAAGCTTGTGCTTTTTTAGTGACTTCAACGGCTAAACGCGTTGCTTCTTGTGCCGTGTTGCTGACTTCAGAGCTGATCTGTTTAATTTCATCATCAATTGAAATAGCTTCTTCCATATTTTCAATGGACTCAGCTGTTTGTTCAATTAATGGACTGGCATCCGTCTTTTCATCCAGTGCTGGTTCTTTTTCTTCAGGCTCAGATGTGTTTTCTTCTGGCGTCTCAGTTTCTCCGGTCATTTCGTTTTCATCCGAATGAGTTTCACCATCATTGTTATCAGTGTCATTGTTATCAGTGTCATTGAAACCATTCATACCTTCAGCAATTTTTTCAGACAGTTCTTCTTCAGGAAGTGCTGCTTCTGCTTCTTCTTGCGATAATGGAGGCTCTTCTTCTGTTTCGGTAACATCTTCATCCGGTGTGTCTGTAATATCGGCAGACTCTTCGTTAGAGTCGGTTTCCAAAGCATTCGTCTCATCCGTTAAATCATCTGCATCTTCCGTTGCTTGTTCTGTTGGAGATTCGTCGGAAGCAACCAGTTCAGGATCTTCTAAATCAGTTTCAAGTGCTTCGTCCAAGTCGGTCTCAATTGCATCGGAGTCTTCAATGTTGATTAATTCATCCACTGTGTCATCCGGTTCTTCGGCTGGCATTTCGTCGGTCTCGGTTGACTCTTCATCAATTTCATTGATTTCATCTGCCAATTCATCTTCTGTATCATCGCTTTCAACTTGGTCTAATGCATCCAAAAGGTCATCTGTCTCGTCGGTTGAAGCAGGGCTCTCCGAAGCGGCATCGGGTTCACTCATCATTTGTAGCATTTCTTGAGTTGCTAAATCATCTTTTTCAGCGTCAATAGTCATGATTCAATCCCTTTTGAATACGTAGTTCGCATGTTCTGTTTAGCGCATAATGATTGTGTTAAGTAAGAAGTCGTATAAATCATTAAAGCTTTTATTGTACGTCTTTAAGCAGAAAATGTGCCAGTTAAAAACTTTTCAAGAGAAATAAAATGCTCGAACTGCAGTGTTTGTCCCGTCTTGGGATGGGTTATTTTTAAGTTGGCTGCATGAAGTAATAGGCGTGTCGAAAGCGCCAAGCTTTGGCAATCGGCATATAGATTGTCCCCTAAAATGGGATGGCCAAGCATTTTCATATGGAGTCTTAATTGATGGGAGCGGCCAGTAATGGGGGTTAAATGAACTTCAAAAGCTTTGTCATACTGTGCTGTTAGTTTCCAGTGCGTCGTGGCTTCTTTCCCTTGTTTAAAGTCGATGATTTGTAAAGGTCTGTTCTCCCAATCGCAGCGCATGGGTAGGTTAAGGTATCCTTGATCTGTAGGCGGTTTTCCGAAACAGATAGCTTGATAAGTTTTTGATGTTAAGCGGTCTTGAAATTGAATGCTTAAATGCCGATGACTGGCTTTATTTTTTGCTAAAACCATAATGCCGGATGTATCCATATCTAAGCGGTGGACAATAAGGGCGGTTGGAGCATGTTTCTGGACTTGAGCCAGCAAATTGATTTCCGGATCCAAATTTTTTCCTGGCACGGAAAGAAGTCCGGCCGGTTTGTTAACCACGATAATGTCATCGTCTTCATAAAGCACCCAGTCAAGCTGAAAAGGGATGGACATTAATTTAGGTTTCGGTTTCAGCATAGTAGGATTCGTTTTTGGATCGCTGGCGTGCATACGTTAAAATAAAGGCTTATTGTAAAAGAGAAGAGCACTATGAGTCATAAAGTTTCAGTTATTTTTGTTTGTCTTGGCAATATTTGCCGTTCTCCAACGGCTCACGCTGTGTTTCGAGATATTGTCAAAAGTGAGGGGCTGTTAGAAGAAATTTTGATTGATTCGGCAGGGACAGCCAGTTGGCATAAAGGCAAACCAGCAGACAGTCGGTCGATTCAAGTCGCTCAGAATAGAGGGATTGAGATGATGGATTTAAGATCTCGACCAGTGGATTTAGGGGATCTAATTGAATTTGATTACATCTTAGCAATGGATGATGCGAATTATTCGGATTTGATGGAGATGGCTTTACCGGAACATCATGACAAAATAAAAATGTTTTTAGACTTTGCTCCGGAATATCCTGAAACAGAAGTGCCTGATCCTTATTACGGTGGTCCGCAAGGATTTGATCATGTTTTTAATCTTGTGACAGCTGCATCCAGTGGATTATTGGAGGAGATAAAACAAAGACATTTATAGTTTTGCATCTCACAGAAACAAAAAGCCCCTAAAATAACCAGGCCTGGTCATTTTAGGGGCTTTTTTTATGGATTGACGTAACGGGTTAAGCTTTGTTTTCTGCTGATTCCGTTGTGTTGTCATTGCCGGAAGATTGTCCTTCTTTATTTTGAGTGTCCGTTGCTTTTGGTTGCTCAGGTAAAGAGTGGATCGACATGTTTTCGGCACCTTCCGGTTTACGACGACGGCTGTTGTAGCTGCGAGTATTATAACGGCTTCGACGTCTTGGGCGATCATTGCCTTGTTCTTTCTTCGCCGGCTTGTTAGCCGTATCAGCGGTTGTCGACTCATCGTTAGTTGATGCTTTTGACTGTCGAGTCGTGTCTTCAGTTTTATTTGAAGATGCTTTAGTGCTCTTAGTCTCTTTTGCGTCAGGCTTGTTGTCGCTTTGCGTATTGCGAGGACGTCGGCGACGAGGATTTTCACGCGACTCAGAAGGCTTGTCACTCGCCTTGTTCTCACTGCGTTTATTTTCCTTCCGAGACTCGTTTTTATCCGCGTTGTCATCATTTTCTGATGAAGAACGACGTCTGTTATTACGGTTACGATTGTTGCGGTTTCGGTTGTTATTATTGCGATTGTTGCGACCTTTGTTCCCTGTTTTTTGCGGCTCTTCTTCTTTTTCAGGTTCTTCAGTCGCAAATAAGGTTTTCCAAAGACGAACGAACAAACCAGGCTTCGCTTCTGTTTTAGGTGCTGGCGGCGGTGAGCTTGGCTGCATGTTTTTAATGGCAGGCTCTTCCTTAGCAATCGTAGGTAAGTCTTGTTTTTGTTGAGTTTCCTTATCAATAAACTCTTTAATTTTATAGCTGGAGTCTGTTGATAGTTCATCACCACTGCGTGTTCTTTCCATCAAGTAGTCTGGTGTATCAAGATGTTCATTTGGTACGATCAGCACATGTAGATTATGACGATCTTCAATGTTGATAATCTGGTGGCGTTTTTCATTCAATAAGAAGGTTGCAACATCTACCGGTAATTGTACTGTTACGCGACGCGTATTTTCTTTCATGGCTTCTTCTTCAAGCAAGCGAAGAATAGAAAGCGCAAGTGATTGAACACCACGGATGACACCAACGCCGTTACAGCGAGGGCAAACCATTTGTGTGGACTCTTCGATAGAAGGGCGTAAGCGTTGGCGCGACATCTCTAATAAACCAAAGCGCGAGATTTTTCCAATTTGAACACGTGCACGATCCGATTTGACAGCCTCGCGCATTTTGTTTTCCACATCACGTTGATGTCGGTTGGAGTGCATGTCGATAAAGTCGATCACGACCAGACCGCCAATGTCTCTTAATCGAAGTTGACGGGCAATTTCGCACGCGGCTTCTAAGTTGGTGTGATAAGCCGTTTCTTCAATGTCGCCCCCTTTGGTTGAGCGGCTTGAATTGATGTCAATTGAAGTTAATGCTTCTGTGATATCAATGACGATTGCACCGCCTGATGGCAATGTGACTTCACGGGTATAAGCGGTTTCGATTTGAGATTCGACTTGGAAACGAGTAAACAAAGGAATGGTGTCTTGGTATGGCTTCACTTTGTATACCTGATGTGGCATAACATGTTGCACAAAGTCACGCGCTTTATGGAAAGTTTCCATATCATCAATGATGATTTCACCAATATCTTGGCGCAGGTAATCACGGATTGCCAAGATGACAATATCAGATTCCTGGTGAATCAAGAAAGGCGCGGATTTTTCTTTCGAGGCTTTCTGGATGGCTTCCCAAAGTTGGACTAGGTAGTTTACTCCCCATTGAAGCTCTTCGGTAGATTTACCAACACCAGCAGTACGGATAATCAATCCCATGCCTTCCGGCATGTTTAAATCCTGAAGGGCGTCTCGGGTTTCTGAGCGGTCTTCACCTTCAATGCGACGAGAGATGCCACCTGCTTTAGGGTTGTTAGGCATCATGACCACGTAAGGACCGGCTAGCGTGATTTGGGTGGTTAAAGCCGCCCCTTTGTTACCACGTTCTTCTTTTTGGACCTGAACGATGACTTCTTGGCCTTCTTTTAAAATATCTTTAATGGAAAGGCGGCCATTCCCCTTGTTGTCAGGATAGTATTCTTCAGCGATTTCTTTGAAAGGCAAAAAGCCATGTCTTTCGGCACCATAGTCGACAAATGCCGCTTCTAAACTCGGTTCAATACGAGTGATGGTTCCTTTGTATATGTTGGCTTTTTTCTTTTGGTGGTGCGGTGTTTCTACATCAAGGTCATAAAGTTTTTGACCGTCAACTAAGGCAATACGCACCTCTTCGGATTGCGTAGCATTAATCAGCATTCTTTTCATGCGATTCTCTTTATTTTAGTATATAAGGGAAGTTCGCTGTGCAGGGTAAGGAGGGGATAAGACGAGATATTGAGTGATTAAGGCATCTTTATACGGTCGGTTTATTCTTGTTGCGCAAGTATAAACGCCTTGATTATAAATTAGCGTTTATGTGTAAAACATTGCGTTTTATTTTGAGACCGTCATTTTTTTCGAGCTTCTATTTTAGTGCTATAAAAGCTCTTAGCCAATCAGAAGGGCATATTGCAGTTCTAATTAATTTTAGTTATTCACTCGTGATTTGGTTACTATTGCATCTCGTATGGTTAGGCAATCGTCTTATGAACATCGCTTTTTGGCGGTTGCGATCGCTAACTTCTATTCTCTTCTGTCTTCTGCTAACAGCGTGACTTCAGGGTTAAAATCTGTATTAAATACCTGTTTTGAAGGCAACTAGCCTTTTGATTTAAATAAAAAACAGCTATTTATCATATTCTTCTTTGTCATTGCGCTGTAAATATATCATTCCTTTATACACCATGCAATTTAATTATCATTTAATCCTTCTTTAGGGAAGAGCGATGAATCAAATATGGGGAAGAATCGGATACAATAGGCTGTTATTTTTGAAATTCCTCTGACATTTTTCGTAAAAAAGCGATGTGTCGAGCATATACAGGTGTGAAGAGTTGTATGGGTGTTAGGTTTATAGAAGTGACTGCTGAGGATGCAGGCCAAAGAATAGATAACTTTTTGATGCGTCACTATCGTAATGTGCCTAAGACTTTAATCTATCGAATTATTCGTAAGGGCGAAGTGCGTGTCAATAAGGGGCGGGTGAAACAAAACACGCGTTTGAATGAGGGTGATACCGTCCGTGTTCCTCCCATTCGAGTGCCAGAAAAGGCGGAAGTAGTGGTTCCGACGAATCAGATGCAACGCATTGAAGACAGTATCTTGTATGAAGACAAAGATCTATTGGTGATTAATAAGCCGTCCGGAATCGCAGTTCACGGTGGAAGTGGTATTCAATGGGGGTTGATTGAGATTGTGCGGGCTCTGCGACCATTAGCGAAGCGACTTGAGTTGGTTCATCGAATAGATCGTGATACGTCCGGATGTATTTTGCTGGCTAAGAAAGCGTCAGTGTTGAAAGCGCTGCATGAACAGATCCGCGAAAATAAAATGACCAAAGAATATCTGGCCTTGGTAGCACATCACTGGCCGAAAGGTTTGGAAAAAATTGATTTACCTCTATTAAAGAACACGCTTAAATCCGGCGAGCGGGTTGTGAAGGTTTCGGATGAAGGGAAGCCTTCCGTGAGTTATTTCCGAGTGGTTGAGTGCTATCAGGACTCTGATCTGGTGACGGTGCGCTTAAAAACAGGTCGGACACATCAGATTCGAGTGCATGCATTATCTCAAGGTTGTCCTTTGGTAGGGGATGATAGGTATGGTGAAAAAGAAACCAATAAACTGTTTCGGGCAAAAGGAATGAAGCGTTTAGCGTTGCATGCTCAGTATTTAGGGTTTGAGCATCCCGTAACAAAAGAGTGGTTAAAGATAGAAGCTCCTTTGCATGATGATTTTAAACAGACAATAGCAAATTTAAAGAGAGAAAAAAATGAATAAGCAGTATCAGTGTGTCATTTTTGATTGGGACGGGACGCTTATGGATTCAGAGGCGCGTATCGTTTCTTCGATACAGATTGCTGCCAAAAGAGCAAACTATCCTGTGCTGCCTTATGATGTTTCAAAACAGATTATTGGGTTAAGCTTGGAGAAAGCAATTTTGACCCTTTATCCTGAAGCGGATGCAGCAGGTATAAAATCCATTTCAGAAGGGTATACCCAGTGTTTTCTTGAAGAGTCGGAAGTGCCGATGTTACCGTTTGAGGGCGCAGAAAGGTTGTTAAAATCTTTAAAGTCTCAAGGCACCAAATTGGCGATTGCCACGGGAAAAAGTCGACGTGGGTTGGATCAGGTGTTGGACGAGGTCGGGTTTGTTGATTATTTTGATTTGACGCGAACACCTGTGGAGTCTGAATCGAAACCGAGTCCCTTGATGTTGCAGCAAATTTTAGAGGCATTTTCGTTGGAGCCCGAGCAAGCCGTTATGATTGGTGACACTGAGTTTGATATGCAGATGGCGGCCTCGATAAATATGGATCGGGTGGCTTTAAGTCATGGTGTGCATGAGTTAGAGCGCTTACAGTCTTTTGATCCGGTGGCTTGCTTTGATGATTTGCATGCGATGCATGCTTGGTTGGCCAATAATATTATGCCGCACGAAGTTAAAAAGATTTAATAAAGTTAGAGACGTAAAGCTCTCTCGGAACTTTTTATAGAAACGGCAATTGAATGTCACATTGTTTTAAGAAACTGGTGAGATCAATTAAAGGTAGGCCGATCAGTGCATTAGGGTCCTTGCCTTCGATTTTACTGAATAATGTAATGCCAAGACCTTCGGATTTAAAACTTCCGGCACACTGGTATGGTTCTTCAAGTATTAAGTAGTTGTGAATGTCTGTTTCTGAGAGTGTTCTAAATGAAACTTTAGTAATATCGAGTGTTTGGTAAGTTTTCTGTGTTCTGCCATCAAAAACCACCAGGCCTGTGTTAAAGTGCACTGTTTCCCCGCTAAATTGTTTTAGCTGTTGGAGTGCATTTTGATAGGTATGTGGTTTGCCGACGGCTTTGTCTCGGTAAGTTGCGCTTTGATCTGATGCGATAACGATGGCATTAGGGTGTTTTTCAGCAATGACTTGGGCTTTGGCGAGTGATAAGCGGTTCACCATGTTGACCACGGATTCCTGAGGGAGTGGTGTTTCATCAATCGCGGGGTTTTCAGTCATAAACGGGAGTCCGAGCTTTTGTAAAAGTGCTTTTCTGAAAGGGGAAGAGGACGCCAGAATAATTTTTGGCAATTTCGCCGTTGAGTTCATGCTAGGCCTTTGTTTTTTTTAAAGTTTGATGAAAAATGAGGCTGGATAATAATATCATTTATTTTTGACTTTAAATTGTAATAAGAGTATTATGCGCGCCATGTTTGATAAGCTTCCAGATTTGATTGATCCTGTTTACTCTGCGCAACATAATAAACAATTTGTTGCTAGAGTCAATCAAGCGCGTTTTCCGCGTCTCAAAGAGCAGTTGGTTTCAGCTGAAAATGATGTGGAAGTGAATGTGCAGTTTTACTATCACAAGCAGTTTAAGATGCATGCGTTTGATTTGCAGCTGAAAACGGTTTTTGTATTGGAATGCCAGCGTTCATTAAAGCCTTTTGATTATCCTGTGACGTCATCGGTCACAGGGGTGTTTGTTGAGTCAGCGGCTTTGGCAGAAGATTTACCTTCTGAAGTTGAAGTGTATGAGCTTTTAGAAGAAAAGATTTCGTTGATTGAATTGATTGAAGATGAATTGCTTCTAAATATTCCTTTAGCAGCCATTAATGATCAGTCTGAAATGGCATATGACAATCAACTGGAAGATGAAGAGGCTTCTTTAGAAGTCGATGAATTAGAAAAGAAAGAAAATCCTTTTGCAGTATTGCAGGGATTAAAAAATAACCCGAATTAAATTCAGGAGAATATAAAATGGCTGTTCAAAAAAGTCGAAAAACCCCTTCAAGACGTGGTATGCGTCGTTCTCATGATGCATTGTCTGCAACGGCAATCACTGTTGATGAAACAACTGGTGAACTTCACCGTCGTCACCATGTAACTGCTGATGGTTACTATAAAGGTAAAAAAGTCATTCAAGACAAATAATCTTTTTATGAGGATTTAGTTGGCGGCGCTGACTAGATCCTTCATTTCTTTTGTGTTTCTTCACGTCTACTATTTACTTTTTAGGATCTGACCTTGAGTATTAAAATTGCTATCGATGCGATGGGTGGCGACCATGGTATTAAGGTAACAGTACCTGCTTCATTGGAAGCGCTGTCCAAATTTTCTGATATTTCTATTGTGCTGGTAGGGAATCAATCCCTGATTGAAGCCGAACTTGCTAATCATAAGTATGACAAAAACCGTTTGTCTGTTGAGCATGCTGAGCAAGTTGTAGAAATGGACGATTTACCCTCAAAGGCTCTTCGAAATAAACGCAAATCTTCAATGAGAATCGCTTTGAATCTTGTAAAAGACGATGTTGCTCAAGCCTGTGTCAGTGCCGGCAATACTGGTGCTTTGATGGCCGTGTCTAAGTTTGTTCTGAAGACGTTACCGGGCATTGATCGACCAGCGATTTGTACTCAAATGCCCACCATGAAAGGACATGTTCATGTATTGGATTTGGGGGCCAATGTAGGCGCAGATGGCCAAAGTTTGGCGCAATTTGCTGTGATGGGGTCTGTTCTGGCGCAAGCGGTTGATAGCAATTCTCGCCCTAGAGTTGGGTTGCTTAATATCGGTGAAGAAGAAATTAAAGGTCATCAGCGCATTAAAGATGCCAATGAGATTCTTAAGTCTTCCGATGCGATTAACTATGTCGGCTATGTAGAAGGTGATGAAATCTTTAAGGGTGATGTTGATGTGGTCTCTTGTGATGGGTTTGATGGAAACGTGGCGTTAAAAGCCAGTGAAGGGGTGGCTAAAATGATTGCTTTTTATCTGCGTGCTGCCTTTAATAAAAACCTTTTGACCAAGCTAGCAGGCCTGGTGGTTTATCCTGTTTTGAAAGCTTTTAAGGCAAAAGTGGATCCAAGACGTTATAATGGTGCTTCATTTTTAGGGCTACGTAAAATTGTCATCAAAAGCCATGGTGGAGCAGATGTTTTTTCCTTCTATCATGCCATTGCGGAAGCGCGCTTAGAAGTGAATAAGAATGTTCCAGAGTTGATTGCAACAGAGGTAAAAACCATTCTTGAAACACATCGAGCGGATGATGTTCAAACCAGTGAATAAGTAAAAAGAAAGTTAAAATAACTTAAGGCGCAGCTAAAGCAGGTCTCATGAATCAAAGAATCTATAGTCGAATTGTTGGAACCGGTGGTTATCTTCCAGAGAAGGTAATGACTAATATTGATTTGGAAAAAATAGTCGATACCAGTGATGAGTGGATTCGAGAGAGAACAGGAATCGAAGAGCGTCGAATTGCAGCAGAACAGGAAACAACGTGTGATCTTGCTGAAAAAGCATCTTTACAAGCCTTAGAAATGGCGGGGCTAGAAGGCAAAGATGTCGAATTGATTCTGGTCGCGACTACCACGCCAGATAAAATCTTTCCCAGTACAGCTACCTTGTTACAACACCGTTTAGGAAATCGAGGTGCGCCAGCATTCGATTTGCAGGCGGTGTGCACCGGCTTTGTTTATGCGTTGAGCGTTGCTGACCAGTATATTAAAAATGGCATGTATAAACGGGTATTAGTTGTTGGCGCGGAGACATTGTCTCGTATTACGAACTGGAATGACCGCAATACCTGCGTTTTATTTGGAGATGGCGCTGGAGCGGTTGTTTTGGAAGCCTCGACTGAAACGGGTATTTTATCCACGCATATTCATGCGGATGGTCAATATGAAGAATTGCTACATGTTCCATCTGGTCCTTCTAAACTTCCTCAAACCGATGATGTGGCAGAAAAAACGATGTCAATGAAGGGGAATGAAGTCTTTAAGGTGGCAGTGAATACGTTAAGTAAAATTGCAACAGAAACGCTAGACGCCAACCAAATGCAAAAAGAAGATTTGGATTGGCTCGTGCCGCATCAAGCGAACTTAAGAATTATTAAAGCGACAGCTAAAAAGCTAAAATTAGGTGATGATCAAACCGTCATAACGGTTAATAAACACGCGAATACATCAAGTGCCTCTATTCCGCTTGCATTGAATGAAGCGGTGAGAGACGGGCGTATTCAAAAAGGCCAGACATTATTGTTAGAAGCGTTTGGTGGTGGTTTTACTTGGGGATCGGCTCTGGTTAAATTTTAACCTAAAATTTTTGTATAGCAGATAAATGCTTATCTCAGTAGCTTGTTAAACGATTAAAGTAACGTATTCGGAAGGACTTAATAATTATGTCATACGCTTTTGTATTTCCCGGTCAAGGCTCTCAGTCACTAGGTATGATGGCTGATATGGCGGCCAATTACCCTATTGTTAAAACCACCTTTGATGAAGCTTCATCTGCATTGGGCTATGATTTGTGGGATGTTGTGCAAAATGGTCCAGAAGAGAAATTGAACCAAACCGATATTACCCAGCCAGCAATGTTGACTTCTGGAATTGCAACATGGCGTGCCTTGGCAGAACAAAAAGAATTGTCACCAGCCTTTTTGGCTGGTCATTCATTAGGAGAATATTCAGCTTTGGTTGCTGCAGGCGTGATGACTTTGGCGCAAGGCGTTAGACTGGTTGCCGAAAGAGGTCGTTTAATGCAATCGGCTGTGCCAGCCGGTGAAGGTGCGATGGCCGCTGTTCTAGGGTTAGAAGATCAGCAAATTATGGATATCTGTGCAGAGCAAGACGGCGTAGTGGAAGCGGTTAACTTTAACTCACCTGGTCAGGTAGTTATAGCGGGTGAAAAGAAAGCAGTGGATGCGGCTTTACCCGCATTTGAAGCCGCAGGGGCTAAACGTGTGGTTCTGTTATCAGTAAGCGTGCCTTCTCATTGTTCTTTAATGAAGCCTGCCGCGGAGGCATTGGCAAAAGAGCTTGAAGGTATGACGTTGAATGCTCCCAATATTCCTGTTTTGCATAATGCGAGTGTTGAAAGCTATCAAGATGAAGCGTCAATTAAGCGTGCTTTGATTGAGCAGCTTTACCGTCCTGTGCAATGGGTTAAAACGATTGAGCAGATGAAAGAAAGTGGCGTAGATTCGCTTTATGAATTAGGTCCAGGCAAAGTTTTGATGGGTTTGAACCGTCGTATTGATCGTAAAATGGGGATGCAAGCTGTTTATGATTCGGCTACACTTACCGCATCAATAGAAACACTTTAAGGAAAGGTTATGTTATCTGGAAAAATTGCATTTGTAACTGGCGCAAGCCGAGGTATTGGTAAAGCGATCGCTTTGGATCTGGCAGCAAATGGCGCGACAGTTATTGGAACAGCTACCTCTGAAAAAGGTGCACAAGCGATTTCAGATTATTTGAGTGCTGCAGGTGCTCAAGGTACAGGGAAATGCTTAAATGTTACGGATGCCGATATGATTGCATCGGTTTTGTCTGAAATTACTCAAGAATTCGGAACCCCTACGATTTTAGTGAATAATGCCGGCATTACGCGTGACAACTTATTGATGCGTATGAAAGATGATGAATGGGATGATATTATTGATACCAATCTGAGTTCGGTTTACCGTATGTCAAAAGCCTGTTTACGCGGCATGATGAAAGCAAAACAAGGCGCTATTATTAATATTGCCTCTGTTGTAGGGGTTATGGGGAATGCTGGTCAAACCAACTATGCCGCTGCTAAAGCAGGCATTATGGGCTTTACCAAGTCTTTAGCCCGAGAAATCGGTGCGAAGAACGTAACCGTTAATACGGTTGCGCCAGGGTTTATTGACACCGATATGACGCGTGCGTTACCTGAAGAGCAACGTGAAGCATTAACACAACAGATTCCTTTAAAACGATTAGGAGAGCCTGAAGACATTGCTAAGACAGTTACTTTTTTAGCGTCAGAAGGCGGTAGTTATATCACCGGCCAAACATTAAATGTGAATGGTGGTATGTATATGATTTAACTGCCGTTTAATGTCTTTTTGGTCAAGAAGGCTTAAAGGGTTTGATTTGAATTCGCGAATGACGCCAAATTAGTTTTCAAAATAGCTTGAAAAAAAACAGAGATAAGGCGAAAATGAGCAAAATTTTTAAAAGATAAATTTTAACTTAATAAATAAACCGGAGAACATTCCATGAGCAGTATTGAAGAACGCGTCAAAAAAATTGTTGTTGAGCAATTAGGTGTAGAGGAAGATCAAGTTACAGCTGATGCTTCTTTCATCGATGATTTAGGTGCGGATTCACTAGACACAGTTGAATTGGTAATGGCATTGGAAGAAGAGTTTGATTGTGAAATCCCTGATGAAGAAGCAGAGAAGATTTCTACTCTAGCGCAAGCTACTTCTTATGTAGAAGCGAACTTAGATTAATTTCTAAGTGCGATTAAAAAAAGCCGTTTTTACGGCTTTTTTTGTTTCTGATATGTCAAAATATCAGGTAAGGTTTGGTGTGATTAATAATGAACTCTCGACACCTTTTATCCCATTATGGATAAAGAATCATGTTGCAGGCGCAACAAGGGGTGGTTAGGTACAGGTAATAGACAAAAGGTATCCTTGCCACTTTAGAGTAATGTTTAAGAAGGAATGAATATGAAAATGCGTCGTGTTGTCATGACGGGTGTCGGATGTGTGACGCCTCTTGGAAATACTGTAGAACAAACCTGGTCTGGCTTGTTAAAAGGACAAAGTGGGATCGATTTCTTAACGGCTTTTGATACTGAAAATTTCGCCGTTAAATTTGGAGGTGAGATCAAGGGTTTTGATATTACTGAGTATATTACCGCCAAGGAAGCCAAAAAAATGGATCCTTTTATTCACTATGGTTTGGCCGCAGGAACACAAGCCCTTAAAGATTCCGGTTTGGAAGTAACAGACGATAATGCATGTCGAATCGGTGTGTCTATCGGCTCTGGTATTGGCGGCATCGGATCGATTGAAAAACAACACGGTATTATGGAGAAATCAGGTCCTCGACGTGTTTCACCTTTTTTTGTTCCAAGTTCCATTATTAATATGGTTTCCGGTAATTTATCGATTATGCATGGTTTGAAAGGACCAAATATGGCGATTGGAACCGCTTGTGCAACAGGGACTCACAGTATAGGGGATGCCTATCGCATGATTCAGTTTGGGGATGCCGATGTCATGATTGCAGGCGGTGCTGAACATGCAACAACTCAACTTGGTGTGGCCGGGTTTGCGGCCGCCAAAGCTTTATCGACTCGTAATGATGACCCGAAAGGGGCGAGCCGTCCTTGGGATCAAGGGCGTGATGGTTTTGTACTGAGTGATGGTGCTGGTGCCGTCGTGTTAGAAGAGTACGAGCATGCAAAAGCCCGTGGTGCAGAAATATATTGTGAAATTGTCGGGTTCGGCATGAGTGGAGATGCTTACCACATGACAAAACCGGCTGATGGCGGAGAAGGCGGAGCGCGTTGTGTAACCAATGCGCTGAATAATGCCGGCATTACGCCAGAGCAAGTAGATTATATTAATGCGCACGGAACTTCTACACCTGCTGGAGATGTCTGCGAAGCCAGTGCCATTAAATCGGTGTTTGGTGAACATGCCCACCGTTTGGCTGTCAGTTCAACCAAATCCATGACAGGGCATGCTCTAGGTGCTGCAGGCGCTATGGAAGCAGTCTTTACGGCATTAGCCATCAAAGAACAAGTCTTACCCCCCACAATCAACTTAGAAACACCTGCTGAAGGGTGTGACTTAGATTTTGTACCTGGTGAGGCACGCCAAGCCAAGGTGACTTACGCTGTTTCCAACTCGTTGGGATTCGGTGGAACAAATGCGTCCCTGGTTTTTGGAAAGGTTTGATGCAGATTGATTATTCAATCTTAAGCCTAAAGTAAGGTCAGAGAATCGTTAATATGGCCGATATGTCGTCACAGTTGTTTCAAGTCCGTTCTGAGGCTTGTACAGCTGTCGATCTTCTTCAACTTCATCAGTTTCATTCTGACCGTTATCCTTTTTTGCTTGAAAGTGTTGCTCATGGCGCTTTGGGTCGTTATGACATTCTGTTTGCTTTCCCACAAGACAAGAAAATTTTGTCTTCGTTCGAGTCGGCTGAAAAGTTCTTAACCGAGTTTGAAGATTCTTTTAAAGCGGTAAAATGCGAAACAATTGAAACCGATTTACCCTTTACCGGCGGGTGGTTTGGCTATTTCAGTTATGATTATGCTCAGGTGGTTGAACCCTCCTTATCCCTACCTGTCTCTGAATTGCCACTCGCTATTTTAGTGCGTGTGCCCGCGGCCATTATTTATGATCATCAGACAGAGCAACTTCATTTCATTGTCGAAACCGATTTTTCACATTTATTGGATGAAATGCAGCGTGATTTTAACCATGCGAAAGTCGAGCCGCTCAAACGCCAGAAAATTCAAATTCAACAACAATCCGAAGAGCCTGAACAAAAATACCTAGAGGGTATAGAGGCCATCAAGGAATATATTTTGGCAGGCGACATCTTTCAGGTGAATTTGTCACGGGAATGGCAGCTGTCACTAGAAAATGATGAGTATCTGCCGCTGTATCAATCATTGAGAGAGCATAATCCAGCGCCTTTCGCTGCCTGTGTCAATTGGGGAGATTGGCAAATTTTAAGCTCTTCACCTGAACGATTGGTGCGCTATCAAGCACCTTGGGTAGAAACCCGTCCGATTGCCGGAACACGGAAACGAAGCCAGGATGACGCCGCAGATAAGGCATTGATTGAAGAGTTGATTTCTCACCCTAAAGAAATTGCTGAACACATCATGCTGATTGATTTAGAAAGAAACGACCTAGGGCGTATCTGTCAATCAGGATCGGTTGAGGTCAATGAGTTGATGGGGGTGGAAACGTATGAGCATGTGCATCATATCGTTTCAAATGTCAGAGGGCATTTAAAAGAGGGGATGACACCACTTGAAATCATTCATGCCACCTTCCCCGGCGGCACGATAACAGGGTGTCCTAAAATTCGATGTATGGAAATCATCGCAGAACTAGAGAAGATGCCTCGTCAGGCGTATACTGGTTCACTCGGTTACATTAATCGAGATGGTTCGTTAGATTTTAATATTCTGATTCGAACCATTTTGAAACAACATAACCAAGTTTCTTTTAGAGCGGGGGCAGGCATCGTCGCAGACTCTATTCCGGAACGGGAATTAGAAGAGTCCCGTCACAAAGCCAAAGGAATGTTGAATGCCTTAACGCTTTTTAAAGAGGAGAGTCGTGATGAGTGATATTGTACATACCTGGCTGGATGGTGATCCGATTTCAACGGATAAATTAGATCGTGGATTGTTGTATGGAGATGGTTTTTTCACCACTATTTTATTGGTTGATGGACAGTTAGCCAATTGGAACCAACATTGGGCACGGTTGAAAAACAGTGCTGAACGATTAAAGTTTCCGGCTTTGAATCAAGCCAATTTGCTGAATGACTTAATCAGTATCATTAAGTCGCGTCCAGCAGAGCCGTTCGAAATTTTAAAAATATTGATTACTCGTGGCAAAGGCGGTGTGGGCTATCAACCCGCAGAAAAAAGTGTACCGAGTATTTATATACAGCGGTTGCCTTTTCCACAAGAGCGAGCCAAAACGGTGCTTAAAAACGACCAGGCCTGGCCATTTTTTACCGTGACGATGACGGTATCCGACACGCTTTGCTGTCAGCAACCACAATTAGCCGGCATGAAACATTTGAACCGTTTGGAAAATGTCTTGGCTCGCCAGGAACTAATGAACACCGAATTTGATGAAGCTGTCATGCTGACACAAAACGGGCTGGTCATTTCCGCCACGCAATCGAACTTGGTGTTGATTGAAGGCCAGCAATTAATTTCACCTTTTTTAGATCAGAGCGGGGTGCAAGGAACCTGCTTGTCATCTTTGCCAGAGGCGTTATCGAAGGACGGGTGGACTCTTGAATCGCGCCATATCTCTCTGGCAGATTTGGCCACAGCCGATGAAATCTTTTGTTGTAATGCGGTTCGTGGCGTGATGCCGGTTCGGCAGTTTCAGCACAAGCACTTTGAAACGGAAAAAGGGACAAAAATCGCCCAGGCCTGGTTAGAATGGCAAGGTGCACACTTAACAGATGTTAAAGAACTAAAATCATGATTCAAAAAACCAAGACTTTTTTATTAACGCTTTTTGTCAGCCTATTTGTTATTTGGCTGTCCGTTGAAGGATGGGCGTTCAAACAATTTTTAACACAGCCGATTTCTTCATTGCAGGAACCTAAGGTAGTGTCTATTCCGAAAGGGGCATCGGCTAAAAAAGTTGCTTATCTACTGCATCAGGCACAGTTGGTTCGTCACCCAGAGTGGTTGGTTTGGATATTGAAATGGGAAGGAAAAGCGGAACAGGTCAAGGCAGGTGAAATTGAAATTCAACCGCAATGGACGCTAGAAGAGTTGATTGATGCTTTGGTTCAAGGCAAAGTGGTCACCTATCCGGTTACGTTTATCGCTGGTGAAACAGTGAAACAAAGCTTGGCCTCTTTGGCAGAATCTCCCAAAATGAAGTTTGTCGTCATTTCTGATGACGTCTCAAATATTCAATCCAAACTTGGCTTAGAGCGATCTCTGGAAGGTCAGTTTCTTCCGGAAACCTATTTTTATGCTGCCAATGAAACCGACCTTTCCATCTTAAAGCGTTCTCATGAAGCATTGAAAACGGTGCTAAATGAAGCTTGGAAAAACCGTGCAGAGAATCTACCGATTAAAACGCCTTATGAAGCATTGATTTTGGCATCCATTGTTGAAAAAGAAACTGGGTATGCGCCTGAACGGCCGATGATTGCAGGCGTATTTGTTAATCGCCTGAGAAAAGGCATGCGACTTCAATCGGATCCGACGGTAATCTATGGAATTGGTGAGTCCTATGATGGCAATATTCGTAAGAAAGATTTGTTGACTAAGACAGCCTATAATACGTACCGTATTAATGGCTTGCCACCAACACCGATTGCTCTTGCCAGTGCTGATGCCATTCAAGCGGTTTTGAATCCTGCAAAAACCAGTGCGTTGTATTTCGTCTCTAAAGGTAATGGACAGCATATTTTTTCTAATACCCTAACCGAACACAATAAAGCGGTTCGCCATTATATTTTGAACCAAAACTAATTACTTAATCATTGGGCTCATGCATGACAAACACTCAGTCAAACACGTCTTATTCCGGTAAGTTTCTAACTTTAGAAGGCACCGAAGGAGGGGGGAAGTCGACCAACCTCGTGTTTATTCAGCAGTGGCTTGCCGATCACAATATTGACGTCGTGGTCACGAGAGAGCCGGGTGGCACAGCAATCAGTGAAGCCGTTCGTGAAATTTTACTGGATAAACAGTACAGTGAAATGACGCCTGAAACGGAATTGTTGTTGATGTTTGCTGCGCGTAATCAACATTTGCAGGAAAAGATTTTACCGGCTTTAGCGGCTGGAAAATGGGTGGTCTCGGATCGTTTTACAGATGCTTCTTATGCCTACCAAGGGGGCGCCAGGGGAATTGCTTACAATCGGATTGCTGAGATTGAAAATTGGGTGCAACAAGGATGTTATCCAGACATGACTTTTGTGTTTGATTTACCCATCGAAGAAGGCATGAAGCGAGTTGCCGCGCGCTCACAAGTATCGGGACAAGCCATTGATCGTTTCGAGCAAGAAAAAAAGGATTTTTTTGAGAAAGTTCGGGCGGCTTATCTGTATCGTGCTGAGCAGGCACCGCAACGATATTGTGTGCTGGATGCTGCTCGTCCCTTAACGGAAGTACAAGAGAAGTTGGCGAGTCAGTTAGAATCCTTGTTATGATTTAACCGAAATCTCCTGTTGGGTGTTTCGATTGCAGGATTTATTGCTTTAGAAAAAGTTACAATTTTTTATTAAGGGTTTTCTATGATTTTGCCGTGGCAAACACAACAATGGCAACAATGGATACAGCAAACCGGTCACTTAGGCCAAGGGTATTTGCTTTCAGGGGCAGAAGGTATTGGTTTATCTGAATTTGCGATGTCGATGGCAGAAGGTTTATTGTGTCAAACGAATGCGCTTCAAGGGTGTCAAAATTGTGTGCATTGCCACCAGTTTGCTCAATCAACACATCCTGATTTTTTTCAGTTAAAGGTCTTAGAAGATAAAAAAGAAATTTCTATTGATCAAATTCGTGCCTTAACGGATAAAATTTATACCACCTCTCATCAAGGCGGTTATAAAGTTGCCTTGATTGAACAAGTTGAATTACTCAATGTGTCAGCGTTTAATGCGTTGTTGAAAACTCTGGAAGAGCCGCCTGTAAAGACGATATTGATTTTAACTTCTTATCAAACCAGTTTGTTGCCAGCGACGATTATCAGCCGTTGCCGACAAATATCCTTCGCTTCTCCGCCACGGGAAGAGGCTTTGGCTTGGTTACAACAGGCATTGCCTCAAGCAGATATGCCTTTACTGAAAAAAGCCCTGAAAATTAATTGGGGTGGGCCTTTGAAAGCCAAAACTTGGATTGAAGAAAAATCTTTTGAGTTGGAGGCCGCCTGGCAAGACGATATCAAAGGGCTGCAACAAGGTCGATTTACAGTGTCTCAAGTGGTTGAAAAATGGAAAAAATATCCGCACCCCGAAGTGGTGCTGGACTACTTTTATGCCTGGTCGGTCAATGTGGTTCGAGCGGCCTTGTATCTCAATAAAATTCCTTATAATCCGAATTGGTTGATGTTTCAAAAGTCGGTCTTACAAGCCCGTCAATTTTGGCATCAAAATGTGAATAAAGATTTATTACTGGAAGGGGTTTGCCTGGAATGGTTGCAGCATCAACAGGATAACTATGAACCAAGTGATGTTTTTCAACAACGTTGGATTCGAGGCACCCAAGTTTAATCAAAAACTAAGGAAGACAAAACCATTTATGATTATTGATTCTCACTGTCATTTAAATATTTTGCCAGAAGATATTGGTACCACTGAAGAAGTGATTCAACAGGCTCATGATTTGGGCGTTGATAAAATGATGTGTATTGCGATTGGACCTGATCAATGGCATGAAGTGCTCGCCCTGGCCGATACTCATGAAGAGGTGTACGCTGCAATTGGGGTGCACCCGTGTGAGACGAAAGATGTTGTGGTGACTGATGAAGCAGTGCTGGAAGCTGCAAAGCACCCAAAGGTGTTGGCCATTGGTGAAGTGGGGCTGGATTATTATCACTTTGATGCTGAAAAGGAAGATATGACTTGGCAGGCAGATCGGTTCCGCCAAATGATTCGGTTGGCGATTCAGCTCAACAAGCCTTTGATTATTCATACCCGTTATTCCACTCCAGATTGTTTACAAATTTTGCAAGAAGAAGGTGCCGACCAGGTCGGAGGCATTATGCACTGCTTTGTGGAAGATATTGAAACCGCAGAAGCCGCCATGGCCTTAGGGTTTTATATTTCATTTTCCGGAATTGTTACCTTTAAAAATGCCAAAGAGCTTAAAGAAGTTGCAAAAATGGTTCCGCTTGATCGAATTTTAGTGGAAACCGATGCGCCTTATTTAGCTCCTGTTCCTTATCGCGGTAAAACCAATCAACCCGGTTATACACGCTATGTGGTTGAAGAAATTGCTCATCTCAGAGAGTTATCTGTCGAAGAAGTGGCCAACGCGACCACCGAGAATTTCAAAAGGCTCTTTAAATTATGAGTCAAGCATCCAGCAACATTTCATCGAATGAGTCATCTCTAGATAGAAATGTTGAGGGAGCAAATGACTCTTACTTAAACGATACCCAGCCGACTCAAGTAGCCTATAGCTGGCAGCGTATTTTTGATTTGGTGGTGCAGCATAAACCACGTTTGATTAAAGCCCATATTATTGCGTTCTTGGCAATGATGGCCACGGTGCCGCTCCCTTTGTTATTACCGCTCTTGGTAGATGAAGTGTTGCTTCAACAACCAGGATGGATTGTTCACTCACTCAACCATATTATTCCAGAAAGCTGGCAAACGGCACTGGGGTATATCCTAATCGTGACGTTGGCCACGATTCTGCTACGCATCCTCGGTGTGGCCTTTGGAGTCTGGCAGGTTCAGCAATTCACTCTAATTTCTAAAGACGTCACGTATCGTATTCGCACCGATCTTTTAGCGCGTATTCAAGGCGTAGCCATGTCTCAGTATGAAACGATGGGCAGTGGCAGTGTGACTGCGACGATGGTGAACGATGTCAATACGTTGGACACCTTTTTGGGGACAACCGTTGGAAAACTCATTTTAGCGGTCTTTTCTCTGGTTGGGGTAACCGCCGTTCTATTATGGTTACACTGGGAACTGGCGCTGTTTATTTTATTTATGAACCCTGTTGTAGTGTATTTTACGATGCGTATGGGGCGTAAGGTAAAAACGCTGAAAAAAGATGAAAACAGTGCGGTGGATGCCTTTCAACAGTCTTTATCCGAAACGTTGGATGCTTTGCAGCAAGTTCGAGCAGCGAATCAGGACAGTCCTTTTTTCCAGCGCATCCGTGGGAGTGCTTATGAAATTAAGCGTCATTCAGAAGCGTTTACCTGGAAATCAGAAGCGGCCAGTCGACTCTCTTTTCTCATTTTCTTGATTGGGTTTGATATTTTCCGTGGTGTCAGTTTTCTGATGGTGGTCTTTTCTAATTTATCCATTGGGGAGATGATGGCCGTGTTCGGTTATCTTTGGTTTATGATGGGGCCTGTTCAGGAAATTTTAGCGATTCAATACTCTTACAGTGCCGGGAGTGGTGCCTTGCAGCGTATCAATCAAGTATTGGATTTAAAACAGGAACCGCGTTATCCAGCGTTGAAAAACCCTTTTGATGCCAAAGAAGTATCTGTTGAAGTTAAAAATGTTTCTTTCCACTATCCTGGTAAAGAAGAAGCGGTATTGCATAACCTGAACTTTACCATTGAGCCTGGGGAGAAATTAGCTTTTGTTGGAGCCAGCGGTGGCGGTAAGACCACGTTGGTACAGTTGTTACTCGGCTTTTATGAACAAGAGTCTGGAGATATTTGCTATAACGGTGTGTCTATTAAAGAAATTGGTCAACAGCGTGTGCGTGAAAATATCGCAACCGTATTGCAACAGCCTGTGTTATTTCAGCAGAGTGTTCGGTTTAATTTGTCTTTAGGTCAGGACTTACCGGATGAGAAGCTGTGGCAAGCATTAGAAATGGCTCAGTTAAAAGAGGTCATTGAGGCATTGGAATATCAGCTTGAAACAGTGGTGGGCCGAAATGGCATTAAACTCTCCGGGGGTCAAAGACAAAGACTCGCGATTGCAAGAATGATTTTACAAGACCCTAAAGTGGTGATTATGGATGAGGCCACCTCTGCATTGGATATGGAAACCGAGCGTAAGTTATATGTTGATTTGGCACCGTTCCTGGCAGGGCGGACAACGCTTATTGTGGCGCATCGTTTAAGTTCGATTAAACAAGCCGATCGTATTTTGGTGTTTGAAGATGGTCATATTATAGAATCCGGTAGTCATGAAGATTTGGTTGTGTCGGGCGGAACTTATCAGCGGTTGTATCGCTAATAAAAAACCACCAGGCCTGGTGGTTTTAGATGTGTTGCTTACCTCAAAAAACAGTTGTTTAAAACTCATCCCACTCATTTGAAGAGGAGGCAGAAGCTTTTGTCATTTCTGTCTTTGACTCGTTTTGTTTTTTAGTTGAAGGCAAACTGGCAGGCTTGGCTACCGACTTTGATGGGCTGGTGGACTGAGGTTGTGAAGGAACAGATTTCTCCGCTACAGCCTTGGTAAGGGTTTCTCTTTTGGCTGCTTGAGTCAACTTCATTGTTTGATTGGTTTTGAAAAAGGTCATGTTTCTGTCTAAGCTTTCAGCTTGTTCGTTCATGCTGTCAGCGGCGGCAGCTGTTTGTTCTACTAATGCCGCATTTTGTTGAGTTACTTCATCGATTTGGTTAACTGCTTTATGAACTTGAACGATGCCTTCCATTTGTTGGCTTGATGCCTGAGCGATTTGTTCAATCATCTGTGTGACTTCATTGATCGATTGATTAATTCCAGACAAAACTTCACCTGACTCGGATGCCAGTTGTGTGCCTTGATCAATACGTGTAACACTTTCGGTGATTAAGCCCGTAATTTCTTTGGCGGCATCGGCTGATTTTTGCGCCAGAGAGCGCACCTCTCCTGCCACCACTGCAAAACCACGTCCGTGGTCACCGGCTCGTGCGGCTTCCACCGCTGCATTGAGTGCCAGTAAGTTAGTTTGGAAGGCAATGCCGTCAATTAACGTGACAATATCCGAAATCTTATGACTGGATTCCTGGATGGCACTCATTGCTTCAATAGTTTGTTTCATAACCGTAGAACCGGTGTTGGATTGGCCTTGTACCGTCTGTGCCACATCTGCTGCTTCTTTTGCCTGTTCAGCATTGCTTTTGACACTGGACGTCATTTCTTCCATGGTCGAAGAAGTTTCTTCAATGGCTGCTGCTTGTTGCTGTACGCGTTGACTTAAATCCATTGCGCCCTGAGCCACTTCTTGAGAACCTTGAGAGACAATTTGTGATGCATATGTTGTCTGATCAATGACGTCCGACAACTTAATGACCGTATTGTTGACGGTTTGCTTAAAGTCATTCAGATGACCTTTGTAATCTCCGGTGACAGTCTGGGTCAGGTTACCTTGTTCAATTTCTCTGAGTACGCTAATGGCTTCATTAAGGGGATGAACGATACCGTCTAATATCCGGTTAATCCCTTCAATCATTTGTTTCCAGTCACCTTGGAGCTGCTTAGCATCTGCGCGTTTATCAAGATTTCCGTTCGTGACTGCCTGAATCAACATATTGGTATCATCGGTAATGGTTTTAAGGTTGTGGCGAACCGCTTCAATGGCTTCATTGATAAAAGCTTTTTTACCGGGCAGTTTTTCAATATGGGCATTGAAGTCACCTTTTCCGAAAGATTCAAAAACAGCCATGGCTTTTTTATTGACGTTAATGTGTTCACCGACCATTGTATTGACACCTATGGCCATTTTTCGGAAATCGCCCTGGAATTTATTTTCGTCAAGATTGACATCAATGTTGCCGGCATCATGTTGTTGAGACATATGTTGCATATCTTCTAATAAAGATTTTAGGGTGTCTTGTACATGTTTCATTGCGCCCAGCATTTGGCCGGTTTCATCTCTAGTTTCGATGTTGATCTGGGTGGATAAATTACCATTAGCAATGGTGTTGGCTGTGTCGATGGAGTGGTGTAATTGTCGGGAGATGTTTTTTGGAATTGAATAACCAAGCCATAGAGCACCGAGTAGAATCACACCTAGTATCGCGGTGGCAATGTTCTGAAATTGATCAAGCTGTTGTGCTAAATGTTCGCGCATTTCAATTGATTTGGATAGAGCTGCTTCGCCGGCTTTATCCAAATTGTCTCGTAGTGCGGAGAAATGATGATCAGCCTTCTTTCGCAGGGCTAGAATTTCTGCTTGACTAGCCTGTTGTTCTATCGCAGCCACCAGATTGTCCGATTGCTTTTTCCAAGCATCAAAATCAGACTTAAAATTCGCCGATTTGGCTAACACATCAGGGTAATCATGCATGTTTTCTTGGTATTTCGCATAACGATCGAAAACCTGTTGAGCATTTTCGAGGCGAGATTTATTTTCTTCCTCGAATGAACCATAGTGAGCTAATAAGTTTAGCTCGGCTTCTTTTGCTTGATATAGATCACGGTCTGCATTGAGAGTTAAAGATATTGACTGAACAAATTTTTCTGCCTGTAACTGGATGGAATGTTCTTGCATTTTAAGCATCCAAGAAAAAATGACCAGTAAAAGGATAATTGAAACCGCCAGAGTGATTATTGGTATAGAACTTTTGATTCGAATACTATTAAGGTTTTTTGCTGTAAGCATAGAAAATACCGCCCTTTATATTAAGTTCTTTTATACGTATTTTAAATTATAATTTATTGTCGTTTTTGAAGTGGAAACTTTTTAATATTGATTAACCACGTTTTTGTTTAAGTTTTTGATGTCGTGTTTTTACGTTATTACTCATTGTTTTTTATACAAAAATTGATAGTAGTTAAAAAGTGAGAGGAAAAAGTAAATATTGCTGTTAGTTTTGATAAAGTCTAATGGAACCGCAAAGTAGGCATTTGTTTGAATGGTTATCAACGATTGTATTGTTAAAGGCTGAAGAATCACGGGCAATGATTATGAATATTATCTTTTTTTCTTTATGGTTTAATCCATTCACACTTGATTAAAGGGCTTTTAAGTGCATCTATTAAAACATGTAATTTTACTGTGGGTGTTTTTAACAACGCTATTCGGTGTGGTAGCGCTTTATGCTTTTGATGAAGCGAACTTGGCCGATAAAGTCTGGATTATCGGCGCTATCCCAATTTTCATTTGGGTGGTCTGGGATATCATAAAAAGTCTACACTATAAAAAAATCGGTGTGGATGTTATAGCAGCCCTCGCAATTGCCGGTGCTTTTCTGTTAACGGAATACCTTGCAGCAGCCGTTATTACACTTATGTATGCCAGTGGGCAATCGCTAGAGCAATATGCCGCCAACCGTGCCAAGCAGGAATTGACCAAATTACTCAGTCGAGTGCCAACAATGGCGGATTGTTATGTGGATGGAACCATAAAAAGTGTCCCGGTTGCAGAGCTTCAACCGGGAGATCGGCTGATGATTAAAACAGGTGCCGTGCTGCCTGTTGATGGTTATGTTTCAGGTGGTCCTGCAATACTCGATGAGTCTTCTTTAACAGGAGAATCACTTCCCGTGACACATGCCGAAGGGCAAGCCGCCAGCAGTGGTACGCTGAATATGGGACAGCCTTTTGATTTAATAACGGTGCATGATGCTGCTAACAGTGCTTATGCAGGAATTATTCGCCTTGTGCAGGAAGCACAAAAGGGCAAAGCGCCTTTTACCCGCATGGCTGATCGTTATGCTTTATGGTTCATTCCCTTAACACTAATGGTGGCAGGGGGAGCTTGGTTGTTTTCCGGAGATCCTGTCAGGGCGCTAGCCGTTTTGGTGGTGGCAACGCCTTGCCCTCTGATTCTCGCAGCACCAATTGCGATGGTCGCAGGCATATCTACCGCAGCTCGACAAGGTTTGTTGATTAAGAATGGCGCAGCACTGGAAGCTTTGGCTAACAGTGAACGGATTATTTTAGATAAAACTGGAACTTTAACGACGGGAAATCCACGGTTACTTGATATTAAGTCGGATGGCCGTTTAACTTATGAAGACATTCTCCAGTTGGCTGCTTCTCTGGAACAAGCCTCTTTCCATGTGGTTTCAAATGCGATTGTCGAGTCTGCTAAACAGCGGAATATAGCTCTCTTAATACCAAAACAGGTTAAAGATGTCGCTGGAAAAGGCGTGCAGGGAATGTTGAATAATCAACAGATCATGATTGGTCAACCTTCATGGGTGCTGGACTCAATGCAAACGCCTACCTCTGATTGGGTGGTTTCATTGCTTAAACGCTCCAGTCATAACGGTCAAATGCTATTGCTGTTATCTGTAGACCATCAGGTTCGCGGCGCTCTGATTTTGCAAGACGAAATCCGTACTGATGCTCCGAGAGCTTTAAGAAGTCTTCGAGCTTCGGGCGTCCAAAGCCTTTCAATGGCCAGTGGTGATCAAGTTGAGATTGCAAAAAGTATCGGTCACGTTCTCGGGATGGATCACGTTTATGCAGGGCTTCATCCTGGTGATAAAGTAAAGATTATTCGTCAGGAACGCCAGCAAGGCACCACAATGATGGTGGGAGATGGTGTTAATGACGCGCCAGCGCTGGCCACCGCTGATATTGGGGTTGCAATGGGAGCAGAAGGCGCGGGGGCGAGTTCAGAGGCCGCAGATGCTGTATTAATGGTTGAACGGATTGATGTGCTAGCCGATGGGGTGCAAATTGCTAGGCGCAGTCAAGCAATTGCCAAACAAAGTGTGGTGGTGGGGATGACGTTGTCCTTGATTGCCATGCTGTTTGCTGCATTTGGGTATCTTACCCCCTTGGTTGGAGCACTGCTGCAAGAAGGGATTGATGTATTAGTCATTATTAATGCGCTTCGAGCGTTGCGTTTTCCTGTAACGCATGACAGTATTCTGAATGTTGAGCAACAAGAAAAACTGCAAAAACAGCATGCTGACTTACAGCCTACGCTCGATCAAATGCGTCAACTGGCAGACCGTTTAGCCAGCCATCAACAAGTGACGGCTGAAGAAATAGCTGAATTAGCACGTTTGATTGAACAAAAACTGATACCACATGAACAAATAGATGAACGAAAGCTACATCCTGAGTTGGCCCATAAAATGGTGGGGAATGATCCAATGGCCATGTTAAGTCGAACTCATGGAGAAATTCTTCAGTTATGTAATCAATATTTGTCGCTGGTGAATCAACCGCGGGACGAACATCAACGCAATGCTATGATTGGCGTGCTTTATGGGTTGGAAGCTATTTTAAAATTGCACTTTGCTCAAGAAGATGAGTTGTATTCTTTGTTGGCCAATAATTACCAAGCCTAGCATTATAAAAAGCAGTTATATCAACGGTGAATGTTTTGAGGCGTTAAACTAATGACGTTTTAGAAACTAACGTAGTTAGATAATGGTTGCTTTAGTTTGAAAAGTAAGGGGGGAAGAAAAATGGGGCGAATGACGGGGATCGAACCCGCGACAACAGGAATCACAATCCTGGGCTCTACCAACTGAGCTACATCCGCCATAGTGGTGTGAAAGACATACCGTAAATGGCACGCCCATCAGGATTCGAACCTGAAACCCTCGCCTTAGAAGGGCGATGCTCTATCCAGTTGAGCTATGGGCGCTCTATCGAACCTCTCGATACCGTGTTGATAGACAATCAATAAGCATCAACAAGATAAAAATTGGTCGGAGTAGAGGGATTTGAACCCCCGACCACCTGTACCCAAAACAGGTGCGCTACCAAACTGCGCTATACTCCGAAAAGATGCGGCGTATTGTATAGAGCGAAAGCAAAGCTGTCAATAACTAAAATTCGCTTTTATTAAAAATTTTTTGCTCTGAGTTTTGTTACACGGAAATCGAAATCAGTTATCATATCGCGTATTCCGTGACTTTTAATAAGGATATCAATATGTCAGCACAGATCTTGGATGGAAAAGCCATCGCATTGGAATTAAGAGACTCGATTCAAAAAGAAGTGGCAGCGCAGGTGGCAGAAGGAAAAATGCCTCCTGGGCTTGCGGTTATTCTGGTCGGGGAAGACCCTGCGTCACAAGTGTATGTTAAGAATAAGAAGATTGCTTGTGAAAAAGCTGGGTTTAACGATGTGTCGATGGTGTTGCCTGCTGAAACGTCTCAAGCCGAACTGTTGGCTAAGATTGATGAGCTGAATGCACGAGACGATGTGCATGGCATCATCGTTCAGTTGCCTGTGCCTGACCATATTGATCCGGAAGAAATTATTGAACGAATTGATCCGAAAAAAGATGTGGATGGGTTTCACCCATATAACATGGGACGTTTAGCGACACGCTTGCCTGAATTAGCCCCTTGTACACCACATGGCGTGATGACGATGCTGGCAAAAACGGGCATTCCACTGCGTGGTTTGAATGCGGTTGTGGTCGGTGCTTCGAATATTGTAGGGGTGCCAATGGCGTTGGAACTGTTAAATGAACGTGCAACGGTCACAGTCTGCCACAGTGCAACCAAAGATTTACCTCAGAAAGTTGCGGAAGCGGATTTGGTGGTCGTCGGTGTCGGGATTCCGAACATGGTGAAAGGCGACTGGATTAAAGACGGCGCCATAGTCATTGATGTGGGGATAAACCGTCTGGATGATGGTTCGCTGTGCGGTGATGTTGAGTATGATGTTGCCAAAGAAAAAGCCAGTTGGATTACGCCGGTTCCGGGTGGGGTTGGCCCGATGACGATCGCAACATTGTTGCAGAATACCTTACAAGCTGCTTATGGCGTAAAAGCATAAGTGTAATTAGCGTTGTGTAGTGTTGTGTAAAAATAGCCAGGCCTGGCTATTTTGGGATCAACAAAGTTTGATATCAAAAAGCCCTCAATATTGAGGGCTTTTTGATGTTGCTGTCTTGTTTAAATTTTAAGTGTTAGGCTCAGAAGGCACTTGCTCTTCTTCAGCAGAGTCAGTCACTTCCGCTTCTTCTAAAGGCGGTAAGCCTAAAAATTCACGTCTGAAGTTTTCCATGCCTTTTGAGACCAAATCGGTCGTCGCCGAAAACGTGTCTTTGACCTGTCCATCAAATACATTCAAATCACTCAAAATGCCTTGTGCTTCATCAAACCCTTGTTGCAGTCCGCCACCAACAACGCTCATGAATTCCTGCATTAAAGCTTCGCCTTCCAGTTCAGGGTGAGCTTTTTGAAAAGCCGGCAAGAAAGCGGTGGCGCCACTGACGATTCGGCCAGCGGTATTTTCCGGCGTCCAATATTCCATGCCACCTTGTTTTTTCAGTGCTTCCTGACTGATGGCGTTTTCACCCAGTTCGGGCGTCAAGGTTTCATTCAGTTTTTCAATCGCCGCCTGAAAGGTCATTTTGAGCGAGTTTTCAATGGCTTTGCTTGAATCGCCAAATAAGTGCGCCACCAAGCTGGCTTGTCGCTCATTTCGGATGGTCATTTGATCGGCTTTGATTTGGCCTTGTCCAGGATGCTGTTCAGACTTGTTAGCGGATTGTGCTTGCTCGTTTCGGTTGTCGTGTCCCGCAAGTTTTTGATAAGCCATTAACCCGGGAGGGATGTTTGAGATGGGCATAACAATTTCCTTTTCTGGCAATGTAAAAAAACAAATGGAAAGTGATTTGGTTCAAGTCTCTGTTCCATTTCAAATAGAGAATTCTTATAAGTTTTTGTATTTGTTGTGTTTAGTGCTTATCTTATCGGTAATTTAATGTTTAAGAAAGCATTTTCTCTAATCTGGGTAACGGCCGTTTTGGTAAAAACTTAAGTAAAAATGGATGCGTCGAAAATAAAAGCGATTGTTTCGGGGCTAAGCGAAAAATTGTCGCGTTACACTGCTGATAATAAAGGTGAAAAATGGTATTATTTCGCTTTTAAGATGAAAGCCTATTAAAAGTTATGGAATTAAATCCAATTTACACCCAAATCAAAGATTTTACTGAGCGCACCGAAGTGCTTAGGGGGTATCTTTGACTATGATACCAAGCAAGAACGATTGGTTGAAGTTGAACGCGAATTAGAAGACCCTAGTGTTTGGAATGAACCGGAGCGTGCACAAGCCTTAGGAAAAGAAAAATCTCAACTCGATAATGTGGTGACCACCATTCAGGACTTGGAGAGCAGTCTGGAGTCGGCACATGAGATTTTGGAAATGGCGGAAATGGATGCCGATCAGGAAATGGTCGATGAAGTGGTGTCTGAGTTGGCGCGTTTGGAAGAAAAGCTGGAGCAACTTGAATTTCAACGTATGTTTTCCGGTGAATTGGATGCCAATAACTGTTATTTAGAGATTCAATCTGGCTCAGGTGGCACCGAAGCGCAGGACTGGGCGAATATGATCCTTCGTATGTATTTGCGCTGGGCGGAAAGTCATGGCTTTAAGGCTGAGATTTTAGAAATATCGGCCGGAGATGTGGCTGGTATCAAAGGAGCTACCGTTCATGTGCAAGGCGATTATGCTTTCGGTTGGTTAAGAACGGAAACCGGGGTACACCGTCTGGTACGTAAGTCACCATTTGATTCCGGGAATCGACGTCATACCTCATTTGCATCGGTTTTCATTTCGCCAGAAATTGATGACAGTTTTGAAGTCGAAATCAATCCAGCTGATTTACGCATCGATGTGTATCGTGCCAGTGGTGCGGGTGGGCAGCATGTCAACAAAACCGAATCGGCGGTACGGATTACGCATTTACCAACCAATACGGTGACACAGTGTCAAAACGGTCGTTCTCAGCATCAAAACAAGGCTGAAGCAATGAAGCAGTTACGTGCCAAGTTATATGAGCTGGAAATGTTGAGCCGCAACGCTGAGAAACAAGAAATGGAAGAAAATAAGTCGGACATTGGCTGGGGAAGTCAGATCCGTTCTTACGTGCTGGATTCCGGACGGATTAAAGATTTACGTACCAACGTCGAAACCGGTAACACCAATGGCGTATTGGATGGGGATTTGGATCAGTTTATCATCCCTAGTTTAAAGGCCGGTGTCTAAAGTAAAAGAAGATTAATTATAACAATAGAATTCAACCCTAACTAACTACAAGTATTGAATAGGAAGCAACATGGCAAACCCTGAAAACCCAACTCCTGAAGTCGATGAAAATAAAATCATTGCGGAACGACGTGCGAAATTAGCGGCACTGCGTGAAGCCGGCCACTCTTACCCAAATACGTTTAGACGTAACGATGTGTCGAGTGACCTTCATGAACAATATGACGCCTTCAGTAAAGAAGAACTGGCTGAGATGGAACCTGTTCGTGTCAAAGTCGCTGGTCGTATGTTATTGCGTCGTATTATGGGGAAAGCCAGTTTTGCTACTTTGCAGGATACACATGGTCGTATTCAGATTTATGTGACACGTGATGAGTTGCCTGAAGGGTTCTACAATACGCAATTCAAAAAATGGGACTTAGGGGATATAGTTGGTGCAGAAGGGTATTTATTTAAAACCAATACCGGCGAGTTGTCTGTTCATGTTGAGCATATTGAGCTGATTACCAAATCGTTGCGTCCTTTACCGGATAAATTTCACGGCCTGCAAGATCAGGAAATCAAATATCGTCAACGCTATGTGGATTTGATTGTGAACGAAGAAAGTCGTGACACTTTTATGGTTCGTTCAAAAATCGTACAACATGTTCGCAACTTTTTGATTCAAAAAGGTTTTATGGAAGTTGAAACGCCGATGATGCATGTGATTCCGGGTGGAGCAACGGCCAAACCGTTCCATACGCATCATAACGCGTTGGATATGCCGCTTTATTTACGAATTGCGCCTGAGCTTTATCTAAAGCGCTTGGTTGTGGGCGGGTTTGAAAAAGTTTTTGAAATCAATCGAAGCTTTCGTAATGAAGGGTTGTCAACTCGTCATAATCCAGAGTTCACGATGGTTGAATTCTATTCTGCCTACACCGATTACAATCAATTGATGGATTACACGGAAGAATTGTTAAAAGAGTTGGCAGAAATGACGGTTGGCTCTTCTCAGGTGCCTTACCAAGGTCAGGTGTTTGATTTCGGTAAACCGTTTGCGCGTTTAACCATGAAAGATGCAATTTTGAAATACAACTCAAGTGCCACAGCCGAAAACCTGGATGACTTAGAATCGGCTCGTGCATTGGCGAAGTCGTTGAATGTGCATGTGGAAGACAGCTATGGGCTAGGCAAGGTCTGGACGGAAATTTTCGAAGAAACCGTGGAAGAAAAGCTGATGGACCCAACGTTCATTACAGAATATCCAGCAGAAGTGTCGCCTCTGGCGCGTCGTAATGACGATAATCAGTTTATTACTGATCGTTTTGAATTATTCATTGGTGGACGAGAGTTGGCGAATGGCTTTAACGAGTTGAACGATGCGGAAGATCAAGCGGAACGCTTTAAAGCACAGGTTGAAGCGAAAGATGCCGGAGATGACGAAGCGATGCATTATGATGAAGATTATATTGTGGCGCTTGAGCATGGTATGCCGCCAACCGCAGGGGAAGGAATCGGGATTGACCGCTTGGTGATGTTGTTTACCGACAAACCAACGATTCGAGATGTTTTGTTGTTCCCGCATATGAGGCAAGCAGATTAATTTAGCTGCCTTAAAGCAATAAAAAAGCCGCAGACAATGCGGCTTTTTTGTTTCTGACTGTCTACAAGAGACAAGGAAAAGATTGAATAAAAACAGCCAGGCCTGGCTGTTTTTATTTATCCGATCTTACTCTTCCGTTAAATCGTAAGGTAGGGGTTCGATATTTGCAACCGCACCATTTTCAGTTCTTAACTGACCTTGTATGCTTTCCAATGGTTTTATCGTGGTGACCGCCAAGCAAACGGTGCCCTCATAAATATCTGGTGCAGACAAAACGGTGGTGAATTTATAGTTTTTGTCTGCCTCATCCACCAGTTTAAAGGTTTCACCAGTCTCGAGAGGCAACACTTCTTCCAAGTGAAGTCGCATCATACGCTTGGTGGCCTTACCACGGTAAAACATGCGTGCAATGACTTCCTGCCCTGGAAAGCAGCCTTTTTTGAAGTTAATGGCATCGAGTTTGTCTAAGTTTAAGAATTGGGCGATGAACTCATTGGATGTGGTGTCATTGACTTGCGGTTGTCCGCTGACAATATGGAGCAAGTTCCAGTCTTGGGTGTTGGTGAATTCACCGTTGTTTTTCAAGGTGTTCCAAAGTAATTTGGTTTGTTCAACCGGACCAAAGAAACTATAGCAGTGGTAAGGTCCAGGCAGCTTGACCGCGATGATATCCGAAAGCGTCTCATCTTGAACTTGCTCTACTTCATAAATATTTTTGATTTTGGTTGAAAGCAAACGTTGCACATCCAAGTCTGCGAAATCGCCTGCATAACCGACTTGAATCATTTGTTCCGAAACGTCTTCCAGTTCTACTTTGGAGCGCATTTTAAACATGGTTAGGCGTTGCAAGATGGATTGCTTTAAAGAACCATCAAAACTGAGGTAAAGCGCGCCTTGATGTTTAAAGACGGTCATGATCGCAAGTACTTTACCTTGCGGTTCACAATAAGCAGATAGTTGTGCTTGTTGTTCAGAGATGTCTTTTAAATCATTGGTTAGCTGACCTTGAAGAAAATCAAATGCTTCTTCACCGGTCACTTTAATTAATGCCTGATGTGCCAAGCTGGCGATGACTGGTCCATTCTTTACCATGAATCGTTCGATTTCGGGTTGACCAAAGGTGATGATTTCTTCTTTATCGTTAAAAATCGCGCCTTTATCGGCTAAAAAAGCTTTCCAATCTACATTCATAATTCTTCCTTGGATTGAGTGTTAGGCTTATTATACATTGATAAGGCGAGGTTGTTGAACCACTCTCATGCCTTGGTGTCATTTGAAATGATAAAAAATTAGTGATTGATAATCTCAAGCTGAGTCGGTAATATCTCTTAAATAAAGTAGGATTTTGGAGAAATGCAGTGTCGGAACAAAATAAAGAGTTTTTAACGTTTAAACTGAGGAAAGAAGAGTTTGCCATCGCGATTGATCGTGTGCAAGAAATCCGCGGTTGGCAGGAGCCGAACCCGCTTCCGAATGTTCCGGCTTTTGTCAAAGGGGTGATTGATATCCGTGGAACGATTGTACCGATTTTAGATTTACGTGAGCGGTTTAAGATGGCTGCGGAATTCAGTGCAACCACTGTGGTCATTGTGGTGAATATCGCTACCAGTCAAGGTGAAAGAATTGTTGGGCTGGTCGTGGATGCCGTTTCTGACGTACACCAGTTTGATATGAATGCCTTGCAGTCGCCGCCTGATATTTCAAACTCGATTGACAGTCAATATATCCAAGGGTTAACCACCATTAAAGACCCAGAAGCAGCAGATAAAGACAAAGAAGACACTAAAGAGATTGCGATGTCGAAGAGTTCTAAGGGACGCATGGTCATTGTGATTGATATAGATAAGTTGGCGTCTGAAGGTTTAATTGAGCAAGTCGCAAATGCGGATGAGTCCATTCCGTTGCGCAATGGCTAAAACGTGAAGATGGTTTAACCGGCTAATAAAACCCACTTTTAAGTGGGTTTTGTTTTTTTAGGCCTCAGTACCGTCGGTCGACTGCGTTTTTTCATATCAGGGTAGTCGAGGTTGTAGTTGAGTCCGCGGCTTTCTTTACGGCGCAGTGCGCTTTTAACCATTAGTTCGGCTACTTGGGTGAGATTTCTGAGTTCAAGTAAGTCTGAGTTCAGGGTATGTGCTCGATAGTACTCGTTGATTTCTTCTTTCAAGACCTTGATACGTTTTAGAGCGCGTTTGAGGCGTTTGTCGGTTCTGACGATACCAACATAATCCCACATCAATCGGCGAACTTCGTCCCAATCGTGACTGATTAGAATTTTTTCTTTCGGAACGGTGACGTATCGATCATCCCAATCTTTGATGCAGTCTTTTTGAATAGGGGGTTGCTTGTTAAATGCTTTATGAATCGATTGATAGGCGGTTTCAGCAAAGACTAACCCTTCAACCAACGAATTGCTGGCTAAGCGGTTTGCACCGTGTAAGCCAGTGTAAGCGGTTTCACCGATGGCGAATAAGTTTTGAATGTCGGTTTGTCCATTGAGGTCGGTTGAAATGCCACCACAGGTATAATGTGCCGCCGGCACAACTGGAATGGCTTCTTTGGTAATATCAATACCGACTTTTAAGCAACGAGCATAAATGGTTGGAAAGTGATGAATGATGAATTCCGTAGGTTTGTGCGAAATGTCTAAATAGACGCAGTCCACACCATGTTTTTTCATTTCCTGGTCAATGGCTCGTGCCACTATGTCTCTAGGTGCCAGGTCTGCACGTTCGTCGTACTGTTGCATGAAGGCTTCGCCAGATGGCAGTTTCAAAATACCGCCTTCACCTCGAACCGCCTCTGAAATTAAGAAGGAACGATCTTTTGGATGAAACAAACAAGTCGGGTGGAATTGGTTAAATTCCATATTGGTAACAGAACACCCGGCACGCCACGCCATGGCAATACCATCGCCTGTCGAGGTGTCTGGGTTGCTGGTATACAGATACGTTTTACTGGCTCCCCCTGTGGCTAAAACCGTGTAATGTGCCAAAAGGGTTTTGACATGGTTGTTCGATTGATCCAAAACATAGCAACCAATACAACGAGTGCGGCTGGAATTTAAAATCAAATCTACCGTCATATGGTTGGGCATCATTGTAATATTTGGTGTGTTTTTAACCAGATCTACTAAGGTTTCCGTAACCGTTTTTCCTGTATGGTCCGCTGCATGAATGACGCGACGATGGCTGTGGCCGCCTTCTTTTGTGAGGTGGTAACGATCAGACTGGGCTTGCTTACTAAAAGGAACGCCCATTTCAATTAATTCATAGATGGATTGAACGCCTTTTTCAGCCACCATGCGTACGGTTTTTTTATCACATAAACCTGCGCCCGCATTCATTGTGTCTTTGATGTGGGATTCAACCGAATCAAAAGGATCCAGAACCGCTGCAATGCCACCTTGCGCATAAGCCGAGCTGCCTTCTTGCAATGAAGCTTTCGCAATTAAAGTCACTGAATAATGACGTGCTAACTTAAGGGCGATTGATAACCCTGCAATGCCGCTTCCGATGACGAGTACATCTGTTTCTTGTGCGTTCGTTGCGTTCAATGAAATTCCTGCCTGATCCTTCTTGAAAAACCAAATAATGTTACCATAATCTTAAGAATAAAAGGGCGGGGTTGTTGAAAGATGAAAGGTCGGAACTTGTTACAAACTGAGGCGGAGGCGGAATCTGTTTCCGAACTCGGTGAATTGCTTGCTCAGGGCACAGTAGAAAAAGTTAAGGATGGCATGGCTTATGTTTCAACACAACGTGAAACAGGCTGTAGCGGGTGTCAGACGCAAAAAAGTTGCGGTACCTCGGTACTGGCACAATTGTTTTCGCCTAAAGCGACAGCGCCAATCCAGGTCATTAATACATTAGGAGCGAGAGAAGGTGATAAAGTTATTCTCTCAATGGATGAGTCACAGTTAATTAAACATTCTTTAATGGGATATGGCTTACCATTATTAGGACTTTTTATTGGTGCAATCTTGTTCAAAGTTGCCATCGCTTTTTTATTTGAAGTATCGTCGCAAGATGGTGTTGCGATTGTCGGTGGTGTTATAGGGTTGCTCCTTGGGTGGGGAATCACAAAAAAATATTATCGGCCCCAGTTACCTGTTTTAAAACAAATAGTTCAATCTTCGTAAGGAGACAAAATGAAAATACAACTAAAATCTTTGTATGGTATTTGGGTGGCTCTGGTGCTGGCACTGAGCTTTTCTTCAGTACATGCCTCTGGACCGACAGTTACACTCCCCGACTTTTCTCAGTTGGCTTCTGAAAATAGCCCAGTAGTGGTGAACATCAGTACTTTGAAGAAAGTTGAAAGACCTGACCATCCTCAATTAAGAGGAATGCCTGATGAGATGTTGCGTTACTTCTTTGGAATTCCTGAAGGGCAAGATCCTAGGGGCGGTCATCAAGAACAGGTGAGCTCGTTGGGGTCAGGGTTTATTATTTCATCGGATGGCTACATCATTACCAATCACCATGTGGTCGCGGATGCAGATGATATTGTTGTGAAGCTGAGCAATCGCCGAGAATTGAAAGCGAAGGTGATTGGTAGTGACGAGCGTTCAGATATTGCCGTGATAAAAGTGGATGCCAAAAATCTGCCGGTTGCCAAAATCGGAACGTCTAAAGATTTAAAAGTGGGTCAATGGGTAATGGCGATTGGTGAACCTTTTGGGTTGGATTACACCGTCACGCATGGCATTATCAGTGCTTTGGGTCGCTCACTTCCCGATGATACTTATGTGCCGTTTATCCAGACTGATGTTGCGATAAACCCTGGAAACTCTGGCGGGCCGCTCTTAAACACAAGCGGTGAAGTCATTGGTGTTAATGCTCAAATTTACAGTAATAGTGGCGGTTCAATGGGGCTTTCATTTTCAATTCCAATCGATATTGCGATGGATGTTGCACATCAGCTTAAAACCAAAGGGCGTGTTGAACGAGGCTATCTAGGAGTTGGTGTTCAAGAAGTGTCAGGTGATTTAGCCAAATCATTTGATATGAAAAGACCGATGGGAGCGTTAGTTACCTCAACGGAAAAAGGTTCGGCAGCCAGTGAGGCGGGGATTCAACCGGGTGATATTATTATTGAATTTGCCGGTCGAACAATCCAAAAGTCAGCAGATTTACCTCCCATTGTAGGGAACTCCGCTGTGGGAGAGTCAATCAAAGTTAAAATCTTAAGGAATGGAGATTATAAAACGCTGACAGTTCGCTTGAAGTCGTTAGATGATATGAAGTTGGCTTCTGCTGGTGCAGAGGCTGAAAATACGACTTTGGGTGTGATGATGAAAGAAATCGATCCGAAGGTGCTTGATAAATTGAATTTGCCTTTTGGTGTCGGTGTTTCTAAAGTCAAACGAGGCAGTGCAGCAGACCGTGCAGGCATTATGCCGGGAGATATTTTGGTAACAATTAATTTCAAACCCATTAAATCCGTTAAGGCTTTGAATGAAATTGTTTCTGCAGCTCCGAAAGGTCGTTCGCTTCCTGTCAGGGTGGTTAGAGGGAAACGTTCCGTGTTCCTTCCTCTGGTATTAAATTAATTATGATTGGGTTTGAGAGAACTAAATCTTATAAACAAGTGAGATTTATAACAATTTAGCGTAAAATACGCGGATATTTGTTATCAAACGATTCATTCATGTTTTTGATGCGAAGGGTGTCTAGCTTAAAAGAACTAGACACCCTTTTTTGTAACTTTTTTAAGTTTGTTTTTAATGAATCGATTACTGTTTAAAAATTGAGGCATAAATGTCAAACCAGCTTGAACATATTCGTAACTTTTCAATTATTGCTCATATCGACCATGGTAAATCGACCATTGCAGATCGATTTATTCATTTGTGCGGTGGTTTAACAGACCGGGAAATGGCTGCTCAGGTTTTAGATTCAATGGATCTGGAGCGTGAACGAGGCATCACCATTAAAGCACAAAGTGTGACATTGAATTATTTGTCGGATGATGGTCAGACATATCAATTGAACTTTATCGATACGCCAGGCCATGTGGATTTTTCTTATGAAGTTTCTCGTTCTCTGGCAGCTTGTGAAGGTGCTTTACTGGTTGTTGATGCCTCGCAAGGGGTTGAGGCACAAACCGTAGCTAATTGTTATACTGCGATTGAGCAGGGGTTGGAAGTTTTACCTGTGCTTAATAAAATTGATTTGCCAGCGGCAGAGCCTGAACGTGTGGTGGATGAAATTGAAGAGATTATTGGGATTGAAGCCCATGATGCCGTGCATGCCAGTGCTAAATCAGGAATCGGCATCAAAGAGACACTAGAAGAAATTGTGCGAAAAATCCCATCTCCAGAAGGCGATTTAGAGTCACCATTAAAGGCGTTGATTATTGATTCATGGTTCGATAATTATTTAGGGGTTGTGTCACTGGTTCGAGTCATTGACGGTAAAATCAGTAAGAAAACCAAAATGAAAATCATGTCAACAAAGGAAGAGTATGTTGTTGACGAGGTGGGGATTTTCACACCGAAACGTACGCCTAGAGAGGCATTGTCAGCGGGTGAAGTAGGATATGTTATTGCAGGTATTAAAGATATCGACGGCGCACCTGTTGGGGATACGATTACCATTTCCGGAAATGAGTCTGATCCTTTGCCTGGATTTAAGCCTGTCAAACCGCGCGTTTTTGCAGGTCTTTTCCCGATCAGTTCAGAAGACTTTGAAGATTTAAGAGAGGCTTTGCGTAAGTTACGCTTGAATGATGCGGCGCTTCATTTTGAACCGGAAAGTTCCGATGCACTTGGTTTTGGCTTTCGTTGTGGCTTTTTGGGAATGCTGCATATGGAGATCATTCAGGAACGGCTTGAACGTGAGTATAACCTGGATCTGATCACGACAGCGCCGACTGTTATTTATGAAGTGTTAACGAAAAAAGGTGAGTTGTTAGATATTGATAACCCTTCAAGTTTGCCTGACCCGAGTTTGATTGAAGAGATTCGTGAGCCGATCATCCAAGCTAATATTTTAGTGCCGAACGAGTATGTGGGTGCTGTGATGAAGCTATGTTTGGAGAAACGTGGCGTTCAAAAAGATATGCAGTATGTCGGGAACCAGGTATCTATCCATTATGAATTGCCTTTGAATGAAGTGGTTCTAGACTTTTTTGATCGTTTGAAATCAACCAGTCGAGGGTATGCTTCGATGGAATATGATTTCAAACGTTTCCAAGCAGATGACCTTGTGAAGCTTGAATTCTTGGTGAACAGTGAACCTGTTGATGCATTAGCGATTATTGTTCATAAAGCCACGGCAGTACAACGAGGCAAGGTGTTGATTGAGAAGCTGAGAAAGATTATTCCTCGTCAAATGTTCGATGTTGCGATACAAGCAGCAATTGGTGCTAAAATTATCGGCAGAACAAATGTGAAGGCATTGCGCAAGAATGTAACGGCAAAATGTTATGGGGGCGATGTTTCACGTAAGAAAAAACTACTGCAGAAACAAAAAGAGGGTAAAAAACGAATGAAATCCATCGGGAGTGTTGAGCTTCCACAGGAAGCGTTTTTAGCCGTGTTAAATACTTCAGAAGAAGATTAAAGAGAAATATCCCAATGAGTTTTGAGTTAATTTTAGTTATTATCACGGCCATTACAGGTGTTGTCGTTTATGTAGATCGAACCGTTTGGCGTCCAAAAAGAGAGCGCTCGGTTACAACCGAAAAAGAACCGATTCTTGTTGAGTATTCGCGTTCCTTATTTCCTGTTTTTTTAATTGTTCTAGTACTTCGTTCTTTTGTGATCGAACCTTTTAGAATCCCTTCTGGTTCGATGTACCCAACGTTAGAGATTGGCGATTTTATTGTCGTGAATAAATTTGCTTACGGCATTAAGTTACCTGTAACGCAAACGAAGATTTTACCGATTGGCGAGCCTAAACGCGGGGATGTCGTGGTTTTTAAATATCCTAAAGATCCTGATGTGGACTATATTAAAAGAGTCGTTGGATTGCCTGGAGATGAAATTACGTATATCGGTAGAACGGTTTTCATTAACGGAAAGCCTGCTAAGCAAACTTTTTTGAGTGAATACCAAGGAGAAGGGTCCGGTAAAGTAATGAATGGCGCTTCTTTAATGCAAGAAAATTTAGGAGATGCTTCGCATCTGATTTTATCTGATCGAGAAAAAACCAGCCAGGATATGAATACTGTCGTGGTGCCTGAAGGTCATTATTTCATGATGGGCGATAATCGAGATCACAGTAATGACAGTCGTTTTTGGGGGTTTGTACCTGAAAAAAATCTTAAAGGGAAAGCTTTTGGGATATGGATGAATTGGGATGATGGTATTCAATTTGACCGTATTGGAAAGGGAATCGAATAAGATGTCTGAAGTGGAAAAGCAGGCCAAGCTTAATCGGCTTTCTAAATCATTAGGTTATCAATATAAGAATATTGAGTTTCTGCAAAGAGCTTTGACGCATAGAAGTATGGGAGCCAAGAATAACGAGCGACTAGAATTTCTAGGAGACAGCCTGGTTAACTTTATGATTGCAGATGCATTATTCCACCAATTTCATAAGATTTCAGAAGGAGATTTAAGTCGAATTCGAGCTTTTTTAGTTAAAGGTGAGACATTGGCTAAAATTGGAAAAGAGTATCAGTTATCTGATTATTTGATGCTAGGACCTGGCGAGTTGAAGAGTGGCGGTTATCGCCGTGAATCGATCATTGCCGATACCGTTGAAGCGATTATTGCGTCTGTTTACGAAGATGGTGGGTTAGATGCTTGCCGTGCTTTTGTAATGCGCCTTTATGAAAATCGATTGAAAGAATTAGACCCCTCTAAAATTGGAAAAGATCCAAAAACACGATTACAAGAGTTCTTGCAGTCAAATCGTGAACAACTGCCTGAGTACAGTGTGATGACGGTGAATGGTCCGGCACATGCACAAGAGTTTACTGTGTCGTGTTATGTGGCAAAATTAAATAGAAAATTTGAAGCCACAGCGACAAATCGTAGAAAAGCTGAACAAGTCGCTGCTCAAGAAGCCTTAGATATTTTGGAGAACAATCATCATGACTGAAGAAATAAACACTCCAGAAAATACGGCTATGAGCTCGCCTTATCATGCAGGTTTTGTGGCGGTTATTGGGCGTCCAAATGTCGGTAAGTCGACCATCATGAATGGATTGTTGGGGCAAAAATTAAGTATTACGTCACCCAAGCCGCAAACCACACGCCATCGAATTCATGGCATTCATACGACAGAGCACTTTCAAATTGTATTTGTGGATACACCGGGCATGCATTTGGGAGCTTCAAAGTCAATTAATCGTTATATGAACAGAGCGGCTAACAGTGCTTTTGGGGACGTTGATGCTGTTTTATTTGTTGTAGAGGCAGGACGATGGTCAAAAGAAGATCAAGCCGTCGCGGATAAGTGTCAAAACTTAGATGTTCCTGTGATTGTGCTGGTCAATAAAATTGATAAGTTCAAGCAGAAAGAAGAATTGTTTCCTTTTCTACAAAAAGTGGGAGAAAAAGTGCCTTTTGAAGCATTGATTCCGGTTTCAGCCTATACCAAATCTGGATTTGATGCCATTGAAACAGAAATTCTAAAGCATATACCTGAGCAGCCTGCTATTTTTCCTGAAGACTATATCACTGATCGATCGACACGTTTTTTGGCATCAGAAATTGTACGTGAGAAATTGATGCGTACCTTGGGTGATGAAGTGCCTTATGGAGCGACAGTTGAGATCGAACAGTTTAAATTTGACGAAGAAGAAAATCGTTGGCATATCAATGCCTTGATTTTGGTGGAAAGACCTGGTCAAAAACAAATTGTGATTGGGAAGAAAGGTGAGCAAATCAAACAAATGGGGATTCAGGCCAGAAAAGACTTGATGCACTTATTGGATAGCCGAGTGCATCTTGAGTTGTGGGTCAAGGTGAAGGAAAATTGGTCAGATGATGAACGCGCTTTGGCAAGCTTAGGATATACCGAAGATCACCGTTAATCATCTCGAAGCCAGTACTGAGTAGGAGAGCGACTTGGCGACAGATATCGAACAACAGGCTTTTGTGTTACATCGTCGTCCTTATCGTGAAACGAGTCTACTGGTCACTTTTTTTACCCCTGACTATGGTAAACAGAATGCGGTGATTAAAGGGGTACGTTCAAGCAGTAAAACAGCTCGGGCCAAACAAGCTTGGTTACAACCTTTTCAAGGTTTGAATATCAGTTGGCGAGAAAAAACCAATCATTCATCGGATTTGGTTTCCCTAAGACAGTTAGAACCAAATCATGTTCGCTTTCCATTGGGGGGCGAGGGCAGTATTTGTGGTCTGTACCTAAATGAACTGTTGTATCGGTTATTGTACCCTTCCTTGGAGGTAACCGGACTGTTTGAAGAGTATCAGCAGGCACTTTATGATTTGGCGCTTGCTGAAGATCGTTACCAGCAAGCTTGGGTTTTAAGGCAGTTTGAGTTTGCTTTGTTGTCAGAGTTAGGATATGCGTTTCAGACGGAAGTCGATTATTATCAGCAACCAATTCAGGCCGACAAAAAATACCTTTTTCATTTAGAGTTAGGTCTCTTCCCGGAGCCTTTTTCTCAAATCTCGTTGGATCAAAATCAGGGCGTTGTTATTTCGGGCCAATGTCTGTTGTTGTTCGCACAAAAAACGTATTGTGAATCATGTTTGACTGAATGGAAGCGGTTGTTTCGATATGTTCTCACACCATACTTAGGGCAAAAGCCTATTCAGACCCGATCATTGTTTCAATCATAATGTAATAAACCTATTGGGTTTATGCATCAGTACGAAGGAAAAACTATGAATCCTATTTTTTTAGGTTTAAATATTGATCATGTTGCTACATTACGCCAGGCCAGAGGCACGCGTTATCCAGATCCGATTAAGGCGGCTCTAGATGCAGAAATGGCAGGAGCGGACAGTATTACCTTGCACTTACGTGAAGATCGTAGACATATTCAGGATGCGGACGTTTATCGCTTGTCTGAACTGCGCCAGACGAAAGTCAATTTGGAAATGGCAGCGACGCAAGAAATGCTGGAAATTGCTTTAAAGTGTCAACCGGAAGATGTCTGCCTGGTTCCTGAAAAGCGAGAAGAGTTGACTACTGAAGGCGGCTTGGATGTGGTTTCCCAGAAAGCCTGGTTGACGGATTACTGCGCGCAGTTAGCAGACAATAAAACACGTGTTTCCTTGTTTATTGATGCGGATGATGATCAAATTTATGCGGCGAAAGAGGTCGGTGCGCCTGTGATTGAGATTCACACAGGGACCTATGCCGAACTCACGGATCCTGTCGCAATCAACATGGAACTGGATCGGATTCGTAAAGCCACTGATTTAGCTGTTTCCTTAGGGCTGACAGTTAACGCCGGGCATGGTCTGCATTACCATAATGTTCAAGCTATTGCGGCGATTAAAGAGATCGAAGAGCTTAATATTGGGCACGCGATTATCGCGCAAGCTATTTTTTCCGGGTTGCCTGGAGCAGTTTCAGAGATGAAGCGCTTGATGATCGAGGCTCGTCAACAGGCGTATCTGGGATAGGAATATGATTGTCGGTATCGGAACAGACCTTGTCGAAATCGCTAGAATAGCTGCTTTGATGGCGAAAAGAAATGAGGTGTTTGCAAAGCGCATTCTGGTACAAAGCGAACTGGAGTGCTTTGAACAGCATGCACAACCTGAAAAATTTTTAGCCAAGCGATGGGCGGCAAAAGAAGCCATTTCTAAGGCACTGGGGACAGGGTTTACGCAAGGGGTGTCCTTTACCGATATGATGATCACTCATACAGACCAAGGTCAGCCACTTGTTGAGTTGACGGGAAAAACAGCAGATATCGCCCAGCAATTGGGAATCAATTCTTGGTCCATCAGTATCAGCGATGAAGTCCATTACGCAGTGGCTTTTGTCATTGCTGAAAATCACGCTTAACCTCTGTTAGAAAGGATGCCTGGTGCGAATAAAAGGCTTCGTGAAATTTCTTACACTTTAGGGCGTTATCCTTTACAATTGAAGGTATGAAATATTTACATCATAAAATCTTCCAGGCCTGGTTGTTTTTTGCTCTTTTAGGGGCTAATTTTTCTGTTTTTTCAGCAACCGCTGAAACGCAACCTCTTTCCTCTACGCTTGAACCGAGTAGTTATATCACCCAAATTTCCCTGTCACTTATTTTTATATTGCTGATAATTTTTGCTGCGGCGTGGTTATTGAAACGCTTTGGCAGAATTAACGGTTTGGCAGGTTCTCAAATGAAAGTGTTAGGGGTTATGAGCCTAGGGCAGCGAGAGCGAGTGGTATTGATGGAAGTTGGTCAAAAACAGTTATTGATTGGTGTGACCGCAAGCCGTGTTTCTTTGCTTCATGAACTTGAAGAGCGGGTTGAGGTTGAAGAAACACAACCTGTCGGAAACGCTTTTGCAAAACGTTTACAAGAAGCGTTGAATAGAAAAGAAAGTTCTTAAGGCATGTAATAAATGAAAAAATACCTTCACTCCTTGTTTGGCATTGGTCTTTTACTTTTTCCTATTTTGGCTTTTTCTGAACCGGGGATTCCTGCCTTTACTGTAGAAACGGATGCGTCAGGGAATCAAGACTATACCCTCACCATGCAGATATTGTTGTTGATGACGGGGTTGACCCTGTTGCCGGCAGCGCTGATTGCCATGACGTCATTTCTGCGAATTGTGGTGGTGTTGGCGTTACTCCGCCAAGCTTTGGGAACCATGCAGACACCATCCAATCAGGTTCTGATAGGTTTGGCCTTGTTTTTAACCTTATTTATTATGTCTCCGGTGTTGGATAAAATTTATGACACGGCAGTCAGTCCTTATTTAGAGGAACAAATTAAGTTTAAAGAAGCCATTGATATCGCGAAAACCCCTGTCCACCAGTTTATGATTCAACAGACCCGAGCTGATGATTTAGGGATGTTTGCCGAAATGGCTGACATTCAGTTGACGGATCCTCAATCGGTTCCTTTTAAGGTTTTGATTCCGGCCTACATGACCAGTGAATTGAAAACGGCTTTCCAGATTGGGTTTATGATTTTTATCCCATTTTTAATTATTGATTTGGTGGTGGCGACCCTATTGATGTCGATGGGGATGATGATGTTGTCGCCGATGATTATCTCATTGCCATTCAAGATTATGCTGTTTGTGCTGATTGATGGCTGGGCTTTGATTATGGGAACGCTCGCTAATAGCTTTGTTGTATCAGGGGGAAGTATCTGATGACACCCGAATTTGTATTGACGATTGGTCAAAAAATGTTAGAAGTGGTTGCTATGTTAGCAGCCCCTTTGTTGTTGCCGGCTTTGGCGGTTGGGTTACTGGTCGGTATGTTTCAGGCCGCTACTCAGATTAACGAAATGACCTTGAGTTTTATTCCAAAAGTTGCTGTAGTTGGGCTTGTTTTGGTCTTGGCAGGGCCTTGGATGCTAACGACATTAATCTCTTTTTCACGAGAGTTGATTGAAAATATTCCGGCCTTTATCGGTTAAAGCCTATTTTCAGTGTCTATAAACGTTATTGACGGACGGAGTGTATGAGCTTTAGCTATACGGAGTTTCTTCAATTGTTGGGGCTTTATTTTTGGCCTTTTATCCGTATTAGCGGCATGCTATTAATGGTTCCGATTTTATCGGGTAGTTATGTCCCGATAAATGTTCGATTGTTGGTTGCTGTGTTTATCACGCTTGCCATTGCGCCTTCTATGACGTTGCCTCCACCAGTTGATCCATTTACTTGGCATGGTATTTTGTTGATTGTGCAGCAACTGGGGATTGGGGTAACGATTGGGCTGATCTTTGCACTTGTTTTCCAAGCCTTTGTTATAGCCGGGCATTTGGCTTCTATGTCAATGGGGCTGGCAATGGCGAGTATGGTTGACCCCGCGACGGGGGTGAATACTCCCATCATTGGGCGCTATTTTACGATTATAGCCACGTTGCTGTTTTTGTTGATGAATGGCCATGTATTGGTTTTTAAAGCTGTTTTACAAAGTTTTGAAACTTTGCCGATTGGATTGCACTTTTTTACGCAAGACAGTTTAAAGTTGATTTACGGCTTTGGTAGCCAGATGTTTGAATCAGGGGTGACGATTGCATTGCCTCTAGTAACGGCTTTGCTTTTAGTCAATATCGCATTTGGGATCGTGGCGAGGGCAGCACCAGCGTTAAATATTTTTGCAGTCGGGTTTCCGGTTACGTTATTGGCGGGCTTGATTATGTTGGTCTTTATTACGCCGTTGTTGTATCCGAACTTACAAATTCTAATGAGAGCAAGTGTTGAGTTGTTGGCTCAGTTGAAATTAAATTCATGAATGGATTTTTAGGCGGCTGCCTAGAATAGGTTTTCTAAAGTATGGCTGAAAACGAAGACGGTACAGAAAAATCCGAAGAACCCTCCGAGAAAAAGCTTCGGGAAGCTCGTGAAAAAGGGCAGGTCCCTCGTTCTAGGGAGTTGACAACGCTGTTGATGACATTAGGGGCGGCGGTCTTCTTGTATTTTTTCGGCGCACAAATGATGCAGGACTTTGAAACCCTATTCGTTAAAGGGTTAAGTTTTGATCGTTCTCATGCTTATGATTTCGAGATGGCGACTAACCTTATTTTGGGGTTGGTTGTTCACTCAATCTATATGATTGTACCTTTTTTGCTGCTGATGGTTCTGATTGCTGTTGTTTCACCTATGTTGTTAGGGGGATGGAATTTCAGCACGCAAGCATTGGCACCCAAAATCAGCAAGTTAAATCCCGTGAGTGGGATTAAGAAAATGTTTTCGATGAATGCGCTGATGGAGTTATTTAAGGCCTTCGCGAAATTTACATTGGTTTCGGTCGTTGCAGGTTTCTTTTTGTGGTATTCCTATGAAGAAATTATCAGTATCGGAATAGAACCACCTAAGCAGGCTTTAGCGCATGCGGGTCAGTTGATTGTGGAAGCGTTTATTTTTGTCAGCTTATCTTTAATAGTGATTGCCGCCATTGATGTTCCGTTTCAGGTTCATCAGCATGTGACACAGCTTAAGATGACCAAGCAGGAAGTTAAGGAAGAGCATAAGCAGCAAGAAGGGAGTCCTGAGGTTAAAGGGCGTATTCGACAACTTCAAAGAGAGATGTCGCAAAAGCGGATGATGCAAAAAGTGCCTGAGGCGGATGTGGTGATTACGAACCCAACGCATTTTGCAGTCGCATTGAAGTATGCGCCTGACGAAATGGCTGAACCGATGGTTTTAGCACTGGGATCGGATTTTATGGCCGCCCAAATCAGGACCTTAGCAAAAGAACATAATATTCCGTTAATAGAAGCTCCCCCTCTAGCGCGTGCTTTATACTATAATGCGGAAGTTGATCGTCCAATTCCGTATGAATTATTTAGAGCGGTAGCTGCGATACTGGCTTATGTATATCAGTTACGGGATGGTAAACGAGCCGATCGTGTAGATTTTGACAACCTTCCTATTCCAGAGGAAATGAAAACCGATGAAGTGCCAGGCGGAAGTGAATAAAAGCTGAGTTTGAATGGATTTTAATCAGATATTGAATCAAATAAAAACATCTTTCAAAAATGGTTTGGGGATTCCTATTGCCATTTTAGCCTTATTGGCAATGGTGGTTGTGCCGTTGCCTCCGTTTTTACTCGATGTCTTTTTTACTTTTAATATCGCGCTGTCCCTTGTCGTTTTGATGGTGACGTTATATGCCAAACGTCCTTTAGATTTCGCTGTTTTTCCAACCATCATCTTATTAGCCACCCTTTTTAGATTAGCGTTAAATATTGCCTCCACTCGCGTTATTTTATTGGAAGGACATAGTGGACCTGGTGCAGCCGGTAATGTTATCGAAGCCTTTGGTGAGTTCGTAATTGGAGGGAACTTCGCTGTGGGGCTGGTTGTGTTTGCAATTCTTGTCGTCATTAACTTCGTCGTTATCACGAAAGGGGCAGGTCGTGTCGCAGAAGTCAGTGCACGATTTACCTTGGACTCGATGCCTGGGAAGCAAATGGCTATTGATGCAGATTTAAATGCAGGCCTGATTACACAGGAAGAGGCGCAGCTTAGACGAATAGAAGTGACTTCTGAAGCCGATTTCTATGGTTCCATGGACGGTGCCAGTAAGTTTGTCCGAGGGGATGCAGTTGCCGGTATTGTAATCTTATTTATCAACTTGATTGGTGGGTTTGCAATCGGGATGGGGCAGCATGATATGACCTTTTCCAGTGCGATTGAAGTCTATACCCTTTTAACATTAGGGGATGGATTGGTCGCTCAGATTCCTTCCTTACTCTTATCAACAGCTACCGCCATTATTGTCACACGTGTATCGGGTGATAAAGAGGATATGACGCAACAAGTGCAAACGCAGATGTTTGCCAATCCTAAAGCACTGGGAATGACAGCAGGTATTGTTGCAGTATTCGGTGTGATTCCCGGTATGCCAAACTTAGCGTTTTTATCTTTTGCGGCAATCGCAGGTGGAGGGGCGTACTTAATTTATAAGAAACAACAGGAAACCCCACTCCCAGAAGCGGTTTCAGCAGAGGAATCTGAGGAGGAAGAAACCAGTGCGCCAGAACTGAGTTGGGACGATGTTCAGGCTGTCGATGTGTTAGGGTTGGAAGTAGGGTATCGTCTGATTCCAATGGTTGACCAAGCACAAAATGGTCAGTTACTTGAGCGGGTCAAAGGGGTGCGCCGTAAAGTCTCGCAAGAGCTAGGTTTCTTGGTGCCTCCTGTCCATATTCGTGATAATTTGGATTTAAAACCCAATCAATATAAAATTATGCTGATGGGCGTCGCATCGGGAGAAGGGGAAGTTTTTTCCGATAAAGAATTGGCAATCAATCCTGGACAAGTTTTTGGTGAAATAGCGGGGACACAGACCAAAGATCCTACGTTTGGTCTTGACGCGGTTTGGATTGACCCGTCTGATCGAGAACAAGCACAAGCACTTGGTTACACAGTGGTTGATTCCAGTACGGTTGTTGCTACGCATATCAGTCAAATCATTCAAGACTATGCTTCTGAACTATTGGGGCATGATGAGGCGCAAAAACTACTTGATAAGCTGAAGCAGAATTCACCTAAATTGGTGGATGAGTTGGTGCCTGATCGCATGTCTTTAGCGGTTGTTGTGAAAGTGCTACAAAACTTGTTAATGGAAAAAGTGTCTATTCGAGACTTGCGAACCATTTTAGAGACATTGACAGAGCGAGCGTCCTCAACTCAAGACCCAATGGAGTTAACAATGCATGTTCGAGCCGCATTAGGCCGGTCTATTGTTCAAGGGATTGTCGGTTCAAATGATGAATTGAAAGTGATTACATTAGAGCCAGGATTGGAACAGTTGTTGCTTCAAGCTTCACAAGGAGCACCTGAGGGACAATTGGCCATTGAGCCAGGGTTAGCTGAAAGGTTGCATACGACGTTAAAAGAAGAAGCGCAGAAAGTAGAAATGACGGGACAATCAGCGGTTTTATTGGTCGCGCCTCAGATTCGAGCGCAGTTAGCAAGATTGTTTAGGTTTAGCTTAGCGAATTTGCATATTTTAGCCTATTCAGAAGTGCCAGAAAACCGTCGCATCAGTGTGGTCGCGAATGTGGGGCAAGGGGGATAGATGAAGCTCAAAAGATATCTTGCGCCCAATATGCGAAAAGCAATGATCCTGGTAAGAGACGAATTGGGCGACGATGCGGTGATTATGTCAACCCGTAACACGGATGACGGCGTCGAAGTGGTGGCGGCAATTGATCCTGAAGCGCAGCAGTTTAAAGAAGAGGTTCCTGCGCAGGGACAGGCACGTTCAAGCTATCAGTCGCCAGAGCCTGATATGCAATATAGTGCCGGTGCTGCGGTACAGAGCAACACTGAAATTGCCAAAATGGCGGATGAGCTGAAAGCCGTTAAGCAGATGTTAGAAAATCAGCTTTCAGGCTTGGCGTGGAATCAGACAGAAACACAGGACCCAAATAAAATTCACCTGATTAAACGATTGGTGAAGCTTGGTATTGGTTGGGATCTTGCTCAGCGATTAGTGTCGGATATTAATGCAAATAACGACCAGGCCTGGTCAGAAGTTTTGGCTTCGATTGAGGCCATGTTACCTGTTGATGAAAAAGATATTATTGAATCCGGTGGGATTGTTGCTTTAGTTGGACCGACCGGTGTGGGAAAAACCACGACGATTGCCAAGATGGCCAGTCGCTTTGTGATGCGAAACAGTTCAAACCAAATTGCACTGGTGACAACGGATTGTTACAAAATTGGCGCACAGGCTCAATTGAAAACATTTGCCGACTTGATGGGCGTGCCCGTTCATGTTGTGAACTCAGAAGGTGAAATGTATAGCCTGTTAAGTTCTTTAGCGACTAAAAAGCTTATTTTGATTGATACCGCTGGTATCAGTCAGAAAGATATTTTATTGACACAGCAGCTGACCAAACAGAAGGCAGGATTAAATCATATCCGGAACTATTTGGTGATGTCTGCAGCAACGCAGCTCAGTGTGATGAAAGATATTGTGCGGTCATTTGAACAAGTTGGGCTGAAGGGCTGCATATTGACAAAAGTTGACGAAGCATTACAACTAGGCAATATTTTAACGGTATTGATTGAAAACCAGTTACCGTTATCTTATTTATCAGGAGGGCAAAGAGTGCCAGAAGACTTAGAGCCTGTAAAAGCAAGAGATTTACTGGATAAAGCAATGGTACTTGGGCATCAAAACCAGCATTTAAAAGAAGATGAAGCATTCCGCATGGGAATGGGGAAGGAGATTTCAGATGCTCAATGATCAAGCAGCTGGATTAAGAGCAATGCAAACCAATAAAAATGGTGAATCAAAAGTGAAACCAGAGCGTAAGAAAAAACCTGTCAGAGTAATTGCCGTTGCCAGTGGTAAAGGCGGCGTTGGCAAAACCAATGTATCAGTTAATTTAGGGGTCTCCTTAAGTAAAATGGGAAATCGCGTTTTGTTGATGGATGCTGATATGGGGTTGGCAAACGTTGATATTATGTTAGGTCTGCAAACCAAGTATAATTTATCGCATGTTCTGGATGGGGAAAAAACATTAAGAGAAGTCATGGTGGATGCTCCGGGAGGCTTGAAAATCATTCCTGCTGCTTCGGGTGTAAAAAGAATGGCTCAATTGACCCCGATGGAAAATGCTGGAATAATTAACGCGTTTTCTGAGTTAGATGGAATTCTGGATGTTTTAATTATCGATACGGCTGCGGGGATTGCTGATAGTGTGGTCAGTTTTTGTCGAGCGTCACAAGAAGTGGTGGTAGTGGTTACAGACGAACCTGCTTCAATGACAGATGCCTATGCTTTGATTAAAGTCTTAAGTCGTGAGTATAAATTAACTAACTTTAAGTTACTTGCGAATATGGCGCGTTCGGAGAAACACGGTAGAATGCTTTATGATAAGTTCTCCCAAGTTTGTGAACAGTTCTTAGATGTTACAATTGATTATTTAGGAACCATTCCATTTGACCATGATCTAAGAGAGGCGATTCAAAAACAGTCACCTGTTACCATTGGGAAGCCAATGAGTGAATCTGCAAAAGCCTTCCGAGAAGTTGCACAAAAAATTGAAGACTGGCCCATTCCAAGCGGAGTAACGGGATATTTACAGTTTTTTGTAGAAAGCTTATTTCAGACAACGTCTGACTAGATAGGGAATGTACTCTTTATGACTGGCACGGAAGCTTACGCCAATGTCCATAAACAAACATCGGGTGCAGCAATGAATATAGAGGCTTTCTTGCCTTTAGTAAAACGCATTGCTTATCACCTGAAAGGACGATTACCAGATAGTGTTATGGTGGATGATCTCATTCAATCTGGCATTATAGGGCTGATTGAGTCATCTCAAAAATTTGATGCGACTCAAGGTGCGAGTTTTGAGACCTATGCTGGAATCCGAATTCGTGGGGCGATGCTGGATGAGATTCGTAAAGGGGACTGGACGCCGCGATCGGTTTATCGAAAGTCCAGAGAAGTGTCTGAAGCGATTTTAAAAGTGGAATCGGAAAAGGGACGTGAGGCTCGTGATGAAGAAATTGCTGAGGTCATGGAGGTTTCGCTTGAAGAGTATTACCATATTCTTCAGGATACCAATTCAGCGCAATTGTTATCCATTGACGAGCCAGACCATGATGAGCTGGCAGAAGACCGAATGGTCGGGACAATTAAAACGCCTATTACAGAATTGGTAGAGTCCGATTTTCAGGGTGCGTTGGCAGAACAAATTAAAGACTTGCCAGAGAAAGAACAGCTGGTAATGGCACTTTATTATGATGAAGAGCTGAATTTAAAAGAAATTGGTGAAGTTTTAGAAGTCAGTGAGTCTCGTGTGAGCCAGATTCACAGTCAAGCGATAAAACGTTTGAAATCAAGACTTAGAGATTGGATTTAAAGTAGATTTGAGGAAAAAAGATGCAAATCGATAGAGATATGAATATTTTGGTAGTGGATGATTTTTCGACGATGAGAAGAATTGTCAAAAACCTATTGAAAGAGTTAGGGTTTAGCAAGTTTGATGAAGCGGATGATGGGTCAACAGCCTGGCCGATGATTCAAAGTGGTAAGTATGATTTTATTGTCAGTGATTGGAATATGCCGCAAATGACAGGGATTGATTTACTTCGTCATGTGAGAGCTGATGAAAAACTGAAAGAAACGCCTTTCTTGCTGATTACGGCAGAAGCAAAGCGAAGCCAAATATTAGAGGCCGCTGAAGCTGGGGTTGATGGTTACATTGTTAAGCCGTTCACTGCAGCAACACTGAATGGTAAAATTCAAAAGATTTTTGAGCGTGTTGAAGAGCGAAAAAAAGCAGCGGGTGCTTGATTTGCAAGTTTTTGATAAGAAGAAGTTGAAAAAGCCTTATGCACTTACTAGTGCATAAGGCTTTTTTTTTGAGTGAGGGGGAACTGTGAAAAATATAAAAATAAAACAAATAAAAACTTTATTGAAGGCCATGGAAAAAGAAGATTACGATAAAGCATCCCAAGCCTTGGATGAGATTATCGCGACTAGAGATGACAATTTATTGGAGCAAGTTGAGCAAATTGCTCAAAATTTACATGATACATTAGAACAGTTTGGCACAGATTCTTTGTTGCTTCAGCATACAAAACATGGATTGCCGGATGCCACAGAACGATTAGAATATGTAATTGAAACGACCGAAGAAGCAAGCAATAAAACACTGTCAGCGGCAGAAAATGCCATCGCTTTATTGGAAACGTTGGAATCACAAGCGACAGATGATTCTCAGAAAGAGTTAATCTCTAAAGCTCAATCCGAAGTAACTGAAATCATGATGGCTCAATCGTTTCAAGATCTTACCGGCCAAGTGCTAAACCGTGTCATCATGCTGGTGACCAGCCTTGAGCAGAGTCTGATGGAACTGATTGATAAATCAGGCATTCATATTGATGATATTCCCGATCCTTCCGATTCGGAAGAGGAACGTAAAGCACAAGAAATGAAAGGAATTGGACCTAATGTGACAAAATCCAGTCAACAGAATGCGGTTAGTTCTCAAGATGAGGTGGATGACCTTTTAGGAGATTTAGGGATTTAGAGGCTTTTGTGGATTGTTTGGTGGCATGGTCATTGCTTAATGTTTAGCAGTTAAAAATAGATGATTTGAGTGGTGGGTTTTTGACACATTGCAGCCACACGATAAAGCTTTAAGAGGGTTCACATTGTGGATGAGGAAATTTTACAGGACTTTTTAGTCGAAGCGTCAGAGTTGGTTGAACAGCTTGATGAACAGCTTGTTGAACTAGAAAACTCTCCATCGGATTCGGATTTATTGAATGCCATTTTCAGAGGGTTTCACACGATTAAAGGGGGAGCCGGGTTTTTAGGCGTCACACCGTTAATTGAAGTGTGTCATCGTGCTGAAAATGTGTTCGATAAAATTCGAAACGGTGATGTTGAATATGATTCAACGGCTGCAGATGTCATTATGCGCGCCTTTGATGCTATTTCCGATTATATTCAACAGCTTAACGACGGTGCCCGTGAACTGGAAGATGCTGATGACGGATTGTTGTCCGAATTGGATGCACTTTGGAAAGGGGGTGCAGCTCCACAAGATACTTCTGAACCTGCTCAAGAAGAAGCAGTAGCTCATCCTAAGTTGGAATTGCCGGAAGGTGTCGATCCTGATGGTGAAATTTCAGATGATGAATTTGAAGCCCTGTTAAATCAACGTGACGCGTTAACCAGCTCGGATTCTAATGAGCCAGACGCAGAAGAAGTCAAATTAGCGTTGCCAGATGATGTGGACCCTGATGGTGATATTACGGATGATGAGTTTGAAGCACTTTTAAATCAAAGAGATATGTTGGAAGGTATGCAAGAACCTCAGGAAGCAGCGCCTCCAACACCACCTGCTCCCGAGCCAGCTAAACCAACCCCTCCGCCAGCGCCTAAAAAAGAATCAAAGCCTGAAGTACCTAAGCCGGAAGCTGCTAAGGCAGCTACGGCAGAGTCGACCGTACGCGTTGATACTCGACGACTCGACGAAATTATGAATTTAGTTGGGGAGTTGGTTCTCGTTCGAAATCGCTTGCTGACGTTAAGGTCGAGTGAAGGTCCAGAAGAGGCATTATCAAATGCTGTGGGGAATTTGGATCATGTGACAACCGATTTGCAAGCATCGGTGATGAAAACTCGTATGCAGCCTGTTAAAAAAGTGTTTGGGCGTTTCCCTCGAGTTGTTCGAGACCTTGCCCGTAAACTTGGGAAGGAAATTGAGCTTGAGCTGAAAGGGGAAGAAACCGATTTAGATAAGAATTTAGTGGAAGCCTTAGCGGATCCGCTTGTTCATTTGGTTCGAAACTCGGTTGACCACGGGGTTGAGATGCCGGATGTGCGTGAGCAAGCCGGGAAACCACGTAAAGGTACGGTTATTCTAGCAGCCGAGCAGGAAGGGGATCATATTCTGTTGTCGATTACAGATGATGGTAAAGGAATGGACCCTGATGTTTTGCGTCGTAAAGCCGTTGAAAAAGGCATGATGGATGAAGTCTCAGCGAATCAGCTGGATGATAAGGCTGCTTTTGAATTAATCATGTCCGCTGGGTTTTCAACAGCCGATCAGATCAGTGATATTTCCGGACGTGGTGTCGGGATGGACGTGGTTAAAAGCATGATTACCAAGCTGAACGGCAGTATTGATATTAACTCTGTTTTAGGAGAAGGCACACAAATTAAAATACGAGTGCCTTTAACTTTGGCAATATTGCCGACACTAATGGTCTCTTTTGAAGACGATAGTTATGCAATCCCTTTGACCAGCGTGCAAGAAATATTTGATTATGATGCGTCTCAGATCAATCGAATTGACGGTCAAATGATGGTTCGCTTACGAGAGAAAAGCATTCCTTTACTATTCTTATCAGATTGGCTGGCGCCTGACCAGGTAAAAGAAAACTATGAGGGCGATAAAGTCATTATCGTTTCGATCGGAAATCAAAGGGCCGGTCTGGTGGTTGAGCAGGTAAACGGCCAGGAAGAAGTTGTCATTAAACCGTTAGGCGTTATGATGAAGCATCTTGAAGGATATGCAGGGGCGACCATTACGGGTAACGGAAACATTGCCTTGATCTTAGATTTACCGGGCGTGATTCAACGCTTTCAATATTAAAACGGAGAGTAGAAATGGACTCTGAATCGAATATGCAGTCAACTAATAATTTGTTAGACGGGGTCATCACGGATGAAGATGATGAAAAGTATGTTGGTCCCAGTATTCGTTGCGTGATGTTTAACTTAGATTCTGAAGTCTACGGAATCAATGTTAAGAAAATTCGAGAAGTTTTAAGAGTCGGTGCGATTCGTAAAGTGGAAGGTTCCGCACCTAGTGTACTCGGTGTTATTAATGTTCGTGGCGTCATTGTCACGGTTGTGGATACCCGTCTTACCTATGGATTACCGACGAAACCCGTTGATGATTTATCACGTATTATCATTGTCGAACTGGATACTGATAATATTGTTGGAATGATGGTCGATTGTGTGATGGAAGTAAAAGATATTCCAGAATCCCAATTCGAACCAATGTCAGCGACCAAAGAGGGAGCGTCTCGATACTTGCAAGGGATTGCACATTACAATGGTGATGTGATTGTTCTTATTGATGTGGACAGTATGTTTTCAGGTCAAACCTAAAGCTTTGTAAGTTTTATAGTTAAAGCATTCTAAAACGACCAGGCCTGGTCGTTTTTTGTTTTTATTCATTAGATGATTCGTTGGTTTCTAACTCTCTAGAGGGGGATGGGATTTCTTTCTCAGAGAGTTGGTATGCAAAGATTAATACCTGCACAACTGCTTCATAGAGTAGCTCCGGTATCTCTTGATCTAATTCTACCTGAGCGAGAAGTTGTACCAGTTCGTGATCTTCGGTAATCGGAATATTATTTTCTTTTGCAACCTTAATGATTTGTTCGGCCAGGGTACCAGATCCTTTTGCCGTTACTTTAGGGGCAGACTCACCGTCATATTCCAATGTAATGGCAACTTTTTGATCTAGCGTGGTATTGCGAGGCGTCTCTTTTGTCATTGTTTTGGCGTTATGAATAAAAAAGCCACTGAAAACAGTGGCTTTTTTGATGACTAAGAGGTGAGGCCGAGTTTCTCGGTGAGGCCGAGTTTTTCAGCCCCCATTTTTAAAGTATCTGTTGGCGATTCCCATTGAATTTTTTTCTGGTTCGCCATGGCACTTTTGATAAGTGAGAGTAAAGCTTGTAAACCGGAGGTATCAATGGATTCAACATTTCCAGCCACTAACTTATAAGTCTCGGCATCGGACTGAAAAGCGATTTTTAAATTACCAAACTCTTCTTCAATATGATGAATGGTCAGGTTTTCAGGTAATTCGATCGTATTTTCACTCATAAGAACCTCTATGCATTTAGGTGAGGTGTTTTACAAAACACGATTAATGACGGATAGCAATTTTTCTGGGCTGAATGGTTTTACAATCCATCCCGTCGCTCCTGCTTCTTTCCCTTTTGTTTTCATGTCTCCGGACGATTCGGTTGTTAAACATAAAATAGGAGTGAATTTGTAGTTCGGTAGAGTAGTACGAACGGCTTGAATGAGTTCGATGCCATTCATATTAGGCATGTTAATATCGGTTACGATTAAGTCAAACTGTTCTTTTTTAGCAATATCTAATGCCATTGCTCCATCTTCCGCTTCTGTCACATCGTGACCGGCAGATTTTAGTGACATACTCACCATTTGGCGCATTGACTTTGAATCGTCTACTGCAAGAATTTTGGACATTGTTACCCTCTCACTATCTCTTTAAAACTTAAATTAAATTTGTCGTCATTATACAATTATTCGTCAATATTCAGGCTTTTTTTGATTTCACTTAAGATGCCTGATGAGACGAGTTCGTCAACATGCAATACGATGACCATTTTATCTGTTACTGTCGCAAGGCCTTTTACATACTCGGTATGAATCGTGCCATTGATTTCTGGTGAGGCCTGTAGGCTGCTTAAGTCAATGGCATGCACATCAGATACGCCATCTACGACAACTCCGATAATTTTTTGCGTGTTGGATGACGCGTCGGTCGCACGTAAAATAATGACAACCGTGCTTTCGTCATAGGTAATGTCTTGAAGTCCAAATCGAATTCTTAGGTCGACAACAGGAACCACTGCGCCCCGCAGGTTGATGACACCTTTGACGTAATCTGGTGCATTTGGAATGGTGGTGGTGCGCTCCCAGCCTTTGATTTCTTGTACTCTCAAAATATCAACGCCGTATTCTTCGCCGCCAAGGATAAAGCTTAAGATTTGATCATCTGAGCCTTCATTCTGCTCAATTTGCTCTTGAATCGCCTCCACTTCAGCACTCATCTATTCAGCCCCACAGTTATAATATTCAGTATGTTCATTAATATTTGCATTAAGTTACCTTATTTACTCTAAAACGTCTAGTTTAATCCAGTCTATTTTTGGATATTTTATTTAAAAAATAGACGTAAAATTAAGTACCGATAAGCAATTAATTAGCCAAATAGGTTGATTAAATATGAATGTCAATTAAAGCGACTTTTTCTGCTTGTGTGGTATTGGTCGGTTTTTCTTTTGACATCATTATGTGCTTTAAAGGAATCAACGCTTCATGAAATTGCTCTTTTAACTTAGGCAGTTTGTCAGAGACAGTGTTTTCTAAGGTTGTATTGTCCGCCCAGAGCATGATTGAAACCACATCTTCTTGAATCACCAATTTGCTTGAAAGCTCGCCAGCAGGAAGCTGTAAATTCATAATTACTTCCCAAAGAGGCGGTGTCGCTTTCTTTTGCTTTCGAATATCAATCGAAATCTCTTGTAAATGATCGTTGGGTGCGAGAGGCAATTGAATGTTCGTCAAGTGAGCGCTTTCGATGGTTTGTAATTGTTGCAGTGTTAAGCGGTTTAAGGTTTGATTGAGAAGAGTTGACAGTCTGCTCAGTTCCGGTTGTTTGTTTGAAGGGGTTTGATTCACCATTTGAAGCAGTTGCAAGAGTTTGGCTTTAAAGTCGCCAGGATGTGGTTTGCCGGATTTTGACAAACTGCTTTCTAGGAAAAGACCACTTGATAGGAGTTGTCTTTTCAATTCTTTGGCTGAAGTTTGGGCGCTGGGTTTGAATAATTGTTCCAGTAAAGATGAAAGCTGTGATTGTATGGCTGAAGGTAACAACCCCGTATTCGTTAATGAGGTTAATTGTTGTACTCCTTGTGCAATCGGGATTTGATTAGGCAGCAATTGGCGAAAGGCTGACTGCATCAAAGCCTGATTTTTTGCGGCAGTGTCCACAGGTAAGGATTTCGGTTGGATTTGTAAAACAAGATTCGGTTGCGTTTGTGTGACCTTAACCGTTAAAGGTTTTCCTTCGGTTAACGGTTGTTGAGTGGTGGCGGTTAAAGGTTTGCCGGCTAAAGTAAAGTTAACCTGATTTCCATCCACTTTTGTAATATTAACAGTATAGGTACTGCCAATGGCGAGTTTTAACGCTTGTGCAGAGGTCGCATTTAGCGTTAAATTTGGAGAGGCCCCTGTTGGAGTAAGTGCCATAGCGTATCGGTCCGGTTATAATTGCGTTTCACAAAATTAAATAATAAACTGTAACCGTTAAGTGAAGCAATTATAATTATTGATAGCACAGTCGTGTTGATAATGGAAGGAAACCCCGGGTGAGTGAAAGAGAATTTGACTTTACAGAGCAAGATTTCACGAGAGTTAAGACACTTGTATATGACTTCGCAGGGATCGATTTAAACGATTCTAAGAAAAACTTAGTTTACAACCGGTTAGCGAAACGCATTCGTTTTTTGGAACTGAACTCCTTCAAACAGTATTTAAACTTTGTTGAAGAGCAGGGTGAGTCAGAATTCGTTCACCTGATTAACGCTATCACCACTAACTTAACCTTCTTTTTTAGAGAAGATCATCACTTTGAATACCTCGCAAATACCGTTATTCCGGCCATTATAGAGCGCAATAAAGGTAGTAAAAAAATTCGAATTTGGTCAGCAGGCTGCTCCACTGGCGAAGAACCTTACTCTTTAGCGATTGTATTAAAAGAGACTGTTCCTGCAGGATGGGATGCCCGTGTATTAGCGACAGACTTGGATACCAATGTTGTTGAAACGGGACGTACAGGTGTTTATAAAATGGATCGCCTGAAAGGCGTTTCCGAGGCACGCAAAAAACGTTGGTTTTTAAAGGGAAGTGGCTCGATGGAAGGGTATGTCAGGGTTAAACCTGAACTACAGCAGATTATTGACTTCGGCCAAATCAATTTAATGAATGAATGGCCAATCAAAGATGCCATAGATGTTATTTTTTGTCGAAATGTCGTGATTTATTTTGATAAAGAAACCCAAGCAAGGTTATTTGACCGCTATGCTAATTTACTGCCGGATAATGGGCATTTGTTTATTGGGCATTCGGAGTCACTTTATAAAGTCTGCGATCGGTTTGAGCTTCTTGGTCAAACGATTTATAAAAAAATAAGATAAACACACAAACGCTCTGCAAAAGAGTGTGATGAATGTAAAGAAGGGGGGAAGATGTCAAAGGTGAAGGTATTAATCGTTGATGATTCTGCTTTAGTTCGACAAATGTTACAAGAGATGTTGAAGTCAGACCCAGAGATTGAAGTGGTCGGCACGGCATCTGACCCTTATGATGCAAGAGAAAAAGTGAAGCAACTTCATCCGGATGTATTGACACTGGATGTCGAAATGCCTCGTATGGATGGCGTGACGTTTTTAAAAAATTTAATGCGATTGCATCCTTTGCCGGTGGTGATGATTTCGACCTTGACCGAGAAAGGGGCGGATATCACGTTTGAAGCACTTGATTTGGGCGCGGTTGACTTTGTTGCAAAACCTAAGATTGATTTACAACATACCTTTGAAGACTATACCGATGAAATCTGCCGCAAAGTAAAAACCGCTTCCAAGGTGTCCAAATGGCAGCTTGAAAGACAATATGCACGTTATGTCGCTAACAAGGAAAGCAAGCCCAAAGTGTTGTCCAAGCCTGGGTCTTTGGTTTCTAAAGTTGTTGAGAAATTTACAACGGATGCCATTGTTCCCAAAAAAGCCCCTTCGGATTTTTCCAAACCCTCACATAAAGTGATTGCGTTAGGGGCTTCAACCGGTGGTACAGAAGCCATTAAAGAAGTCTTGATGCGCTTGCCATCAACAACCCCTGCTATCGTTATTACACAGCACATTCCGGCGTCGTTTAGTTTGCCTTTTGCGCAACGAATGAATAGCATTTCAGAAATGGAAGTGACGCAGGCAGAGGATCGTCAACCTATTTTGGCGGGGCATGTTTATATTGCACCGGGCGATAAACATTTATTGGTTGAGCGGACATCTTCTGGCTATATCTGCCGTTTAAATGACGGCCCGCCAGTAAACCGTCACAAGCCGTCGGTAGATGTGATGTTTCGTACCGTTGTGCAAAGTGTTGGCAAAAATGCGGTCGGCGTGCTATTGACAGGAATGGGAGCCGATGGTGCTAAGGGAATGAAAGAGTTGCAAGAGATTGGTGTTCCGACGATTGCGCAAGATGAAAAAACCTGTGTTGTTTGGGGGATGCCTGGAGAGGCTGTTAAGCTCGGTGCGGCTGATTATGTTTTACCCTTGGGATCAATCCCTGAAAAAATTCTGTCACTCATTAAAAAATAATCTCGCCTTTGAGTTGAGTTGTTTAAATATCTTTGCGTTTAAGCTTCCTGTTTTTAGAGAGCTTAAACCCTTGCCTTATACGTGTGTTTAATGGAAACACATCCTAATCTTTCAATAAGTTTTATATAATGACTCAAACACTTTTTTATAGAATTTTCTTGGCATGTAATATGCTTTGTATATTCAAAATATTTTGATTGGGGAAAAGATACATGTTGCAGATTATGAAGCAATATTGGGGTGCTTGGCTAGTTACCATCGTAGGTGTCGGGCTGACGTTTGTTGAGATTCCATTTATTGGCGCCATTGTGGCGGTTTTGGTGTCGGTGACATGGACACTGACCGTGGCAAGAATTGCCAGGTTAGAAAAGCAGCCTCAGCAAGTTACGACCCCGTCAGTTGCTTCCCATGCAAACGACTTTGATGCCGAAGTGATTGATGATGCATTACAGGTCATCATGAATGATATTGATGCCGTCGTTGATCAAGAAGTGGAAGTTGTTCGTGGTGAGTTATTGCAGGTTAAGGAATTGGTTGCAGAAGCGATTGAAACCTTGAACAACAGTTTCTCTGGGTTGCACAGTCAAACGCAAGCTGAATATCAGCTGGTTGTTTCGTTACTGGATAATCTTGGTGGCAGCGGAGAAGGGATGAGTATCCAAAAATTCTCTTCTGAAATTAAAGAAGTCTTAAGCTATTTGATTTCACTGTTAAAAAGCTCCAGTCAACGCAGTAATGAAACTGTCGGTAAAATCGATGATATGGTCGAGCAGATTGAATCTATCTTTATTTTGCTGGAAGACGTCAAAGGGATTGCGGATCAAACCAACTTGCTGGCATTGAACGCGGCTATTGAAGCAGCCCGAGCAGGTGAAGCCGGGCGAGGCTTTGCAGTGGTTGCTGATGAAGTAAGAAAGCTGTCTTTGAATTCCAACTTACTGAATGAGCAGATTCGTAAGCAAGCGGAAAAAGCAAAACAAACGGTTGATCATGTCCGTCAGTTAGTCAGTGATACCGCTGCAAAAGATATGCAGGAAGCCAATACGTCTCAGGAACAGGTAACAGTACTTGTTACGGATCTTGAAGATATGAATAGTGGTATTTCTAATAAACTGGGGGATGTTTCAGGCATTATTTCTGAAATTGAAGTCAGTGTGTCCAATGCGATGCGTTCATTGCAATTTGAAGATATTGTTCGTCAGTTGGTTGAACAGGTTCTTAATCACCTTGAGAACTTAAGTGGTTTCTCTCACAAAATTAATCACTTTATCGAAGAAAGCAAAAATGATCCGGTGAAATCTGTCGCTGAACATAAGGCACGCTTAGAGAGTTTTAGAAACACCATTCACCAAGAGCGTGAAGAGATTGAATCGAAACGTATGAGACGAGTCTCTTCGGATTCAATGGAAGAAGGTGAGATTGATCTGTTCTAAATCCGTTGGTTGAACCCTAATATTAAAAAAGCCCCTTTATAGGGGCTTTTTATTTTAGAAAGAAAACAATGGCTTAAACCATATTTCCCATTTCGCTGTTCCAAAAGCTTCCAAAAAGTAAGCTGAAGAGGATACCTGTCCCAAAAACTATATACCAATAGCGTCTCATTTTTGCGGCATGTTGTGCCTCTTCTTCTGTTAAATCGGTCGGTTGGTCTTTGAAAAACACCACCATAAACCCAACCGCAGAAATAAACCCTGCAATGTTAGCAAGATAATGAATGCCGGTTACCATCGAACTGATGCCAAGAGCCAGTATAATGGAGTAGGTAATTAGGATGTTTTTCATGTAATGCCTCCGTCTAACGTAATCTTTGTGGATGAAATGGCATTTATTCTAGTAGGTTTTAAGGATAAATATGTATAAATTCTGTTTTTTTGTTCCGGAATCTCACGTTGAATCGGTTAAGTCGGCTGTATTTGAAGCTGGTGCGGGTCGTATCGGCGATTATGACTGTTGTAGTTGGCAAATAAAAGGGGAGGGGCAATTTCGAGCTTTACCGGGAAGTCAGCCTTATATTGGTGAACAGAATCAGTTGGAAAAGGTTGAAGAATATCGAGTGGAAATGGTGGTGGAACCTTCTAAAATGAAAGCGGTTTTGTCGGCGTTTTTTGATGCCCATCCTTATGAAGAGCCCGCGTTTGACGTGATGGCGGTAGTCGATATTCATACGGAGTTTTAAATAATAATAGCAGGGGGTGTCCAGAGATAAATTTTATCTATATGAATAGATGAATTTTATATTAGGAAAATGTAATGTTAGTGATTATACTAGCTGCAGTTGAGTCTTCAACTAATCCTCCCTTAGTATTAAATAATACAGCCCAAGTACATGGATGGTACTTGGGCTTTTTTATTTCTACTGATCCGTGTTTTTATCCACTTTGATCAATTCAATAGTAAATATCAGTGTTTCATTCGGTCCGATGACATCACCAGCGCCTTTTGATCCGTACCCTAAAGAAGGCGGTACATAAATTTCCCACTTAGCGCCGGGCTTCATTCTTTTAAGTGCTTCGCCCCAGCCCGTAATGACATCTCCCATTTGGAATTCAAGCGGAATCCCTCGGCTGTAAGAACTATCAAACTCTGTCCCGTCGATTAATGTTCCGCGATAATGTGCCGTGATTTTATCGTCTGCTGTTGGAGGGGTTCCTTTTCCTTCTTTGATCACTTTATATTGAAGGCCACTTTTGGTGACATGAACATCATCATTCTTTTTGTTTTGTTTCAGGAAAGCTTCACCTTTTTGAGCATTTTGTTCTGCTTGCTTTTTACGCGCTTCAGCTTGTTTTTGCATGACTTGTTCTTTTACTTGGTTAACGGCCTCTTGCATCTCTTTATCCGTTAAGCGTAGCTCGCGCTTTTGCATCACATCTTTCATACCCAAGACAAGCGCAGGAATATCAATGGTAACTCCCTGTTTTTCAAAGTTTTTAGCTAAATCTGTTCCCAGTGTGTAGCTTGCTTTCTGATCAACGGTTTCCAGTTTTGGGTCAGCTGCAAAAACATGCGTACCATAAAGAGCTGTGACAAGAAATGTTGCCAATATTGTTTTTTTCATATTATCCTCAAAAATTAACAGTGATAACTGTAGTAAGGCCTAAAACTAGCCAGGCCTGGCTAGTTTTAGAAGAGTGATCTATGTTGAAGGAAAGGGTTAGCCTTGCGCTTCAAGTTGATCCAAGAATTTTTCTGCGTCCAGTGCTGCCATACAGCCTGCGCCGGCTGAAGTGATGGCTTGTTTATAGACTTGGTCCATTACATCACCTGCAGCAAAGATACCAGGAATAGAGGTTTGTGTTGCATTACCTTGTAAACCACTTTGCACTTTCAAATAGCCGTGATCCATATCCAGTTGGCCATCGAAAATCCCTGTGTTAGGCGTGTGACCAATTGCGATAAAGACACCAGCCACATCAATTTCTTTGCTTTCGTTGGTTTGGTTGTTTTTGATGCGCAGTCCTGTAACGCCCATCTTATCGCCAAGCACTTCTTCTAAAGCGCTGTTGAACTCAATGTTGATGTTGCCGTTTTCGGCTTTTTCCAACAACTGTTTAGAAAGAATTTTTTCAGAGCTGAAAGAATCTCTGCGGTGGATAACCGTGACTTCTGAGGCAATATTTGAAAGATACAGTGCTTCTTCCACAGCCGTGTTTCCACCGCCGACGACGGCGACTTTCTGGTTACGGTAAAAGAATCCATCACACGTTGCGCAGGCGGAAACCCCTTTTCCTTTAAATGCTTCTTCTGATTCAAGCCCTAAGTATTTTGCTGAAGCGCCGGTTGCGATAATCAATGCGTCGCATGTGTATTCACCGGAATCACCTATTAATTTGAATGGACGTTGATTCAATTCCGCAGTGTGAATGTGGTCAAACAAGATTTCAGTTCCAAATCGTTCGGCATGCTTTTGCATGCGTACCATTAAGTCTGGTCCTGTTAATCCTTCAACATCTCCCGGCCAATTATCCACTTCAGTGGTGGTGGTAAGTTGCCCGCCTTGTTGCATCCCTGTTACCATCACAGGTTCCAGGTTAGCACGTGCTGCATAAACGGCTGCGGTATAACCAGCTGGTCCAGACCCGAGAATTAAGAGTTTACAATGCTTTGTTGACATAACATTCTGTCCTTTTTCTTGTTTGATCGTGTACCTGACTACTCAGTGTTCAGATAACGGTTTGAATTTTGGGTGTCATCAAGAGTGTTCTTAAAACACCGCGTTGCATTCTTTTAGTTGAGACACTTTAACTTGCCATTGTTGTGAAGACAAATACAATCCTGAATTGTCTGTCACTGTGCTCAGGAATAGAATGAACGGGTATTTTTGAAATATGCTAAAATTCTAGCAGTTTTTTATGGCGCTTTGCATAATTATATTTGCGAAGGAATAAGGATGATTGAATCATTATGACTGTCTTTTTAGACGGTTTTCTTTTATAAAAGATTCTATTAAATTTACTCAAAGAGTTGAATACACTAAGGTCTATAATTTAAATATGTCTTTTAAGCCCTCAAAACCTTCCTCAAGCACCCATGAAGCAGATCTGACTGAGGGGGGCGATCAGCCCAGATTTCATTGGGTCATTAAAGATGCTATTTTGCTTGCTTGTATTGGCCTGGCTTTTTTTCTGTTCATTGTACTGTTCAGCTACCACCCGGCAGATCCAGGGTTTGATACGGTCAACGAAGGGCAAGAGGTCAAGAACTACGGCGGTCAAACAGGTGCCTGGGTTTCTTCCTTTATTTTGTATCTTTTTGGTCTGTTTGGATTCTTAATCCCATTCGGACTGCTGTTTGCAGGAATGGTGACATTGAAAATTCGAGCGGGCTCAGAAATGGATTATGTGCATTTTGCTTTGAGCATGTTGGGGCTTTTGTTATTGATTATGGCCGGTTCAGGGCTTTCTTCACTCTATTTAGAACCTAACAATTTTCTGATCCACCTGCCATATTCTGGTGGTGGCGTGCTGGGATATGAAATCAGTAACGCTTTGGTAGATATGGTTGATTTATTGGGCGCCACATTGTTTTTGTTAGTGGTTTTCGCCATCGCCTTCAGTCTATTGACCAGCTTTTCCTGGATTACCATTATCGACTACAGTGGCATGATGATTTGGAAATTGATTAATGTACTGGTCGCGCAACTTAATAATTTTAAAAACGATCACGAGACTCAAAGTGCGGGTTTACCATCATCTCAGCGAAGAGAAGAAAAGTCGGCACCTGCAATCTTAACGACATCAACGTCAGAAGAATCCCAGGCTAAGCGCAAAACCAAAGTGCTTGAAGCGTTGGCAGAAAAAATGAAGTCCAAGAATAAACTCAAGAATGATTCAAGCGCAGTTGAAACCGAAGCCAAAGTTGAGCCACGTATCGCATTGGAACAAAAAGCACCCAATGCTGAAAAAGATAAATCAACACCCGATGTTAAAGTCGGTAAGCGGGCCGCTTCCAATAGCTTGGTTCCTGTTATGGAATCGGGAGAACTTCCGAGCGTAGAATTATTGAATCCGGTCCCTGAGTATGAAGAAGGGTTTTCGGAAGATGAATTGACCGCCTTGTCGTTACTGCTAGAGCAGCGTTTAAAAGAATTTGGCGTGACAGTAAAAGTGGAAGCGGTTCAGCCGGGGCCCGTGGTGACACGTTTTGAAGTGTTGCCCGCACCTGGAGTAAAAGTCAGCCAAATCAATAACTTGGCAAAAGATTTGGCGCGCGTTTTATCGGTTAAATCGGTGCGTGTCGTGGATGTCATTCCCGGGAAATCAGTGGTCGGTATCGAGATTCCGAATGATGAGCGAGAAGTGGTCAGTTTCCGAGAAGTGATTTCGTCTGATGAATTCCAAAAGTCGAAATCTCCGTTGACTGTTGCACTTGGAAAAGACATTGCCGGTAAAGCCGTGGTGGCTGATATTGCTAAGATGCCGCATCTGTTGGTGGCAGGGACAACCGGTTCCGGGAAGTCGGTCGGGGTCAACAGCATGATTCTAAGTTTGCTTTATAAAAGCACTCCGGAAGAAGTCCGCTTGATTATGGTTGATCCAAAAATGTTGGAATTATCGGTTTATGAAGACATTCCGCATTTGTTAACGCCAGTGGTGACGGATATGTCTGAAGCGGCGAATGCCTTGCGCTGGAGTGTCTATGAAATGGATCGCCGTTATCAATTGATGGCGAAGTTGGGTGTGCGTAACATTGCAGGCTATAACGCGAAAGTGAAAGCGGCAATTGATAAAGGGGAGCCTTTGATTGATCCGCTTTACCAGCAGCCAGCGAACTTTGGCCATGAGTTAGGCGAGCAACCTCCCACGTTAGAACCCTTACCGTATATTGTTGTGGTGGTCGACGAATTTGCCGATATGATTATGGTAGTCGGGAAAGAAGTCGAGCAATTGATTGCCCGTATTGCACAAAAAGCCCGTGCCGCCGGAATTCATTTGATTTTGGCGACTCAGCGCCCCTCGGTGAATGTGATTACCGGCTTGATTAAAGCGAATATTCCAACGCGTATTTCTTTTATGGTCAACACTAAAATTGATTCAAGAACCATTTTAGATCAGGGCGGCGCAGAGCAACTGCTTGGAATGGGGGATATGCTCTTTATGCCACCTGGAACAGGGAATCCTAAGCGTGTTCATGGCGCGTTTATGACGGACGAAGAAGTCCATGCTGTCGCGGAGTTTGTGAAATCACAAGGCGAGCCGCAATATTTGGAAAGCGTGACACAAGCCAATCAGATGGACAACAATAAAACGTTGGAAGAAGATGCCGAACAAGATATGCTTTACGATCAAGTGGTGGCATTCGTGATTGACAATCAACGCGTGTCAGTCTCGTTGGTTCAACGACAGTTTAAAATCGGTTATAACCGCGCGGCCAGAATCGTTGAAGCGATGGAATCCGCCGGGGTAGTGTCGCCAATGAAAGCGAATGGTAACCGAGATGTCCTCGCGCCTAAAGTATCGGATTAAAAAAACTTCGGCAGACACCCCCCATCAACCAAATTTTAGGAAACTTTATATGCTTTTGAAAGCACTGTTAAAACAGAGTATTTTACGCTTGAGTATGGCTTGCATGCTTATTGTACCCATCATCGTTTCTGCGAATGAGCGCGCGAAACTGTCGGATTTGAATGCATTTGTCGCTAATTTGGATACATTCAGTGCCAAGTTTGAACAAACCCAACCTGATGAAAGTTTGTTTGCCTTGAACCGCTCAACCGGTTATTTTGCCATGAAACGCCCAGGGCAATTACTCTGGGTCTATGAAAAACCTGAGCCTCAGAAAATTATTGCCGATGGTCGTAATGTCTGGGTCTATGATGTCGATTTGGATCAAGCAACCGTAAGAGCTTTAGCTAATGTGGAAGCCGATTTTCCGTTGAGTTGGTTGCTTTACAGAGAGCCGTTGTCTGAACGTTTCAATATTATTCCAGGTTCCGTCAAAGATGGTGTGAGTTGGTATAACTTAACCCCGAAAGAAGGGACCTTTTTTCAAAGCCTGGAAGTGGCCATTGCCAACGGTAAAATGGTGCAGATTTGGATGTATCAAAATGCGGATAATGTCACTAAAGTGGTGTTCAACGACATTAAGCAAAACCAACCGGTTCGTGACCAACAATTCGACTTCCATCCACCAAAAGGGGTGGATGTGATTGGTCAAGCCTTGCCTTAGAGAGAACGCATGGAGTACCAAGCTTACCAACCTTTATCGGATCGACTGCGTCCACAAAGCCTAGACGACTTTGTCGGGCAAACGCATTTGCTGGGTAAAGGGCGCGCCTTGTCCAAGATGTTTGAATCGGGGCGGATGCATTCTATGATTTTTTGGGGACCGCCAGGCACGGGTAAAACCACGTTGGCCAGATTGATTGCCAAGCAGTCGGATTTACAGTTCCTGAATTTGTCCGCAGTATTGGATGGTGTTAAAGAAGTGCGTGCTGCGGTGGAACAAGCCAAATTACATCGTCAACAGTTTCAGCAAGGTTCTTTGTTGTTTGTGGACGAAGTGCATCGCTTTAATAAAGCCCAGCAAGACGCGTTTTTACCTTTTGTAGAAGATGGCACCTTTATCTTTATCGGAGCCACCACTGAAAACCCGTCATTTGAATTAAACAACGCCTTGTTATCACGCGCCAGAGTGTACGTGCTTCGCTCTTTGGATGAAGACGATTTGCAGCAGGTGTTGAACCGTGCGACAGCGTTGCTAAATCAAGAACTGTCGCAACCATTGAGAATCGAACCCGATGCGCAAGCTGCATTGATTCAGTTTTCCGACGGCGACGCGCGTCGTTTATTAAACTTACTGGAACAAGCAGTCGATTTTGCCGAAGTCATTCCGAGCAATGATCCGGATGCCGAGACGGGTGAAAATCCGCCAGGCCTGGTGGTTTTAACGGTTGAAAATTGTCGTGAAGTGATTCAAGGCGGGGTGCGACGATTTGATAAAGGGGGCGAAGCCTTTTATGATCAGATCTCAGCATTGCATAAATCCATTCGTGGTTCGGATGCGAATGCGGCCCTATATTGGTTAACACGCATGTTGGATGGCGGGGTCGATGCTCGTTACCTAGCTCGCCGTCTGATCCGTATGGCCAGTGAAGACATTGGTAATGCGGATATTCGAGCGTTGGATGTCACAGTCAATGCTGCGGAAGCTTACGAACGTTTGGGTTCGCCAGAAGGTGATTTGGCGTTGGCGCAAGCTGCCGTTTATCTGGCCGTGGCGCCGAAATCGAATGCCGTGTATATGGGCTATAAAGCCGCCCTGAAAGATATTAAAGAGCATGGCTCTTATGAAGTCCCCTTACACTTACGAAATGCGCCGACTAAGCTCATGCAGAATTTGAGTTATGGAGAAGGTTACCGCTATGCTCATGACGAGCCGGAAGCCTATGCGGCCGGAGAAAGTTATTTCCCAGAAGAAATGTTGGAAAGAGAATATTATCAACCCGTTAACCGTGGGTTGGAAATTAAGATTGCCGATAAAATGCAGCGTTTAGCGCAAATGGATGCGGCCTCACCACTCAAACGGAGACAAGACTGATGCAGTCCTTTCACGTATTACAATTGGTTGCCGTAGGCTTTGGCGGCGCGTTGGGCGCTATGGCGCGTTTTGTCGTGTCAAATCAGGTTTATGCTTGGTGGGGGCGAGACTTTGCCTGGGGAACTCTTGTGGTAAACTCGCTTGGTTCTTTCGCCATCGGCTTGTTGATGATTTTGATGATCGATAAGTTCCATGCCTCGGTGGAAATGCGATCCTTCTTGATTGTTGGGTTTTTAGGTGCCTTTACCACCTTTTCAACGTTTTCGTTTGAAACCTACTCCTTTTTGCAGACCGGTGAAATCACCAAAGCCATGCTGAACATCGGTGTGAGTGTACTGACTGGATTATTTGCGGTTTGGTTAGGCATTTGGACTGGTAAACAGTTTTTCAGTCCGTAAAATAAACCCTATTTTTAAATCTTGGGTGCATTAGGCTTCCAAGTACAGAGTTATTATTTAAAGAGATGTATTCATGTTAGATTCAAAATTGCTAAGAACCGATTTAGAAACGGTCGCCGCCAAACTGAAAACGCGAGGCTTTGTGCTGGACACGGCACAAATCGATGAGCTGGAAGCCAAGCGTAAAGACTGGCAAGTCAAAACCCAGGAATTGCAAGCAGAGCGTAACAGCCGTTCCAAAGGCATTGGTAAAGCCAAAGCGGCTGGAGAAGACATCCAACCTCTATTGGATGAGGTCGCTAACCTGGGGGATCAGTTGGAAGAAGCCAAACTTGCATCGGATGCCATTCAAGCCGAAATCGAATTGATTTATGCTGGTATTCCAAATCTACCGCATGATTCGACGCCAGTTGGTAACTCTGAAGACGATAACGTTGAAGTTCGCCAATGGGGCGAGCCAAAGACATTTGACTTTGATATCAAAGACCATGTCGATTTGGCTGAAGCGCGGGGCTGGTATGACAATGATGCTGCGGTCAAGATTGCTTCTTCCCGTTTTTCTGTTTTAAAAGGGCCGATGGCCAAGCTGCAACGTGCCTTGACACAATTGATGCTGGATTCACACACGGAAGCCGGTTATGAAGAAGTTTATGTGCCGTTTCTAGTGAATCAGGACAGTTTGCACGGTACAGGGCAGTTGCCTAAGTTTGAAGCGGATTTATATAAGATTGATAAACATGAAGAGCATGACACCTCTGACCGTGATTTATATTTAATCCCGACGGCGGAAGTGCCGGTGACCAATCTGTTCCGTGATGAAATCATCGATGAAGATTCTTTACCGCTTAAATTTACGGCTCATACCCCTTGTTTCCGTTCAGAAGCTGGGTCTTACGGTCGAGATACCAAAGGCTTGATTCGTCAGCATCAATTTGAAAAAGTCGAAATGGTTCAGATTGTACATCCCGATCAGTCATACGAAGCGCTGGAAGGCCTGACACAACAAGCGGAATCGATTTTGCAGAAGTTAGAGCTACCTTATCGCGTGATGTCTTTGTGTACGGGGGATATTGGCTTCTCAGCGGCAAAAACCTATGACTTGGAAGTCTGGTTGCCAGGCCAACAAGCGTACCGTGAAATTTCTTCGTGCTCCAACTTTGAAGATTTTCAGGCGCGTCGCTTAAAGGCGCGTTTTAGAAAAGGGCAAGATAAACCTCAGCTAGCGCACACCTTAAATGGCTCAGGCTTGGCGGTCGGGCGTACATTGGTTGCTGTGTTGGAAAACTATCAGAATGCGGATGGCTCGATTACGGTGCCAACCGCTTTACGACCATACTTAGGTGGCGTGGAAGTTTTGTAACCTTTTTATCAAGGTTCACTTTACCCTCCTTTAAAAAACCACCAGGCCTGGTGGTTTTTTCGTTTAAATGGTAAGTTTTTGATTCCTAAGCCCTTAATGAAAAAACGGGTTTCAGTGAATGATTCAATTGAAAAATGAAAAGTTTTGTTTTCGAAATTTTTTTGTAAAAAAACCGGGAAATGCTTGCAATTATGCGGGAGGTCTCTATAATACGCACCTGTTCCGGTGGACTGGCTGAGTGGTTGAAGGCGGCGGTCTTGAAAACCGTTGTAGGTTAGTAGCCTACCTGGGGTTCGAATCCCTAGTCCACCGCCATATTCTTAAAAGGACATCATTTGATGTCCTTTTTTTTCGTCTAAAAACCCTTGAATAGAGCGGCTTCAAGCACTTTCTATAATTCTTTATCATTTTTTTTAATTCTTATTAATCTGTTGTCTAAAATTTTTTTTCGGGTATTCTAACGGGTATCGCAAAAATTGATAACGGGTATCGTAAATGCTTAACAATACAAAAGTAAAAAGGCTGAAAGCTGCGGATAAAACGTATCGTGAACTTGATTACGATGGGCTTTATATCGAGGTCAAACCTAATGGCAAAAAGTTTTGGCGGTACCGATACAAAAAGCCGGACGGCAAAGAATCAATGAAATCTCTTGGTGAATTTCCAAAAGTGGATATTGACCAGGCCCGGGAATCACGAGATGCTTTTAGGAAGGGAGAAGAATATTCTTCTCAAAAGGATAACCTGGTCAGTGAAGTTGCTTTAAAGTGGCTCGAGTGGAAAGGGTATAAGTCTCAAAAAAATTACGATCTCATTAGAAGCAGAATTGAGAATTACATCAATCCTGTTATTGGCAATATGCCAATTAATCATGTTAAGCCTAAAGATATACTCCCAATCTTAAAAAGAATCGAAAAGCGAGGTCATTTAGAGCTTGCTAGACGTATTCAGCAATTACTAAGTGGTATCTTTAAATATGGTGCGCTTAATTTGCTCTGTGAAACGAATCCGGCACTTATATTAAGCGGTGCAACCAAGGCACCTAATGTTAAGCACCATCCTGCAATCACAACTGAAGAACCTTTTAAAGATTTGCTCCAAAAAGTAGATGCTGGTGAATTTATGCGGGTTCCCGCTATAAAGCTTGCTTTACAACTTCAAGCCTACATTTTTTTAAGATCAGAAAGCATGCGCTTAATAAAGCCTGGTGATGTCGATTTAAAAAACCGGCTGCTCTCTATTCCAAAAACTAAGAATCATCGTGAAATGATAGTGCCACTTTGTGACTCAGCAATTCAGATCATAGAAGATGCCCTTGAAATGACAGATGGATTTTATTTGTTCAGTGGCATGAGTGTTGGCTCAATGATCAGTGAGAACTCATTAAATAAGCGGTTGCGTTATTATGGCATTGATAAAGATGAGCATGTATTTCATGGTTATAGAACGACTTTTAGTACCCTTGCAAGAGATAAGCTAAGGCTTGAGGGTGAATTGATTGAGATTCAGCTAGACCATAATGTTAAATCAAAGGTTCAAGCCGCTTATGACCGTAGTGAGCGACTTGAAGAGCGTTATGAAATGATGGTTAAGTGGGGAGATTATGTGGATTCGTTGAGGTTTATCAAATAAGTGTTTATTTGATAATTTTCCCGCCTTAATGAAAATTATTTGGAAAGTTACGATTTTCATCAAAAGGATGGTCATGCCATTTCTGAAGGTAGATTATTTTATCATCGCCTAAATCAGGATGGCTATCAATGAAATCATGGAAAAGTGACTTCAAATTTATAGCAGGCATGCCATGTTCAAAGGGCCTGTAAACCAAATTGTGTAAACGCTCATAGTTTAAAATTCCCCGAAAAGGAAAATCACTATGAGCAACATCGACCAAGAAAAACTCAAAGCCATGGCCGCTGAGCTGGCCAAGGATATCAAAACTCAGAGCGACTTGTCTGACCTCTCAGCCAGTCTGCTTAAAATGACCGTTGAAGCCGCCCTCGGTGCTGAAATGGAAGAGCACCTGGGCTATCCCAAGCACCACAGTTCCGACAGCGACAACAGCCGAAACGGCTATTCATTTAAAACCCTCAAAGGCGACCATGGCGAAGTGGAAATCGCCATCCCTCGGGATCGCCAGAGTGAGTTTAACCCCACCATTATCAAAAAAGGCGAAACCCGCCTGACCAGCATGGATGACCAGATACTGGCGCTTTATGCCAAAGGCATGACCACCCGAGACATTGTGGCAACGTTCAAAGAGATGTATGGCGCTGATGTCTCGCCAACACTGATCTCCAAGGTCACCGAAGCGGTCATGGAAAAAGTCACCCTCTGGCGTTCTCGTCCGTTGGACGAAGTCTATCCGCTGCTGTATCTCGATGGTATTGTCATCAAGGTCCGCCAGGACAAACAGGTGGTGCGAAAAACCATGTATGTAGCGCTTGGCGTCAATACCGACGGCCAAAAAGAATGCCTGGGCCTGTGGCTGTCTGAGACCGAGTCATCCAAGTTCTGGTTGAGCGTTTTAAACGACCTTGAAGCCCGAGGCGTCAAGGACATACTGGTCGCAAGCGTTGATGGCCTGACGGGCTTTCCTGAGGCCATCAATACCGTCTACCCTCAGGCAGATGTTCAACTTTGCATTGTGCACATGGTGCGCAATTCCCTGCGTTATGTTGGCTACAAAGAGCGCAAACAGGTCGCCAACGACCTCAAACAGGTTTACCAGTCAGTGACCGAAGAAGAAGCTCTGTTGGCGCTTGAGCAGTTCGAGACCAAATGGGATGACAAATTCCCCAATATCGGTCGTTCCTGGCGCAACAACTGGGACAATGTGGCCACGCTGTTCCAGTACCCTCAGGCGATCCGCAAGGTGATCTATACGACGAATGCGATTGAATCTTTGAACTCGGTGATTCGCAAAGCCACCAAGAATCGCAAGATCTTCAGCCATGATAACTCGGCCTTTAAAATCATTTTTCTGGCCATTGAATCGGCCTCAAAAAAATGGACCATGCCGATTCGAGACTGGAAATTAGCCATGAACCAGTTTATGATTCTGCATGAAGAACGCTTGAAACCTTATGTTTGATCAACCGAGCGTTTACACAGAATTATTTACAGGCTCTGTTCAAACTCATATGAGTTTCTTAACGTTTCACTATTTTTAAGTTGGTTGTTACTCGGAGCCGTTTGGAATTCTGTAGGTGCTTTTGCAGGTTCATTAAGTTCTTTTAGGTATTTGCCCTTGAATTTGAGCTTTTGCCTCTCAGGGTAGTATTGGTCAATGAATTCAAGCCATTTAAGTTTAATTCTATCTAAAAATTGTGAACTTTTTTCGTTTATAGAAGGAACCTTGGGGTTAGTTTTCTTGAAGTGATTATCTTTGTTCGTTCCGCCATTTGATGGTCGATCATGAAATTGAATATGAATGTGTTTATATCTTCTATTTTCGCCTGCATGCAAAGCCCATATAACTGGTATGGGCGTTCCAAAAAAACAATCTGCTAAATGATGAGAAAACACTTTAGCAACGTTTTTAGATTCTTCTAAAGTGATTTTTTGAGGCAAAAATACAATGATATGGCGGAATAAGACACTGCCTTTTCTTTCTTTTTTATCACATTCATCCCAGAATTCACTGAAATTCTTAGCCCATAAGGGTCGGTTAAGTTTTCCATAGTCTAATAAATCAGTTTTATTGGTTTGCGAATGTTGGCTACGAAGAATGTACAACATCGTATTTAACGGGGAATATGAACTGAGGTTAGAATTTTTTTTACTAGCCACTAACTTTTTTTGATTGCTCATATCCGATAATCGTTTACCCTTAATAATCTTTAAAAATACTTCACTCATTTTAAATCTCCTTTTTTATATGAGTTATATGTATATAAGATGTATAAATAAGTTATATAAAATATATAAAGAACTTTTGCTCTTTTATTTCATTGTCTAAATTAATTTTTTAAAAGATATAGTTTTTTTACATTGATGATGAAAAAACAAAAAAAATTGATGTCAGTAGATTAGCTCTAAATAAAGCCCTAGCACGGCAGGCGTTTGATATGATGCCAGGAAAAAATTAAAATTTAATTTCTCGGTGAGAATAAAAAATACAAATTAGTGGTTAAAATGCGTAAAGTAAACCGCATTGAATATATTTGAAATTGAATTAATAAGCCGCAAGGCTTTTTAAAAAAGGCCAGCATGTCAGAAGAAGAAAAAAGACTACTTGAACAACAGCTCTGGAATATCGCCAACGCCTTGCGTGGCAAGATGGATGCCGATGAATTTCGGGATTACATCTTAGGGTTTATCTTTTACAAATACCTCTCAGAAAAGCTCTGCCTTTACGCCAACAGCCTAGAAGACGATTTTGATTATGCCTCTATCGATGAAACCACCGAAGAAGGCAAAGAGATTGTTGAAGCGGTCGCGCAAGAGACCATTGAAAAGCTGGGCTATGTGTTAAAACCCTCTGAACTCTTTTCCGCCGTAGCTAAGAAAGGTTCGGCCATTGAAGGCGAATCGACCGATAACTTTATCTTGGGTGAGCTGCAAAACACGCTTAATAACATCGAACAGTCCACTATGGGCACGGAGTCCGAAGACGACTTTAATAAACTGTTTGAAGATCTCGACTTAAACTCCACCAAATTGGGTAAAACCGAAAAGCAAAAGAACGAACTGGTCTCTAAAATCCTCTCGCATTTAGATCAAGTCGATTTCCAGCTCGAAAACGCCAATGCCGATGTATTAGGTGATTCTTACGAATACCTGATTGGGCAGTTTGCCAGCGGCGCCGGTAAAAAAGCCGGTGAGTTCTATACCCCGCAAACGGTTTCTAGCATTCTCGCTAAGATTGTCACTGACGATAAAAACTATCTGAAATCGGTGTATGACCCAACCTGCGGTTCGGGGTCTTTGTTGTTACGTGTTTCCAAAGAAGTGAAAGAAGTCGGGCATTTTTATGGGCAAGAACTCAACCGGACTACCTATAACTTGGCGCGCATGAACATGATTCTGCACGATGTGAACTACAAACAGTTCGACATCAGCCAGGACGATACGCTGGAACACCCGCATCACTTAGGCCAACAGTTTGAAGCCATTGTCGCCAATCCGCCTTTCTCGGCTCACTGGTCTGCCAATCCTTTGTTTTTAAGTGACGACCGCTTTTCACAATACGGCAAGCTTGCCCCAAAAACCAAAGCCGACTTTGCCTTTGTGCAGCACATGGTGCACCACCTGGCCGATAACGGCACCATGGCGGTGGTGTTGCCGCATGGCGTATTATTCAGAGGCGCGGCAGAAGGGCATATTCGCCAATACCTAATTGAAGACCGTAATTATCTGGATGCCGTGATAGGTCTGCCTGCCAATATCTTCTACGGCACCTCAATCCCCACCTGTATTTTAGTGTTTAAGAAATGCCGAACTAATCCAGACGATATTCTGTTTATTGATGCGTCCAATGGCTTTGAAAAAGCCAAGAACCAAAACCGACTAAGACCGGAAGACATCGACAAAATCGTCACCACCTATCACAACCGTGAAACGATTGATAAATACAGCTACGTAGCAGGCCTGGCAGAAATCAAAGAGAACGACTACAACCTCAATATTCCGCGATATGTGGATACCTTTGAAGAAGAAGAACCGGTTGATTTAGCTGCGGTAACCCAACAAATCAAAGTCATTGATAAAGAAATGCAACAAACCGACGCGGTGATTGCCGACTACTGCAAACAGCTTGGCATAGAGGCACCGTTTTAATGAGTGATATTAAGAATGTGCCTGAATCGAAGACTGTGCGTAGCAAAGCGGAGCCAGAATTGAGGTTTCCTGATTTTAACGGAGTAAATCTATTTCAAGGGCTATTAGGAGAATTATCTGATGTGAGAGATGGTACACATGATTCTCCTAAATTTTATGATTCAGGTTTTCCATTGGTAACCTCCAAAAACTTAAAGGCTGATGGAACCTTAGACTTAAATGATGTTAATTTGATTTCCAGAGAAGACTACATTTCAATTAACAAGCGTTCAGGGGTTTCAGTTGGAGATATTTTATTTGGAATGATTGGCACAATTGGTAATCCCGTGTTACTTAAAGAGGATGGTTTTGCTATAAAAAATGTTGCATTGCTTAAAGAAAAAGAAAAGTTGAAAAATGATTTCCTTATTCATTATTTGTCAGGTAGCAATATTGCAAGGCAGTTTTATGTAAATAATGTTGGTGGAACACAGAAATTTATTGCATTGGGACAAATCAGGTCATTAGAAATAAATTTTCCACAGTTACCAGAACAACAAAAAATCGCTGATTTTTTAAGTTCGGTCGATAAAAAAATCGAACAGCTCACCGAAAAACACCGCCTGCTCACCGAATACAAAAAAGGCGTCATGCAACAAATATTCACCCAACAAATCCGCTTTAAAGACAACCAAGGCAATGACTATCCTGAGTGGGAACATAGGCCGTTTACTGATGTATTAAGTCCAGTTAGTACTAAGAAATTTCAAATTAAAAGCAATGAAATTCAAGATTTGGGAAAATATCCTGTTGTTGACCAAGGGCAGAAAAATATTGCAGGCTATAGTGATTATGAAGAAAAGTTATTAAAAACGAATAGCTTGATTGTTTACGGTGATCATACGACTGTTGTGAAATTTATAGATTTTGATTTTATTGTTGGTGCTGACGGCACTAAAGTTTTAGATGCCTGCTCAAATGATGATTTAAGGTACTTATTCTATAACTTGATGTATAACAATATTTCAGCAGAAGGTTACAAGCGACATTTTAGTATTTTGAAGAAAATTAATCTTCAAATACCGATATTGGAAGAACAACAAAAAATAGCCAATTTCCTAACCGAAATCGACCACAAAATCGACCAGGCCTGGTCAATCCTAGAACAAACCAAAGCCTTTAAAAAAGGCTTATTACAGAAGATGTTTGTGTAAAAAAATTAGAGTTAAAACATACAAGTCAATTAGAAAGAAGCGCTCAAGCAGTAGGGAGCTATAGTGAAACAAGCACATGATTTATCTCCAGGACTCTTAAGGCAGAGAAGAAATTTGATGATCTCTAGCGCCATTCTATTATTTTTGTCTTTTGCTCAAGCTGACATTCATTCTTTTCAAGTACTTGGTATCAGTGCTACTTTTGGCCGCCCGGAAGCAGTTGTTTATGCCTTGGCGGTAATCACACTGTATTTTTTTTATAGGTATGTAGTGTACCTCTTGCAAGAACCCGAATTTAAAATTAGCACTGAGTTTTTCAACCAGCTAAACCGTTATGCCTATCCCAAAATTGTTAGTCTTAGAGATAGAACATATCCTGCAGGTAAAGGATTTGAAATTTATGAGAATCTTGGAGTAAGGAAGGCAGGCAAATTTTCTTGGGTAATTATGGTGGCTGCAGAAAAAGACCAAATGGGAGGTTTTATTTCAAAAGATTTAATCGTTTCTTTAAAAGAAATTTGGTGGGAAGCTGTCAAGGCAAGTTTGTTGACTCTTGTTGCCAGAAGTTACTTTACTGATTATTTCTTTCCTTTTTTATTAGCTTTAGTCGCACTTACAGTAACCTTTTTAGAGAAATGACTTAGGATAATGAAATACTACCCATTTGATTAATGTAGGTTAATAATTGACCAGGCCTGGTAGGTTTATTTTTGTGAAGAGATTCTTAAAAGTATTTAAAAGTGATGTATGACAAATAAAGTAGAAGACCAACAAGGATTTTATTTTTCTGGCCAGCTTCAGTCTGAAGCGCAGTTAGAAGAAAATTTAATGCAGCAGTTAGCCAATCAGGGCTATAGCCACGTGGTGATTAAGGATGAAGCTTCTTTATTGGCGAACCTTAAAACCCAATTAGAAAAGCATAATAAAACCACTTTTACCGATAATGAATTTGCCAAAATTGTTAATCACCTAAACAAAGCCAACGTATAAGAGCGTGCGCAAACCCTCGGTGATAAGTTCAACCTAACCCGTGATGACGGCACAACATTCTTCTTAGAGTTCATCGAACAAATAGAGTGGTGCCAGAACCAGTATCAAGTGACGAACCAAATCACTATGAAGGGAAAAGGGGATGCTTCCCTTTAGTTAAGTGCTTTAATACTTCATCAGTCGGTGTTTATTTATAAGCACCAGGCCTGGTGGTTTCGTAAAAGAGTTTGGATCAATCGGTAAACTAAACGGCAAAACAATCGGCAAAATAATTTTATATTATTTCATTTATGTGGTTTAATCTATTGAAATATAAGTAGTTAGATAAAATGAGAAAACGGCAAAATGCAGAGATTAACGCCTTACTTACCTTCAAGTGAACACGCTCAAACACCTGCGCTTTATAAGCAGGCAGATGATTTGGTGATGGCGTGTGCAGGTCTGTCAGCGGGGTTGCATGTCAATATTTTAAGTGAAATTAAGCGTATCACGTTTTTGGTAAATAACTATTATTCAAACCAGATAGAGAGTGAAGGCACGCATCCTGTTGATATTTATAAAGCGATGATTAATGATTTTTCTCAACAAGATGCGGAGAAGAGCAAACAACATTTGGCGTTGGCTTATGGTGAGGCGCAAGAGTTTGTTTATGCTTCGTCCCATGACTTTTCTTGTTTGCAAAATATTTTAGAGGTTCATTCTGTTTTTTATGGTTCTAAACATATTCTAGATGAACATCGTGTTGTATTAGATGCGCAGGGAGCCAAGCATCCGATTTATCCAGGACAGATTCGCCAAACACAGGTTGAAGTGGGTCAACACCTTGCGCCACCAGCCGAAGATTTAGAAGGGTTATTTCGGGTTTTTAACCAACATTATCGGTTTATGCCGAATGATTTGATGTATCAGAAAATTATTAAAACTTTTGCGGCCCATCATCGTTTTATGTTTATTCACCCGTTTTTAGACGGTAATGGCCGCACCGGGCGGTTGATGACGGATGGTATGTTAAACCAGGTTTTTCCCGAGACGTATGGCTTGTGGTCGCTTTCGCGCGGCTTAGCCCGTCATAACCCGGATTATAAAAAATGGTTGGCACGCGCCGATCAGATAAGGCAGGGGACTTTGGATGGTCGAGGGCAGCGGACTGAAACGGGGCTGATTGAGTTTATCCGTTTTATGATTTTGATGGCGACGGATCAGGTGAGTTATATGGCCGCTATGCTAAAGTTGCCGGAGTTGCATGAGCGTTTAAAGCAGTTTGTGATGTTGAGCCAAAATGCTTCTCAGTTTGGTTTAACCGTGCCGGTGGATATGCTGAAGCTTATTCCAACGCTGTTGGTGGACGGTGAAATTCGTAAGGCAGATTTGCCAGCCTTATTGGGCTGCTCTGAACGCAAGGCCAGAACCATTGCAAAGCGTTTGGTAGAGGTCGGATTACTTTATGATGAGAGCAAGTTTGCACCTTTAAAATTAAGGTTACCAGAAAGGGCGTTGCCTTATATTTTTCCAAATTTAGTGCCATTTTTAGATGAGTAGGTAGGTTTGACTGAATAGTCACCAGGCCTGGTAAATCTGTTTTATAAATAAATTTTAAGTGTATTGAAAGCGATGTATGACAAATAAAGTAGCAGATTCACAGGGTTTTTATTTTTCGGGCCAGCTTCAGTCTGAAGCGCAGTTGGAGAATAATTTAATTGCGCAGTTAGTCAGCCAGGGCTATGAACGTGTTGTGATTAAAGATGAAGCCAGCCTGCTCACCAACCTCAAGCACCAGTTAGAAAAACATAATAAAACCACGTTTTCGGATACTGAGTTCAAGAAGATTGTTAATCACCTTAACAAAGGCAATGTATACGAGCGTGCGCAAACCCTGCGCGATAAATTCAACCTGACTCGTGATGACGGCTCTCCCTTTTATTTGGAATTCATTGACCAAATAGAGTGGTGCCAGAACCAGTACCAAGTGACGAACCAAATCACCATGGAAGGTGAATACCAAAACCGTTATGACGTGACGATTCTGATTAACGGTTTGCCCTTGGTGCAGGTTGAGTTAAAACGCCGAGGCTTAGAGCTTAAAGAGGCCTTTAACCAGACTAAACGCTATGACAAACACTCTTATGGATCGGGTGCGGGCTTATTTCAATACATTCAGTTGTTTGTGATCAGTAATGGCGTGAATACCAAGTATTACGCGAATAATAAAAAACAGTCTTTTAAGCAAACTTTCTTCTGGTCAGACAAAGACAATAACCAAATCACTCAGCTCGAACAATTTGCCAAAACCTTTTTGGAAAAGTGTCATCTCTCGAAGATGATTACCAAATACATCGTCTTAAACCACACCTTTAAAATCCTGATGGCGTTACGCCCTTATCAATACTACGCGGTGGAAGCGATTATTGATAAAGTGAAAAACTCGGTGCATAACGGCTATATCTGGCACACAACGGGTTCGGGTAAAACGTTAACTTCCTTCAAGGCCGCTCAAATCCTGACCAACTTACCCAAAGTCGATAAGGTGGTATTCTGTGTAGACCGTAAAGACTTGGATTATCAAACCGCCAAAGAATTCAATGCGTTCAGTGAAGGCAGTGTGGACAGTACCGACAATACCCAAAAACTGGTGAAGCAGCTGGGTGATGACACCAAGCTGATCGTCACCACGATTCAAAAGCTGAATACCGCGATTATGAAAGAGCGGTATAAAGCCGCGATGGAGCCTCTGAAAGATAAACACATTATCTTTATCTTTGATGAATGTCACCGCAGTCAGTTCGGGGATACCCATAAGCGCATTACCGAGTACTTCAATCATTATCAAATGTTCGGTTTTACCGGGACACCGATCTTTGTCGAGAACGTCGCCAAGAATCAGCATGGCAAACGCACGACCAAGGACTTGTTTGGTGAGTGTTTACATAAATACGTGATTACCGACGCGATTCGAGATGAGAACGTGCTGAAGTTTGCAGTGGAGTACATTAATACTTTTAAGCAGCATGACACGATTCGAGATATTGAAGTCGAAGACATCGATACCAAAGAAGTAATGGAGTCGCCGCAGCGCATTGAAGCGGTGGTGGATTACATTATTGCAAACCATGAGCGGAAAACCCACGCGAAAGAATTTACAGGGATGTTGTGTGTGAGTTCTGTGGAGGTGCTAACGACGTATTACGATATCTTCCAACAGAAAAAGCTGGCGGGAGAGCATAATCTAAAAGTGGGTACTATCTTCAGTTACGCGGCGAATGAAGAAGATAAAGGTGCAGACGACTTTATCACTGAAGAAACCACCGATATGACCGGTAAGAAGGTCAATCAACACAGTCGTGATAAGTTGGAGTCTTACATTGGTGATTACAATGCGATGTTTGGCACCAAGTACACTACTAAGGACAGTAAATCGTTTTACAACTACTATAACGAACTTGCTAAACGCGTTAGAGACAAAGAGGTCGATATTCTTCTGGTGGTCAATATGTTTTTAACCGGGTTTGACTCTCCGCCACTCAATACGCTCTACGTTGACAAAAACCTCAAATACCATGGATTGATTCAAGCCTTCTCTCGTACCAACCGCACCATGGGTGAGAAGAAGTCTCAGGGTAATATTGTTTGCTTTAGAAACTTAAAGCAAGCCACGGATGATGCGATTAGTTTGTTCTCAGATAAGAACGCCAAAGACACTATTATCATGGAGCCTTATGAAAACTATGTAAAACAGTTCAATGAGGCGTTAGAACAGCTTAAGGCCATTGCCCCTGATGTGGATAGTGTTAATGCCTTACAAAGCGAAGAAGACGAGTTTGCTTTTATTAAGGCGTACCGCGAATTGATGCGTGTTTATAACGTGCTCGTCACCTTTACTGATTTTGAGTTTGATGATGTGGCCATCGAAGAGCAAGAATATACCGATTACGGCAGTAAATATCTTGACCTGTATGACAAGGTAAAAAGTAACAACCAAAAAGAGAAGGTCTCGATTCTGAATGATGTGGACTTTGAGTTGGAGCTCATTCACCGAGATGAAATCAATGTCACCTACATTCTAAAACTACTCGGCCAGCTTAAAGACGCACCCAAAGAAGAGCATGAAGCCCGTAAGAAAAACATTATGGATATGCTCTCTGGGGATGTGCAGATGCGTTCCAAAAAAGAACTGATTGAAAAGTTCATTCATGAAAATTTGCCAGAGGTGCAAAACGGTGGTCAGGTTGAGGAACGGTTTAAACAGTTTTGGAAAGAACAAGACTCTGCTGAGATCAAACGGATTTGTGAAGAAGAGAACCTTGATCTTGAAAAGGTTCAAAAGTTGATTTCCAGTTATCTATTTACTGAAAAACTTCCATATCGAGATGATGTCGTTAAAACGATGAATCAAAAGCCGACCATCTTGAAGCGAAAGACCGTTTCTCAAAGAGTGCTAGATCAGATGTTGGATTATATTAAGACGTTTATTGATGGTGCGCCGGAATGAGCGAAATAAACAGATTGGATCCAAGGTTTCTAAGGGAGCAAGAACTGTTGCTTGAGGATATAAATCGTTACGAATTTATAAATGATCAAGGTCAACTTGATTTAAACCACTTTGTAGTTTTTCTTAGCACGCTTTTTATTTATGACGGTTTAAGTAAAAAAGAAGTCCCATCTCCAGAAACTATTGCTTCCCTATTGATGGAGCTTTTAGCATCTAAAGGCAGTAAGGAAGATATGAAGCTTTGGGTTCATAGTCAAAAATTAATTGATTGGAATCTTGAATATGCCCCCGTCTACCCGGATAAAAAAAGAACCCTTATTCATATAGCTGGTCTTATTAATGCAAATGTATTAGAAATTTGGATATCTGAAATTGGACATTCTTTGCTAGGTTTGCCAAGAAACTCAGAGTCTTCTTTTTACTACAGTTGGATAAAGCCAGAATGGGTTTTGGTAAAGGCATTTATTGAAAAACTCCACAATGATTATTGGCAGTTAATGAAGCAGGTTGATCTTGATAGCTTTGATGAAAATGGATATTCTCTTATTGAAGCTTTGCATCATTCTTATCAAAATGGCTCTTCATTCGAGCAAGCTACTCAGGAATTAAAGGCTATTCATGCCTCTTATTTGGCAGCACAACAGCGATCTCAAGATGCCATCAAATCACACTTTTATTTAGAAGCTATTGCATTGCAAGAAAGTGTGATTAGTCATTTATTAAACCGTTATTTAAGGTCAAAAAGTATCAAACTGAATAATGTTAGTTTAAAGGGGTTAATTTTAAGAACTGAAAAGCAGCTAACTAAAGAATCTAAAGATATTTCCCTTTTCGGAAAGCTTGATGATTGGAGAAAACAACGAAATAGTGTTATTCATGGCTTTGTAGAAAAAACATCTGAGGATGTTGAAAAATCATTGGATAAGTTTATTGATGAATCATCAACTACAGCCATGCTTGGACAAGAGTTAATAAAGTCAGTTATTGATTGGTATGTGGATTTTAGTGTTGATAAGATTGACACTAAGTTTAGATTAGAGCAATCTGATTTGAATTAGAGAGCTCTCTGTTTAGAAGCAGAGCTTTTAAATTGAGTCTTAGGCCAAAAAAAGATTTTTACAGGTTCATACCACCAACTATCAAACTATCAATATTTGGTAATACTAAATTGATTTACTCTATGGATTGTCTAAAGTCTTGTTCTAAAGATTGCCATTCCTGTCTAATTGTATCAAGTTTATCAATTTCTGCATTTAGGTTTAATGTCCCTGAAGTCGATTGTATTTGGAGATAATCAAAAGGGCGTAAACTAAAACTGTTCTGGCTGATTTGTTGTGTTGAAACGGTTATTGAAGCAATCTCAGGGCCTGTAAACCAAATTGTGTAAACGCTCATAGTTTAAAATTCCCCGAAAAGGAAAATCACTATGAGCAACATCGACCAAGAAAAACTCAAAGCCATGGCCGCTGAGCTGGCCAAGGATATCAAAACTCAGAGCGACTTGTCTGACCTCTCAGCCAGTCTGCTTAAAATGACCGTTGAAGCCGCCCTCGGTGCTGAAATGGAAGAGCACCTGGGCTATCCCAAGCACCACAGTTCCGACAGCGACAACAGCCGAAACGGCTATTCATTTAAAACCCTCAAAGGCGACCATGGCGAAGTGGAAATCGCCATCCCTCGGGATCGCCAGAGTGAGTTTAACCCCACCATTATCAAAAAAGGCGAAACCCGCCTGACCAGCATGGATGACCAGATACTGGCGCTTTATGCCAAAGGCATGACCACCCGAGACATTGTGGCAACGTTCAAAGAGATGTATGGCGCTGATGTCTCGCCAACACTGATCTCCAAGGTCACCGAAGCGGTCATGGAAAAAGTCACCCTCTGGCGTTCTCGTCCGTTGGACGAAGTCTATCCGCTGCTGTATCTCGATGGTATTGTCATCAAGGTCCGCCAGGACAAACAGGTGGTGCGAAAAACCATGTATGTAGCGCTTGGCGTCAATACCGACGGCCAAAAAGAATGCCTGGGCCTGTGGCTGTCTGAGACCGAGTCATCCAAGTTCTGGTTGAGCGTTTTAAACGACCTTGAAGCCCGAGGCGTCAAGGACATACTGGTCGCAAGCGTTGATGGCCTGACGGGCTTTCCTGAGGCCATCAATACCGTCTACCCTCAGGCAGATGTTCAACTTTGCATTGTGCACATGGTGCGCAATTCCCTGCGTTATGTTGGCTACAAAGAGCGCAAACAGGTCGCCAACGACCTCAAACAGGTTTACCAGTCAGTGACCGAAGAAGAAGCTCTGTTGGCGCTTGAGCAGTTCGAGACCAAATGGGATGACAAATTCCCCAATATCGGTCGTTCCTGGCGCAACAACTGGGACAATGTGGCCACGCTGTTCCAGTACCCTCAGGCGATCCGCAAGGTGATCTATACGACGAATGCGATTGAATCTTTGAACTCGGTGATTCGCAAAGCCACCAAGAATCGCAAGATCTTCAGCCATGATAACTCGGCCTTTAAAATCATTTTTCTGGCCATTGAATCGGCCTCAAAAAAATGGACCATGCCGATTCGAGACTGGAAATTAGCCATGAACCAGTTTATGATTCTGCATGAAGAACGCTTGAAACCTTATGTTTGATCAACCGAGCGTTTACACAGAATTATTTACAGGCTCGCAATCTCATTGATCAGGTTAGGCGGTAATTTTTTAGAATGATGTGCTTCAGCATGACTGGTAAACGCAGCTAATTTTTCTATTTCATCAAGCTTAAGATTCTTTAGTTCATGTAGATGAAACAGTTTTACTTTATTTTTAGCATGGACAGGTTTGTTTTTATTGATGACTAAAATACTGGCATTAAAATGTGCGTTTTTAAAATACAAGTTAGCTGGCAAAGCAATAATCATTTCAACTAAATCTTTTTTAACAAGCTGTTCGCGAAATTCATAATCAAAAGTGGTTCGATGGAAAAAACCATCTTCAATCAACAAGACCGCCACGCCATTATCATTCAAGATTTCTAATATAGCCTCAACCCAGGCTGTTGAATGTGTTTTTGCTTTTCTCGTGTCGTGATTAACGGTTCCAGTCGACGATGCAATTGAGCTTAAAACGGCATCATATTTTTCTTTTTTTGGCTTGTGATTTTGAAGAAGTTTGACAGGTGTTGTAGTCACCGTTTGTTGAACAATATTTGGTTCATTAGATTGCAAGTCATGTTGATCAAGCATGACTACATTCCAAAATAATTTGGCTACCTCTCTCTCAAGCTGAGTGTCAGAATTTAAACCGATTTTAGAAAAGGGGAGTGGTGGCCACGAAAATACCAAGTCTCCTGTTCTAGAGAGAGGGTCAAGTAGGCTCGTTTGTTCTTTATCTGAAGTTAGGTTTAGCAAAACAGACTGCATTAACCGCCTAATAACGACAGGCGTAAAGTTGACCCCTGTTCGTCTTGGGTTGTCATCCATAAATTTTCTGAGTTCTAAAGAAAGATTATCTGTCGTCAGTGCAATCGTTGTTAAAGAAACAATCATTTTTGCATCTAAGTTATCGAATAAATCGGTATATAAATCATTGCTTTTAGCAAAACGATGCACTTCATCTTTTAGTCTATTTTTTGTCTCAGTTGCTTTCAGTGTTGCCATTTCGGTATGAGAACGATTGTTATGACGACCTTTTATTAATTCAGTTAAACCTAATTCCACGCTCGTCTCATCAAGTTCGTTTAATGAGACTAGGGCAAGCTTGATTTGCAGTAAAACATACACGATTTCACAAGGGTCTTGGTTTTGAATCGCTTGCTTAAAGTTTTTTGAAAAGTTGTTATCCATTTACTTTGTATCCTTATTCGAGCGTTGCAACACATCGAATAGCTTGGTTTCTGCAACCACTTTTTGTTGATTGAATAATTCCAGTGTTTTCTTCTGTAGATCAGCATAACGATAAAACATAGAAACCAGCGCTTTTTGATCGGATTGACAAGGAATTGCAATTGGATGCTCTAGCAGTTTTTTTAACGTGATCAGCATCGTGTTAGAACGCGTTGCTGCAATGACATTCTCCTTAAAAAAGGAGGAGTTGAAGTAAGACACCAGAATTTCAGGTTGCAGGAAATCTGTATTTACTCTCATGATGACAAAGTTAGAGCTCGCAATATAGCTTTGCTTTGTATCCGCTTCACTTTGCTTAAATAACCCTGCCTTAAAAACATTTCCTCGTATTTGTATCACGATGTCGTTATCGAGTAACAAGAACTTCTCAGCAGAACCTGGAACTATCCATGTTGTCTGAGCCAGTTCCGATTCAAACTCTCCATATTCATTGATTGATTGTCCCGTTATGAGTCCCATCTCAACTCCATCTGTAAAGGAATCTTTAGAGATTTTTGAGGTGTTGATTCCAGTAAAAGCAGTGACACAATCTTTTAGTTTCATTTGGTTTCTCAATCTAATTTATTGATATTAACTTTTGCTATGTGTGGCAATCATACTGAATTATATTTTAAATAGTAGGGTGGATACTAAAAAATAATTGACATGCACTCAAGAAAATCACAGTATATACCCAACTATTAACAAAAAGACTTTATAAGATTTGGTTTTGTAAGTTTTTTTGAGGGTTTGGTAACAGGAGAAAATGATGGAAACAGAAATGGTTTGGGGTAGAGCTGGCTGTACAACAAATGACAGATTACAAGAATTAGCTAATCAATTAGCTTCAAAGGGTAAGTTTGCAATAATCAGTTCTAACAGTAGTTTCGAATTTATGAAAAAAGAGTCTGGCAATAGGGGAGCAAAAGATAACTTTGCAAAGATTAAGGAGTTCTATTACGAAGGGAAGCACTATAAAAAAGTGGCAAAAGTGACTCAACAGCTTTTGAAAGAGCTTAATAAACTTAAGAAACGTTTTCCAAATTTTATCGAAGTGATTATGCATATTGAAAACCACCTGACATTAAAAACTCTAGGGAATAAGAACATTCAAATTGATCCTCTTTATATTTGGGGTGAGCCAGGGATTGGTAAAACAGAATTTGTATTCGCACTGAGTGAGGTGTTTGGGGTTGATTTAGAAAAGTGCAATGCGGGACAGCTTGGTGGAGCAATTGCATTAGCAGGGTCAGAACCACAATGGTCTGATTCAGCACCTGGTCTCATTGTTCAAGGGATGATGCGTTCAGAAAATGCCAATTTTATTTTTTTTATGGATGAGTTGGAAAAGGTGAATCACAGTGGAAATAACGGGAATCCGCTCAATGCTCTTTATGACTTATTAGAAGAGCGTTCTGCAAGTCAGTTTGTCGATCAAGCTTTTACAAGTGCGGTTTTATTTGATGCATCTGCTTTGATTTTTATGGCCTCTGGAAATAGCACTGAAGGAATTCATCCAGCATTACTTTCACGTTTAAATGTCTTTGAAGTTCCTTTGCCAACTATCGAACACATGAAATCCATTATTCAAAACATTCATGTATCGATTTTAGAAGGTAGTGATTGGGGTAGTTTTTTTGATACTAAATTAAGTGAAGAGGTTATTGATGTCTTGATTAAAGATCAAAGATCAGTTCGACAGGTCAAAAAAAGTCTGAAAAATTCTTACGTTAATGCATATCAAAATAAGCGTAGTTACCTGATCGTTGATGACCTAGAAATTATTCAAGATAAGACTGTTCCAATGGGATTTTATTAGCGAAAGGGTATTTAAAGAAATATATATGTAACGAGTATTTTAAGGTGTTTTTACAATGATGAAGCGAACTGAGAAAGCGTATCTGGAGCGAGCAGAATCGATTAAGAAACGTTTTGAAAATGAGACGGGAAAGGATTTACATAAAAGTATTTCAGCTTTTTTTGACTGGATTGAGAATCATACTTCGGATTGGTCTCCCTCTACACGGAGGCAATATAAATCTGCGCTCAGTTTTTGGTGTGAACAGGAAGGTATTGAATTGGATAGCAATATTTTTTCTCAGGGTTTCCGGTCAAATGTTTCTAAAAAAGAAGTCCGCAAAAAACACGGAAAAAGAACTTCCGCCCAGAAATTAAAGAGTATGAATCCTAAAGTTTGGCGCCACGTTCGATTTGAATTAGAAAACTCTCGCTCAAGAGCCGCAAATCTTACATTAAATATATTAAAAGCATCCGCTTACTTTGGGCTAAGACCTGTGGAATGGGCTTATTCAGAATTTGTATTCGAATTAGCAGGTGGTAAAGGTTGCGGAATTAATATCAGAAATGCCAAAGCAACTCAAAATCGTTCGTTTGGGGAGTATCGAGTCGTTGTGATGGATGATGTTCAAGATGAATACATGTCTTTGTTTAAAGAAGCAGTTTCTTCAGTGGGTGAAGTTTTTGAACACTTCAATCAACTAAAGGTTGGTCTTAATGGTGCAGAAGACCTTGAACCGATAAACGAAGAATATAGACGTCAAGTTGACCTTGAGCTACGAGCTTGCAGGTTTTTATTAGGTCAAATAAATACACGATTAGAACAACAGAAAATCATTAAAAAAGGTCAACGAATCACTTTATATTCAGGACGCCATCAGTTTGCAGCAAATGCAAAACTTGCTGGATTAAAGCCAATAGAGATTGCAGCATTGATGGGACACGGTGCACAGGATACGAATGAAAAGTTTTATGGCCGTAAAGTTAATGGCAGTGGTGGTTTTGGAGTATGTGCTTCTAGTGATGATATGGAAGCGATAAATGACAGGAATAAGGATAAACAATGTGAAATTGAAGTCGGTTTGTCACGCTAAAAAAACACAAGTGGCATATCTAATGCACTCAGCTAGAACATAAGGTCGGTAATTAATGGGCACATTAAGCGTACAAGCTTTTCACAGTGAATTGATTGTACAACTTAATTTGTTTTTTTTCGATTTTGCAAAATGGATTATCTAACTGTTAGAAACGATATTGATAAATTGGTTACGTGAGTTAAAGGAGAGGATATGGGGTTTTATGAAGAATTGAATGAACTCAAGCAAAAGTTTAAACGAGAGTTAGAAGTCGGTGCTTCGATTCAATCGATTGTTATAAATAACTTTTCAACTTTAAAAAGTTTGTTGCGAACTAGAAAAGAAGGGAGTTCAGGCCCTTTTACAACAAGACAGCTCGCAGATTGTTTTGGCATCGGATATTTCGCTTTACGTGGCGCATTGAGGCGAGCTGAAAACAAGGTAGAGAGTAAACATATTAGTTATTCGAAGAAGAATAGAGAGGTTAACAAGCCACTTGTAAAACGAGTCGCTATGCAGGAATGGCAGCAAGTATATGAATCAGATTTAGCGGTTACGAGATTGAGTCAAAGTTTAGAAGCGCTGCTAAAGGTTATTGATTCAAAACAGAGCTTCTTACTTGATTTAGAAGATGGTTCAGATTTATACAAAATGGTTTATCGAGAAAAAAGGGATGATTTTGTTATTTTTGATGCTTTTGCGAAAGAAGGCAAATCAAAGATTTCAAAACAAATGAAGTTTAGTAAAGATACAGGTTTTTCTAAAAAAGGAATTAATTATGAGTAAAACGATCTATATAAGTCACGGTGATAAAGGTGGGTGTGGAAAGAGTTTATTGGCAATGATTATTGCCAGTATTTTATCAGTAAAGAAAATGCCTTTACTACTAGTAGAAGCTGATGCAAATCAGTCGGGTGGTCAGCCAGATGTTGCCCCTAGGTTTGAGAATGATGATTACGCTGAAGTGGTAATGGCGCCTATTTCAGGTCAGGAATCAGCCGAAGATTTAATTGCTGATCTTTTTGAAATTATTGAGCAGACAGATGTTGAACATATTGTAATTAATACCCCTGCTGGTGCAAGTGAAACACTTGAACAAGTTGGAGAATTAATCGGTTTAGCTTGTAAAAGTCTAGGTTATCGTTTGGTTATTTTTTACAACATTTTCAAAACAGAAGTTGCAGTTAAACAAGCTGAATTAGTATTAGAGGGGAATTTGGTTAAACACGCTGATGAACTATATTTAGTTAAAAATGCGTTTTTTGGAATCCCTGAATTATCATCAAGAATAAGTTTATTAGAAAGTTTTGAAATTCCTGTTTTACATAAAAATGTCATGGAAAAATTAGGTGACAGACAAAATTTTGCAAAGGCTCTTAAAACGTTTCCAATAATGCAAAGAATTCAGGTAGAACAGTTTTTTAAATCTCTTCAGAACCAAGGCTTTTTTGAAGTATTGAAGCTGGAAGAGCAATAATTTTTAGGCGTAAGAAACATGAATACACAAAAACAATATTGGAAAATGATGCGCAGTAACCGCAAAACAGCACAAAATTATCTTCAATATCATATTAAAAACATGATTGATAAACATCCATATAGAGATGAAATGATGAAAAGATTATACGAATTTGAAAATGATCAATCGCTTCTGTTTTTAATTTCATTCATGGGGCATTCACTGGATCAAAATCATAAGGTGCTTGAATCAATAGACACTCATCAACAAGAACAGTTACAGACATTAAATGAGTCAATGTCGGCGATTGAAGAGAGTATGAATAATTTATATGAGTTTTATCACAAGCAGTTCGAAGAGTTTTCGTATAAATTTTTAAGTTTAGATAAGCGAATCAATGAACTCACTAATAAGCTGCGAAGAAGAGCACCAAGAAAAAACAAATTCCAGCGTTTGATGGATTGGTTTAAGTCTTTAGTGTGATAAATAAATAGTATTGCTATTAAATAAAAGTAGAAGTTTATTGGTCAGGAGTATTGACGTTACGAGTAAAATTTTTTGGATTTTGTGTGTGGATTAATTTAAATGGACAATCAAGTAAACATAAGCATTCATCAAAAAATAAATAAAAATAGGATGGGTCGCGACTTTATTATTGGTGATATTCACGGCCATAAAAAACGATTGTTTAAGGCATTAGAAAGTGTCAACTTTGATGAATCAAAAGACCGTTTATTTGCACTAGGTGATTTAATTGATCGTGGTAAAAATAGCTTAGCAGTGCTAACAATGCTTTATGAAAAACCTTGGTTTTATTCAATCAGGGGTAATCACGAGCAAATGCTTATCGAGCGCTTTGATTTACCATTTGCCAAGCCGCTTTATATGAGCGCTGTAAGAACACAATCCGATGCGATAAAAGATCATCGTAATAATGGTGGTAAGTGGTTTGATAAGCTTTCAAGCGAAGTTGCAAAGCAACGTATTCATCAAAACCTGTCACAACTGCCTTATGCGATAACGCTGGAAACAGAGCTTGGAGAGATAGGACTTGTTCATGCAGAAGTGCCTGGAAGGTTTGATTCTTGGGCGGCATTTATTGATGGACTCATCCAAAACAAAAAAGTGCAGGAAGAAGCCATTTGGAATCGACTAGCGATTGAATCGGTTTGGAGTGTTGAACGGGATTGTTACTGGGTACCAGAGTTTCAAGATGAACCAAAGTTTGTAAAAGAGGTGATTGCCACAGTGCATGGACATACTCCAGTAAAAACACCTGTAATATGGGGTAATCAGGTCTGGATAGATACTGGACATTTGGGTGAAGCATTAACCATTGTTCAGGCTGAGGACATTTTAGGGTTATTTAATAATGAAAATTGTACATATTAGTGACAGTCATGGAAGACATAGAAATCTAACAGAGGCCATAGAAGCCATTGAAAGGATTGATGTGTTAATCCACTCTGGAGATTTTTCAGATTACGGAATTAAAGAAGAAACCGAATTTTTTCTTGAGTGGTTTAAATCGATGCCTGCCAAACATAAAATTTTAATTGCAGGTAATCATGACGATACGTTCTTTCATTCTTCAAATGTGAGTAAGGAATTCGATTTAACAGGGATTGATTATTTACAAGATGAGCTGATTGAAATTGATGGCGTGACGTTTTATGGCTCTCCCTGGACGCCTTCTCCATTCGGAGGAAGTTTTACGTTTTATCCGGGAGAAGGTGAAACGATTTGGCAAAAAATTCCAGATGATGTGGATGTTCTGATTACACATGGACCTAAATTTAAAACTTTAGATCTAGTCGAGAAGTATGACAGAACTCAAAGGTTGGGTTGCCCAAGTCTAGCAGAGCGGATTGATCAATTAGACAACCTTAAAGCGCACTTATTTGGACATATTCATGAAGCAAAAGGCATAATGACTGACAACGGCATTCAATATTCCAACTCAGCAACCGGGTTACATGTTTTAGAGTTAGACGAAGTTGGAAGCGAATGATTGAGGAGTGAAGGAAATGAAGATTGCACACATTAGCGACACGCATGGATGTCAACCTAATCTTTTATGGTCGCCTACATGCTCAAACCAAGCACAAGCGACAGGTTTAGACCTTTTAATAAATAAGTTTGGTGATATTGATGTACTGGTTCATAGTGGCGATTTTATGGCGCATTCACTCTGTGAGAATGAGTTAAAAAACTTTATTGAGTGGTTCGACTCATTGCCATTTAAACACAAGATTCTGGTGCCTGGAAATCACGATATTCTTTGTGAAGAATTTCAAAATAAGCCTGAGCAAAGAGATAAATTCTTTCCAAAAGGTATGCATTTGTTGATTAACGAATCAGTAGAGATTGATGGCATAAAATTTTGGGGAAGCCCTTACACACCTTGGTTTCATGATTGGGGTTTTCAGCTTCATCAGCACGAAGCTGAAACGTTGTGGCCCAAAATTCCAGATGATGTAGATGTATTGATTACCCATGGACCCGCTAAAGGGATATTAGATGATTTATATGCAGAGAATAAAGAAGATCCTCGCATCTCATCTGTTGGCTGTCCATTTTTGTTAAAACGCATTAATGAATTAGATACCCTGAAAGCTCACCTTTTCGGGCATATTCATGGTGGCTACGGTCGTTCAGAGCAAAACGGTTACGTTGCTTTAAATAGCGCTATCATGAATGAACGCTATGCGCCTGATAATTTACCACAATATTTAGAGATTACTAAATGACTGTACTTCTACAGACTTGGTTGAAATGACGTTAATGAAAAAAACTGAATTTACTGACTCTGATGAATTTCTTATTAAACAATCAGGTGTTGTCAATGACATTGACAACAGAAGCACAATTCACCTTCGTAGAGATCTCAAACACGCACATTCATTGAGCTCTTGTTCATTCGGGACAGTATAAAACTAATCAAAACTAAGATACTCTCGAGCTGATAAAACGCTAACAATCACTCTCAAATAAAAACTCATACTTATTAGTTTATTTTGTACGCATAATTTATTATTTTTTTGTTAGGAATGCCTGCGTTTGGTAACATGGCTACCAGAGAATGTCATTCGCTGGGCTGGCGGTGAAGGTGGTTCTGGTGGCGTACCGGATGGTCAGGATGCTAATGCACCATCGAGTCTTACCAATAAAGAGGTAAGTTCAGGCCCGGGTGACAGTAGTTCCAGTTCTGCTAGTCAATCAGCAGTAGATTCAAATGCTTAAATTATTAAAAATAAGAGGGTAAACACATGCTGTCAGTTATCACTAAACCTGCTACTTTTTCATAAAAGACGCTACCAAAGCTTTGTTGATAAAAATCATGCTGGTTCCGTTCCTTATTTTTCATATAAGGCGGCATCTTGAATTACCCTCCTATAGCTTCTTTTCCAAATGACCAACAATTAAGAGTTGTCTGGGGGTTTGGTTCTGTACATGTAAGCCACAATTTAAGCACGGCTCCACATTTCCTAGTCTCATTGAGAAGCATTGTAGATAATCGACTTGATGAATATGAAACAGTTTACAAAATCCCATTAGCTCAAGCGGATATTGTTCGACTCGGTACCGTATGGTTAGGTCAACGACGTGTTGAAGGTTTTTGGGCGCAATATTCTAAGACTTATGAACGCTCTGTAGTTTTTGATTTTGATTTTATTAACTCTCCGCCTTCCTCAATCGAATTTTCCGAAAAAGACCCATCGACAGACTACTATCAAATACCCCCATTTGCCTATTCATTGGCATTTGGTACCAAGTCAAAAATAAATACTAAACTTAAAAGTAGTGATAACTTGAATGAAGAGGAAACAAGAGACCTTAAAAGACAAGCTGTATATTTAGGTCAAATGTCTAAATCTAAATTAACAAAACTAATTTCGAATGATGAATGTACTGTTTTAATTCCTTCCATTGAGTTTTTAACTAGTTGTTATACCCCACGAGAGCAACAGCTGAGAAACAAGGTTGTAAACCTTAACTTAGATGATGCGTTAGCTGATTATATTGATTTGGACGAATCAGGTGAAAATAAGCTCGGTGAATATGACCTATATATGAAGTCTAGAAAGCATCAAACAAACCTAGCATTTTTAGGGTATGCCCACGGCAATGCTGTTACTAAAGAACGACTCAGAGTTCTAAGAAATAGCTTAACTAAAGCTAATAAAGACCCGTCAGGACGTAATTATCCTGACCGCCATCCGGATGTTCTTCCTTATCACCCTGAGAGTATGCGGTTGAGTGGCGATGGAATTTGGATTGATGACCAAACTTTCTTGATGTTAAGAGTAAGAGGATGTTCTTTGCCAACAACGCATAAGATTAATCAAGTACTTATGGAAACGATTTATACAGGACTAGAAGACGATCCAATCCAGGGTACTGGTGAGAATAATGGTGGTGGCTTTACAGCTGGAGGTGCTATTGGTAACTTTCAGGATGTGCCAATAATTCCTGGTACCGATCCAAACGTTAACGCCGCTGGTGCTCATATTTTAAGTGAAGTGATGATTTTAGGTAAATCGCCAGATGTTGAAGATTTTGTAGAGACAACGCAGAGCGATATAAAGCGAAGAAATAAGAATAGAGCTGATGGGCAAAAACTAAGAGGTCTTTCTTCTGGAGAGTTAAATAGTAGTAAGAACTCTGAAGGGATTGGGCAATTAAAGCAATCTGAAAGAGGCGGCGATACGACTGAATACGTTAACCAACTTGAAATTCTTGATACGGTAAAAAATGCTCTCCTGTCTTTATTCGCGAGCCAAAAAATTAAAGAATTAGAATTCTTAGATTCACTCACAAACTTGAATTTAATGCCTGCTTTTGTGTCATTTCCAACCAAATTAATTGGGCAAAAAAATAACAGTAGCTGGGCTGTCTATTGTAAAAACCAGTATAACCAAGTTATAACGAGAGTTGCCTTGTTAGTTAAAATGACAATGCCTGATGGAACGGTATTATTTTTCTTTGAAATTCAGAGGAAGCCTAATGAAAAAGGTTTTAGCGGGTTAATTTTTGAAACTTATGATAATACCGTTTCGTCGAGCCAGCTATATGAGTTTCTGTCTAAAGTTGTTGAATATCAGGGTAAGTTTCGTCGTCGTGTTAAAAGCACATCTACGATAGAGGGTGAAAAACGAAAAACTTCTCAGAGAAAAGAGTTACCTAGTTTTATTAAAAAATCGGTGATTTTTGAGCATCGTAAAGGCTCAAGGACTTGGGAGGATAAAATTCTTTTTGAACTTATAGGTTATTCAAGTAAGGCATCGCAATAAGCGGGATTTATTAAAAAAGTTAATATTATGATGAAATTAAAGCTAAATGATGTGACATAAAAAGAATGTATAGACGTTAAGAAAGAAAAGCCTCTTGAAGTCGAAAGTGCATTGTTAGAGCTTTTAGTGCAGGTTTGAGTTTTTAAGTGTACAAAGCCATTGGCTCAACGGTTGTAAAAATTAATGACAGAGTTTTAGTAATTTAACTAAAGACATCTATTCTCATAATGTAAATAAAGGTTGTTATTTATGTCTGAAAAAATAGAACTTCAGAGTGAAGACAATTTTAGAAATACTAAGAACCCTAAAAAGCGAGTGAAATATCTAACTGAGTTTTGTCATGATTTGTTGAAAAAAGGGAATATGGTTGAGGCGAAGTATTTTGTAGATAAGCTTATTGAAATAAATCCTAACCATCCAAAAGCTTTGAAGCTTGCTCTACCGACTGAGCTATGTGGCCAAAATATAATTTGCTTATTGTGTAGAGGGGCTTTGTAAGTGTCAAATTTTATTTGAAGAAATTTCTGTATTTTTTTGTGTGACAAATCAGTGACAAATCGAAAACAAAAATCTTTGTTAATTTGCAACTTTGGTAGGAGGAATATTGTGCTTAAGCTAAACGCCATGAGTTTACTTATTTTTTAAAAAAAACAACTTGAAATTGTGTTGGTATTTATTAATTTTAGAAAAAAATTAAGGGCTTAAAATTTGTTTTATGAAGCAGTCGTTTTGAGAGGTAAAAATCCTTAAAAATTAATTAATTATTTGCTGGGAAAGCAGCGCTTTTAAATGCTGTTTCTGTTAAAATTTAAGGGTATTTTGTTGTATTAATATGGTGCCTTTTTAGTTAAGGCTCTTTTACTTTTTAAGGTTTTTTTATGAGCATTAAACAAATTCCAGCATCTGATTTTAAGCTAGCCGTTATTGATAGTTCTTTGCATAATCCAATAGCCGTTTTTTTTACGGCAAGTTGGTGCGAGCCTTGTCAGGAAGTGAATGCATTGTTAGAAACTGTTGCCAAGGAATATGAAGAGCGTCTTAATATTGCGGTTATTGATATTGATGATAAAGAGGTCGATCAAGTTTTAGATGACTGTAAGGTTGAGTCGATTCCTGATTTAAAACTGTTTCATAAAAAAGAACTGGTGGCGCAAGCTAAGGGTGTGTTGTCTAAGGTGCAAATAGATAAATTATTAGAGCCTTATGTTTTAACAGAGCAACAACATCGTATTCATGTTTTAGAAAAACAAATTGAGATATTACTGGCTTCAGAACAGTATGAAGAAGCGCAAAGTATTGTGGGAATTTACAGCTCTAAATACCCGCTAGATCAAGAAGTAAAATTGATTGAAATAGCTATTGCGGTAAAAATGAATCTTATCGACTTGGCTAGCCAACTTATTCAAGCGTTACCAACAACGTTAAAAGAAAATGCCAAGGCTAAAGAAGTGATTGGTTTGATAGAAAATATGCAACATCAAACGGTTCAATAGTTAGGCCTTATTAGATGTTTGCTTTTTGCAATATTCGAGTAACTGGCTGTGTTCAAGGTGTAGGATTTAGGCCGTTTATTTGGCAGTTAGCAAAACAGTTTGAAGCGACGGGTTGGGTATTAAATGATTCGGAAGGTGTTTTGATTGATATCAAAATACATAATGTACAGTTACAGCGCTTTGTTGATGAGATTAAAAAAAATGCTCCGGCTTTGGCAAGTGTTGAAACGGTAGCCGTAACGAATATTGTTAGCCCTCAACAAATTGAAAAGCTAAACACGGTAAGTGGTTTTGATATTGTAGAAAGTAAAACAGGCGTGATGAATACTGTTGTATTGCCTGATGCGGCCACTTGTGATTTATGTCGTTCTGAGATAAATGATCCCAAAAACAGACGTTATGGTTATGCGTTTACCAACTGCACACTTTGCGGGCCAAGATATTCCATTATTAAAAACATGCCTTATGATCGAGCACAGACATCTATGGCTGATTTTGAAATGTGTGATGCATGCTTGGCTGAATATAACAATCCTGCGGATAGACGTTTTCATGCACAACCCAATGCTTGCCCTGATTGTGGGCCTAAATTGTATTTGGCTAAACACGGCGAAATAAAAGAAAATCAAAATTACCAGGCCTGGTCATTTGAGGATTTAGATTCTGATTCAATGTTTGACCAGGCCTGCTTATTTTTAAAACAAGGCAAGATTTTAGCTGTAAAAGGCTTAGGTGGTTATCACTTGGTGTGTGATGCTATGAATGATAAAGCTTGCAATTTATTGCGTGAACGTAAATATCGTCCAGCTAAGCCATTTGCTTTAATGGCGGCAGATATTGAAAGTGTTGGCCATTATTGTGATGTTGGAAACAGCGCTAAAACTTGGTTAAGTTCGGTACAGTCGCCCATTGTTTTAATGCCTAAGTTAACCAAAAATACTTCACCATATTCCCTTTCAGAATCCATTGCTCCTAATCAATCAAAACTTGGTTTTATGTTACCGAGTAATCCATTGCATATTTTATTAATGCAAAAGTGGCAAAAAGAATCGGGGCATGGAGTATTGGTTTTTACTTCTGCAAACCGTTCTGGCATGCCGCAAGCTTATTTGCAAGAACATGAAAAGGCTTTATTAGATTTGGCAGATCATTTATTGACTCATAATCGTCCGATTGTAAGACGTTTAGAAGATTCGGTTGTTTTAATTACGCCAGATGATGACTTTTTGGTGTTGCGGCAGTCTAGAGGGTTTTCGCCTTTTAAAGTGAATTTACCTAAAGGATTTGAAGTAGATACTGCTACGATTTCAGCGGGTGGTGATTTAAAAAATTCAATAGCCATTAGGCATCACGGGCAAATTATTCTGTCTCATTATTTGGGAGACTTAGCTAATTTTGATGTACAAACCGCATACAAAGAAGCGTTGGATGATTTGACTAAGCTGTATCAATTAAGGCCTGAAAAAATTCAAACGGATTTGCATCCAGGTTATTTTTCAAGTGGATTTATGGATGATTTTAGTCGAAATCATGGTTTAAAAAACAATCCTGTTCAACATCACCACGCGCATTTTAATGCCTGTATGGTTGAAAATGGTATACCTGATTCTGGTGCAAATTACTTGGGTGTTATTCTTGATGGTTTGGGGTACGGTGAAGAAAACCATTTTTGGGGTGGTGAGTTTTTGTATGGTAATTATCATGCCGTTAACAGAGTGGCTTCACTTCAAGCTAAGCCGTTATTGGGTGGCGATAAAGCAAATAAAGAGCCTTGGCGAAATTTATATGCTTATTTAAGAGATTTAAAAGATTTTGCTGGGTTAGATGTTTTATTGAATGAATATAAATCGGCACAAAGTTTGGCAAAACTCAAAAACAAGCCGATTGATTTATTGGAACAGATGTTTAAACAGTCTATTAATTCACCAATGTCTTCATCAGCGGGCCGTTTATTTGATGCCGTTTCAGCTTTATGTAATATCTGTTTTGAACAAGTGAGTTATGAAGGCCAAGCAGCGACGGAATTTGAGGCTTATGTTTCAAAAGAAGGCGTTCTTAAAAATAAAGACTTGGGTTATTTATGTGAGATTGTGAGTAATAGTCGCGAAAGTGAACAGGAATTAAATTACCTGCTTTCTGTTGGTTCTATTTTTAAAGCGGTTTTAGTTGATATTGAGCAGGGCGTTTTGTTAGAGGATATTGCTTGTCGTTTTCATATTGGTTTTGCTAATGGAATCGTGAGTATGATTAGTAAACTAAAAAATGAATATGATTTTGATTCGGTTGTATTTAGTGGTGGGGTTTGCCAAAACAGTTGGTTAATTTATTTAATTGAACACGCAATGCCAAAAGAGATTGCTGTTTTAAAACATCGAATGTTGCCTGCTAATGATCAGTCAATAGCAATAGGCCAAGCCGTTAAGTAAGTTTTTTAAGAGGAGGTTTGTTTTTTACAGGCCTGGTAAAATCTTTAATACCAATATTTGAAATCAAACATAAAAAAACCTCGCAGTAACTACGAGGTAAGACTGAGGGAGGGTACTACTATTAATTTTTAATTATGTGGGACTATCTTTTATCTTTGAAGAAACGCCAACCGCTAATCATGGTGCTAACCATTGATTGACGAGACATGATATCTTCACGAATGGCAACGTAAACGTGAGCAATGACAAAAACAGTGATTATCCATAATCCAAGTCTGTGCCATGAATGGACATCTTGGCTTTGACCAAATAGTGGAATTACCCAGCCAAAAAGAGTGTCCTGCCAACTGCCTAAGCCTGCACCTTCTGAATACAGAGCAAAGCCAGTAAAAATCATCATGATTGAACCTAAAACAAAAATAAAGAACATAGCAAACTGCGCCATTGGGTTGTGTCCTTCATGTTTTGTTGGTTCTTTCTTTAAGAATGCATACCATTTGAGTTCGTCAATAAAGCCGGCCCACCATGATGCGCGCCAAATAGGGATGTAGAATAATTCTCTAGCGTGAGAATTACCGACAATCGCCCAATAGATTCTTCCTAAGAAGCCAACGGCAAATATATAAGCTGCAGAGAAGTGAAGAAAGCGGATGGTTCCCATTACATAATGGTCCGACGCTTCACCGCTAAGAGTTGGTAAAGGATTACCAATAAAGTAACCTGTTACCGCAAGTACAAGAATGGCAAGCATATTAATCCAGTGCCATAGTCGTACAGGAGCTTCATAGACATAAACCTTTTCAACTCCTGTTAAGTTTTCATGAGACATTTTATTCTCCTTTATGCTCTCTTAGTTGCCTAAGAGAGCAATCCGTTTTATCTAACCGTTACTGTTGCCATGTCTTGGCCGTCTTCACTCATAACGTGAGTTGAACAAGCTAAACAAGGGTCAAAACTATGCAAGGTTCTAAGGATCTCAACTGGCTGTTCTGGATTAGCCATTGGAGTGCCCATTAGAGAGGCTTCAAATGCCCCAATATTACCTTCTGGATCACGAGGAGAGCCGTTCCATGTTGTTGGAACAACGGCTTGATAGTTTTTGATTTTGCCATCTTCAATAACAATCCAGTGAGCCAGTGCTCCACGTGGAGCGGCAACCGTTCCAACCCCTTTAGCAAACTTAGGCCAAGTGACAGGATCCCATTTCTCGGTATTTGCTGTAGATGAATCGCCATTTTTAATATTGCTAATAAGTTGGTTGAAATCATCAAGCATCATATCGCCACAGTATTCTGATTCTAAAGCTCGGGCTAAAGTTCTTCCGATGGTTGAACCTAAAAAGACTTTTAGATCAGTGATGTCAGTATGGTTTGGATCAAGAATACGACATACAGCATTAAAACGATCTAATGACGTTGTAATTTGATTCGTAACGTACTCAACACCTTGTGCGTATGCCAAGATATAACGAGCAAGAGGCCCAACCTCAACAGCATGGCCTCTCCAACGAGGAGATTTGATCCATGAATATTTAGCAGATTCATCCAGTTCTTTAATATCCGTTTTTGTACCAACGGTATTTCCGCCAAGTTCATAATTAGGTTCAGTAATACCATCCCAAGGATGTAATCCTTTGGTTTCATCGGGGTAGCTATACCAAGAGTGAGTGACAAACTCTTGAACTTGTTCTGGATCTTTTGGATCGACAGGGTGAACAGTAGACCAATCACCACCAATGATTGCACCACCAGGTAGCTGATCAGTTGATTTATCACCATACGCTTTAGGATAAGCGCCATAATCCATTACATCGGTAGCAGAAAGCCCGCCACCATATAGCCAATCTTTATAGAAAGCGGCAATAGCAATAACATCAGGTACATATACGTTTGTGTTGAATTTACGTCCTTCTTGAATTCTTGCTTCCACAAAATTAAGGCGTTCCATATTAATTGGCGCACCTGCAGACATATCTCCATCCATGTTTATTGCACAAGGAACACCACCAACCATATAGTTAGGGTGTGGGTTTTTACCACCAAAAATAGCGTGAATTTTAACAATTTCTTTCTGGAAATCTAACGCTTCTAAATAGTGAGTAACCGCCATTAAATCTGCTTCTGGCGATAATTTATAAGCTGTACTATCCCAGTAACCATTTTTAAAAATACCCAGTTGACCAGATTCAACAAATTTTTGAATACGAGTTTGAATGTCTTTAAAGTAGCCAGGGCTAGACATTGGGTGTGATGGCGATACAATTTTTTGTAGCTCAGACGTTGCTTTAGGGTCTGCTTTAAGTGCATTTACAGGGTTAACCCAGTCAAGTGCATGCAGGTGATAAAAGTGAACGATGTGATCGTGAATTTGTAATGTTTTTGCCATGATTTCACGAATTAAGACGGCGTTTTGAGGGATTTCTATATCTAGAGCATCTTCAACGGCGCGAACAGAAGCAAGTGCATGACAACCTGTGCATACGCCACAGATACGTTCTACAAATGCCCATGCATCACGAGGGTCGCGACCTCTTAATATAACTTCTAAACCACGCCACATAGTGCCTGTTGATACGGCATTTTGAATAACGTTGTTTTCATCAACGTTTACTTCACAGCGCATATGCCCTTCGATACGAGTAACAGGGTCAACCACTACTCGGCGTCCACCGTTATTCATTTCATAATTATTTGGTGTTTTTAAAATAGACATGCTTATTCATCTCCCTTTTTCTGAGAAGCTTTGACTGCACTCATTGCAGCGTGTGCAACAACGGCGGCACCAACAACACCTACAGCGGCGGTACCAATTTTGTCGGCAGTAGATTCAATACCAAATGCATTCATTTCAGTGTCACGAGAATAGAAAGAGCCTTTATCCCAGAAGCCATCTTCTGAACAACCAATACAACCATGACCAGCTTGGATAGGGAAAGATGTTCCCTCATTCCAGCGTACAGTAGAGCATGCGTTATATGTTGTAGGGCCTTTACAGCCTACTTTATATAAGCAGTAACCTTTACGAGCACCTTCATCATCCCATTCTTCTACAAATTGACCTGCGTCAAAGTGAGGGCGGCGATAGCATTTGTCATGGATTCGTTGTGAATAAAACATTTTAGGACGACCTTGTCGGTCAAGTTCTGGAATCTGGTCAAATGTAAGCATGTAGGTAATAACACCTGTCATAACTTCTGCAATAGGTGGGCAACCAGGTACTTTAATAATAGGTTTGTCATAGCCTGCACCTAAAAATTTGTGTACTGGGGTTGCTTGTGTAGGATTTGGTTTAGCGGCCTGTACGCAACCCCACGAAGCACATGAACCCCAAGAGATGATTGCTTTGGCATCTTCAGCCATCCATTTTAACTGTTCAGAAAAAGGTTTACCGCCAATGATACAAGACATTCCATCTTGGTTAAGAGGTGGGTTACCTTCAACTGCTAAAATGTAATTGCCTTTATATTTTTCTTTGATTTCGCTCAGAATCGCTTCAGCTTGATGACCGGCAGAGGCCATTAACGTATCGTCATAATCTAAAGAGATCATTGATAACACAACATCTTTAGCTAAAGGATGAGCTGCTCTAATAAATGACTCAGAACAACAGGTACATTCTAACCCGTGCAACCAAATAACAGGAGTACGAGGTTTGGTTTCCATTGCTGTGGCAATTTTGTTTGCATAGGCTGGTCCAAGGCCTAGCGCTGCGGCAGTCAAGCTGCAATATTTTAAAAAGCTACGACGTGTAATTCCTTGTCGGCGCATGACTTCGTAAAATGTTTCAACAGATGATGACATAAGTAATCCTCTAGTATTTTTTTAGAATGCCAGTCACGGTTTATTTTTGTGCTGACATCTCATGAATTAATTCCAGAATGAAATCTGAAAATCTGGAGGTAATCCAGCAGTGGAAGTGCCAAAAGTCTATTTAGTTATAAAAAACAATAAGATAGGTTAAAAAATGGTAAAAATGGCAAAAATAAATTGAGATAGTTATTTCCAATTATTGTTTTAAACGGTAACTAAGTATTCGTAATTTTGTATTTCTATAATTGTACTTAGGTTTTAGTTTTGTTTATGTGGGTATAGTAACTTTTGATTGGAATAAAAAAAGACTAATTCGTATCATTGTGAAAACTAAGTATACATATTGGAATAAAAGTGAAAACTTTAATACTCGGAATAGGAAACTTGCTTTGGGCTGACGAAGGTTTTGGAATTCGTTGTGTAGAAGCTATGGATGCACTATATGAATTTGATGACTCTGTAGAGCTTATGGATGGTGGTACCCAAGGTATTTATTTAGTTCACCATGTTCAAGATGCTGATAATTTAATTGTATTTGATGCAATTGATTATGGACTTGAGCCGGGCGAAGTTAAGGTGATTCGTGATGATAAAGTGCCTAATTTTATGGGGTGTAAAAAAGTCAGTTTGCACCAAACAGGATTTCAAGAAGTTCTATCAACAGCAAAATTGATGGAAAATTATCCAAAAAATATAGCACTTATTGGGGTGCAGCCAGAATTGATTGAAGACTTTGGTGGGTCTTTAACGCCTAAAGTAGAAGCGCAATTGGAAAACTGTATTGAAATAGCTGTTGAGATTGTTAAAAGCTGGGGGGTAGATGTTATTAAGCGCCCAGAACCTGAGTTAAGTCTTGTGCAGAAAGAATTAGATAAAACAAAGTATGAACAGGAGCGACCTGCTGAAGACGTGGCTTTACGTGTTGGTGATGAACGCGTGCTTGTTGATGATCAATTTAAGTTAAGAGACCAGCCGTTACACCAAGGTATTAGCAATGTTAAAAGCGTACCGATTGATGGGCGTAAACTTTTTGAGAGTAAGTCGTAATGTGTATTGGTGTTCCAATGAAAATTTTATCGTGTGATGAATTGGTCGCTGTTTGTCGTAATGATGAAGAAAATAGAGATGAAACTGTTGATTTATCCCTGATAGGGACACAAAAAGCAGGCGACTGGGTTTTAGTCTTTATGGGGGCGGCTCGAGAAGTTATTGAGCCAGACTTATTAGAATCGGTGCTTCAGGCAAGAAAGGCTATGTTTGCAGCGTTAAATGGTGGTGATGTAGATGCATATTTTGCTGATCTTGTTGGTCGAGAGCCTGAATTGCCAGATTTTTTAAAGAACAAATAAGAGTAAAGACTATGCCTAGAAGTTTAATTAAACAAATCACAAGCGATTATGGTTACCCTGTTTTAAATAGCGATAACTACGATGAATTTGTAAACAATCAAAAAGTTTCTGTTATTTATTTTGGCGGTGATCCAAAAAGATACCCTGAATCAAATGACGTTATTGTTGTTTTACCAGAGCTTGAAAAAGCATTTAAGAACCAATTTAGCGTTGCTGTTGTTTCAGAGGACGATGAACAAGAGTTATCTAAAAAATATGGTTTTAATATGTGGCCTGCTCTTATTTTTTTAAAAAATGGGAAATATATCGACATGATGACCCGTATTCAAGATTGGTCGGATTATATGCGTGAGATTCCTATTATTTTAGAGAAAGAACCGTCTTATGCGCCATCAATTGGTATTAGTGTAGAAGTCAATTAAAGGAACTAATGATATGAGTCAGTACACAGATTTAAGTATACCAGTCAGTGTTGTAGGGCCAGGCACACAGCCTAGTGAAGAAGATGGCATGCAGCTAGATTATATGAAAATGCCAAATGATATGAGTGTCTTTAATGCCCCAATTATTATGGACGATAATATCGAATCCTACCCTGTTGTTGAAGACCTAATGAATCAGTTAATGAATGCGCTTACTCATTTTAAAGAAGGTGATGATGCTGTTCGTTTTGATTTTGCAACGTTTGAAGAAAAAGACATTCAGTTTATAAATAAGTTTTTAGGTGAGGGTGAAGTTGCTGTTATTTTTAATGAAGAGAATCGTCAGTTAAGAATTCAAGAAACGGTTTTAGCCGGTGTTTGGCGTATTGCAGGGCATGAAGATGGCAATATTATTCAAGCTATTGAAGTTGGAACGGTTCCTGTTGCCATTAGAAATGATACTTTTGCAAAGGCAAATTCAATTATTACGCTTCCTAAAGAGCAGCCTGCAGGCACAATTAATGCGCCGTCTCTATTAACCGAGTTGAGCGATAAATCTTTTGCATACCTTGTTGGCGATGAAGCACATGTTGTTAATCTAACACTGTTACCTCAGTCTCCAGAAGATTTGGATATGTTAGGCGAATACCTTGGTGAAGGACCAACGGTTTTTTTAAGCCGAGGTTATGGTAGCTGCCGAGTGACTTCAACAAATTTAAAACATGTATGGTGGGTTCAATATTTTAATTCAGAAGATAAATTAATTTTAAATACTCTTGAAGTTGTAGATGTTCCAATCGTCACTCAAGCCTCAATAGAAGATATTAGAGAGAGTAGCGGGCGTATAACTGAAATGGTTGAGTCGGTAAAGACAAATGATAAGTAAAAGCTTTGAGGGTTCTTATCTTGGTGATGATTCACAAATAACCGATGAAACCAAGATGGAATGCAAAATCTGTTGGTATGTATATGACCCTGCACAAGGTGATGATTATTGGCAGGTGCAACCAGGAACACCATTTACTCAGTTGCCAGCAGAGTGGCGTTGTCCTGAATGTGATGGCGAAAAAGACCAGTTTATGGTTATTAAGGATTAGTTATGCAAAATGGATTTGATGCTAATGAATGGGTAAATTTAATGCAAAAGCATTACGACTCTGTTTATCAGAAAAGTATGAAAGCAATTCCCATTTGCAACTCAACCATTTTAATTGAAATACCCGTATTACAACAGCTTGCCGATGGCCGTTATTTAGGTGTTATTGTAACCCCTTGGTTTATTAATGCAGTATTTAAGTTAGTAGATAAAGAAGGTAATGATGCTCATAAAACGCAATTTACCGCCAAAGTTTCTGAATGTGTTACGTTAAAGTTTCCGTCTGGTCAATATGAGTTTATTGTGAATTACCAACCTGAGGTTGGCTATTTTTATACTTGCTCCTTAATGTCTGACATGCACGCGCTAGAGAGCCATAAAGTCGCTGTTGATTTTGCTTTAGAGTGTTTTAAATTGATTTTTAATGAAGAGGCTAAAGAGCAAACCAATCAACAACAAGCCATTAAAAAAATCAGAATGGGACAAGCGATGATTGCGGAATCGCAAGATGGTCAAATTCAAATTGTCGATAAGCCTAAACCTAAACCAACAAAAACAGTGCAAGAAAAATTAGACACGCCTGTGTCAAGAAGAGGGATGTTTGGTTTAAAAGGTCAAGATAACCCTGAAATAGAGAACCGAGAATAATCATGCAAGGCCATGTGAATATTGAACGCTCTCCTTTGGCTATTGAATCAAGAAGGCCGTTTAAGTTACAAAAAATATTTACAGGGAAAAGCCCTGCACAAGTAAATGAATTTGTGGGATTAGCATATAGTTTGTGCGGAGAAGCTCAAAAATTTGCATCTACTTTAGCGTTATTTGACATTACCGAGAGTGAAAAAAGAAGCTTTAAAAAATTGGTGTGTATTGAAGTGTTAAAAGAGCACTACCTATCCATCGCGCAACTTTTTAATACTCAGGGAATATTAACGACAGCACAATTGTCTTTAGCGTTAAAAGGCGTTGGTCATTGGACAGCAACGGCAAAAAGAAGTGCTACACCAAAAGAGTTTGAATTGCTGTTAAAACAGATTCGTGTGCAATTTAATGACTTATTAAAAATGGATGTTTTTGAGGTCGATTTTGATGACGAACTAAAATTTTTGCTTAATAACACAGGGCCACTTGCACAAATTTGGAATAATAATGAATTAAATAATATTGCATTTGACGTAGTTTCTTTTTATGAAAATCAAACGGTTATGCAAAGTATTCTAAATGCTAATGATTGGACTATATGGGTGGCTAAACCAAGTTTAGACGGTGTTGCTATGGAAAATTCGGTTTTTACAAGAGTAAAAAACAGACATGCTTGGATAGAAAAAATTGAAAAAACAAATGCTTTTTTTGCCCGAGTATTAGCCAAAGCCATTGATGCTCAAAACATCTTTAAAGAATTAAAGGTAGATTTATTTGATAACAACACCTTGTCTGATAGTAATCTGTTTGGTGTTCTTAAGAATGAAAAGGCTGTATTAAGTTGGGTAGAAACGGCAAGAGGCCGTTTAATGCATTTAGCTAAAATTGATAAGCAAACCAATATTGTAAAAGACTATGCGATTTGTGCGCCAACAGAATGGAATTTTCATTCTAATGGGGTTGCACATAAGTGGTTATCTCAACTCGATGCAGGGCCACAATGGAATAAAAATGCTCGTTTGATTGCACAATTAATTGACCCATGTGTACCCATTGAAATTGAGGAAAAAAGCTATGCATGAGATGTCGATTTGTGAAGGGATTTTGCTCACATTAGAAGAGCAATCTAGTGTTCAAAGTTTTAAAAAAGTTAAAAAAGTTTGGTTAGACATCGGGGCTTTTTCGGGTGTTGAAAAACAGGCGTTATTGTTTGGCTGGGAAGTGGTTACCAAAAATACACTTGCTCATGACTCAGAACTTATTATTAATGATATAGCGGGTCAAGCGTGGTGTCTTGGATGTTCAACCACTGTTGATATTGTAAATAGATATGATGATTGCCCTTTATGTGGAAGCCATATGCTTCAAGTGACGGGTGGCGAAGAGCTTAAAATTAAAGAATTAGAGGTAGATTAGTTATGTGTACAGTTTGCGGATGCGGTGAAGGCGAAGTTTCAATTGAAGGTAGTCATGCTCATCATCATGATCATTCACACAATCATGACCATTCACATGATCATAATCACGAACATAGTCATGAACATACCCATGCACAAGAAGAAAATGGTGATTTAAATTACGGGGCAGGTCCAGCGCATGCCCATGCTCCAGGAATGAGTCAAAGCAGAATGGTAGAAATTGAGCAAAACATTCTGTCTAAAAATGACGAGTATGCTCACCAAAATCGCCATAGTTTTGCGCATAAAGGTATTTTTGCCCTAAACCTTGTTTCAAGCCCTGGTTCAGGAAAAACAACGTTGTTAACAGACACTATGTTACGCCTAAAAGATAAATTGCCTTTAGCGGTGATTGAAGGTGATCAGCAAACGGCTAATGACGCTGATCGTATTAGAGAAACAGGGGTTCCCGCTATTCAAGTTAATACGGGCAAAGGATGTCACTTAGATGCTCATATGGTTGGCCATGCTACAGAACATTTAGGCCTTGATAATTACAGTGTATTGTTTATTGAAAATGTAGGTAATTTAGTGTGTCCATCTGCTTTTGATTTGGGTGAAGATCATAAGGTGGCGATTCTTTCTGTCACCGAAGGTGAAGATAAACCAATTAAATATCCAGATATGTTTGCAGCTTCGAGCGTAATGTTATTGAATAAGGTGGATTTACTGCCTTATTTAGACTTTGATGTGGATGCGTGTATTCGTTATGCACAAAAAGTGAATCCTGAAATTGAAGTGATTCAAGTATCAGCTAAGAGCGGTGAAGGAATGGATGACTGGGTTAACTGGTTATTAAATAAACGCAAAGCTCGTTTGCAAGCAGAAAAATCAAAAATGAAAGCGCAAATGAATGCTTTAGAACAAGCTATTGAGGCCTAAAATGTTACAAGAAAAGCCAAGTGTTCTCGTTGTCGATGACGATATGAAGTCGGTTGAAACTATTAAGCGTACTTTAAAACGTCATTATCAAGTGTTTACAGCAACCTCTGCTGAAGACGCGGAAGAGATTTTACGAGCAGAATATATTCAAGTTGTCATAAGTGACCACAGAATGCCTGGTGAAACTGGTGTTGAACTTCTTGTTAGAGTCAAAGAAAAATGGCCAGAAGTGATTCGTATGCTTATCTCTGGTTATTCAAGTCTTGAAGATACTATTTCAGGTATTAATGATGCTGGAATTTATCAATATATTGAAAAACCATGGCAACCAGAACAACTACTCATGGTGGTTCAAAACGCCATTGAGCTTTACGAGTTACAACGAGAAAACCGGTTACTTTCTGTTGAATTGAAAGTAGCGCCGACCTTATTAGAAAAAGAGAATGAAAGTAAGCGTGAAGAACTGACTCAAGTCTATTCTTGTGATGACATTATTCGTTCAACGGGAGGCGTGCTTGATAAAGCGATAGATAAACTTTGCCAAGTCACTAACTATGACATGCCAATTTTAATAACAGGTAAGTCAGGAACGGGTAAAGAGTTGTTTGCTAGAGCTTTACATTACAACTCACATAGAGCAAATAAACCTTTTTTAGCCGAAAACTGCGGAGCCTTGCCGGATCAGTTGCTTGAAAGTGAACTGTTTGGGTATAAAAAAGGCGCATTTACAGGTGCTTATATGGACCATGTTGGTTTAATTGAGCAAGCAAATGGTGGAACGCTTTTCTTAGATGAAATCGGCGAGGTTTCCCCCGCTTTTCAAGTGAAATTATTGCGTGTACTTCAAGAGGGAGAAATACGCCCTGTTGGTCAATCAAAACCGAGAAAAGTAAATATTCGTATTGTTGCAGCAACCAATCGTAATTTAGAAGAAGAAGTTAAAGCGGGTCGCTTTAGAGAAGATTTGTATTACCGTTTAGTGGGGTACGTTATTAATTTACCTTCATTAAATGAACGTAAAGAAGATATTCCATTATTAGCTAAAAGCTACTTAGAGCAATTATGCCAACAGTATGGACGCGACAATCACGGCTTTACCGAAGAGACCATGAAATGTCTTATGGATTATCGCTGGCCTGGCAATATTCGTGAACTGCAAAATGAGATTGGTAGAACATTTATGTTAACGCCTGCCAATGAGCCACTAAGAGCAGAGTTTTTAACGCCAAGAGTTTTACAGGCTGTTCCAGAAGAAATGGAAATGGAAATGAACTGGATTTCGGGTGTAAATGGTTCATTAAAAGACAAAGTTGCACAGCTAGAAGAAAAAATTATTAGAGAGTCTTTAATTCGACTTCGTTGGAATAAAACCAAAGTGGCTGAAGAATTAGGGTTATCTCGTGTTGGTTTAAGACAAAAAATGGAACGTTTTGGAATAGAAGAGACAGCTAAGGCCTCAGTTAAAGGCAAGCAAGAAGCTATTGCAGTTTAACGGTTACTTTAAAGAAGAGAGAACAACATGTGTTTAGGTATTCCAGGACAAATTATTGAAATTACCGATTCAGAAAATCAGTTGGCTTTGGTTGAAGTTTCAGGCGTTAAGCGAGAGGTGAATGTTGCGTGCGTTGTAGAAACTGGTCAGCCAGTAGAAAGCTGTATTGGTTACTGGGCATTGATTCATGTTGGCTTTGCTATGAGCCGAATTGATGAAGAAGAAGCGAAAAAAACATTGGCCATTCTTGAAGAGCTCGGCGAGGTACAAGAAGAGTTAGAAGCGATGCATAAAAGCCAAGAATCTCTAAGAGTATAGAACGATGTCTCAAGAAACCGATATTCTTAAAGCGCTATACCCTTTTGCAGAACCAAAGGAAAGTAGCAAAGAAACTTTGCAAGATTCACAAAATGAAATTACCAGGCCTGGTAATTTTGAAGTTGAAGATTCGGTACTCATTACGTCAATTCAAGAAAAAGTAAATGAAAGTTTAGACGTTAAAAAGACTTATTTTAAAGAGAATGAAACGGCACTGTTAGAGGCTTCTAAACTGATTGCCCATGTATACCGTCAAAAAGGAAAAATGTTAACGATGGGTAATGGAGGTTCAAATTGCGATGCCTCTCATTTAGCGGTTGAGTTTTTACACCCAGTTACCGCAGGAAGACCAGCATTACCCGCTATAAATTTAGGTGCAGATTCCACAATGGTGACTGCGGCAAGTAATGATTTAGGCTATAAAAATGCGTTTGTTAGACAGCTTATTGCACATTCAAGAGAAGGGGATGTATTAATTGGTTTTTCAACAAGTGGTTGTTCAGAAAACTTAATGCATGGTTTTAAAAAAGCCAAAGAATTAGGGTTACATACCATTGCGTTTTCTGGAATGGATGGTGGTGATATGGCTCAAAGTCGGTTTGTGGATATTAACTTAATTGTTGGCTCAAGTAGTATTCATCGAATTCAAGAAAGCCACTTAACAACCTATCACATTTTATGGGATTTAGTTCATTCACTACTTGCGAATGATCGACAAAGTCAGGTAAACAAATAATGAAATATGTAGATGAATTTCGAGATGGTGAACAGGCTCGTCAAATCGCCAAAAAAATCAGCGCCTTGGTTAAAGAATTGGGCGTATCTAAAAAAGAACCTCTGCAGTTTATGGAAGTGTGTGGCGGACATACACATTCAATTTTTCGCTATGGTTTAACCCAGTTTTTACCTGATGAAATTGAGTTTGTTCATGGCCCAGGTTGCCCTGTATGTGTTTTACCCATGGGCGTGGTGGATGATTGTGTTTCTATTGCAGAAAGAGACAATGTTATTTTTACAACGTTTGGTGACGCAATGCGTGTACCAGGGTCTAAAAAAAGTTTATTGCAAGCTAAGGCAGAAGGCTCTGATATTCGAATGGTCTATTCTCCGCTTGATGCTTTGCAAATAGCAAAAGATAACCCAGATAAAGAAGTTGTGTTTTTTGGTTTAGGGTTTGAAACCACCATGCCAAGTACCGCTTTAACTATTTTGCAAGCAGACAAAGAAAATATTAATAACTTTGCTTTATTTTGTAATCACATAACCATTATTCCAACCATTAAAGCCATGTTAGATTCGCCAGATATGCGTTTAGACGGATTTTTAGGGCCTGGTCATGTCAGTATGGTGATTGGCACACAGCCGTATGAATTTATAGCGAGAGATTATCACCGACCATTGGTGAATGCAGGTTTTGAACCTTTAGACATCTTACAATCGGTATATATGCTCGTTAAACAGCTATTAGAGAAGCGTTGTGAGGTAGAAAATCAATATAAACGCATTGTGCCACCAGAAGGCAATAAAGTGGCCTTACAGTCTATTGCAGAAGTCTTTGAGTTAAGAGAGTTTTTTGAATGGCGGGGCTTAGGTTCTATTGATCATTCTGGTGTGCGTATAAAACCTAAATATGCTCAATATGATGCTGAACTGAAATATGAGCTACCTAAACTCAAAATTGCCGACCCAGATTCCGCACAGTGTGGAGAAGTGGTAACAGGTGTGATTAAACCGAATGAATGTAAATTGTTTGGTAAAGCATGTACGCCAGAAACGCCAATTGGCGCATTAATGGTTTCAACAGAAGGCGCGTGTGCAGCGCACTATCACTATGGGCAGATTGAAATTCCGTTATCGGAGGTTGGCAGATGAGTGATATTGAAGACAAAAAAAATAGCTTAATAGAAAAAATGGGATCTGAAATTATTACGCTTGCACACGGAAGTGGTGGTAAAGCAATGCAGAAGCTGATTGATCAAGTTATTTTAGGATTCTTTGGTCAACCAAACCAAGGCCCATTAGAAGATCAAGCGATTTTTGATTTATCGGCCTATCCTAATCACTCTATTGCGTTAACGACGGACTCTTATGTAGTCACGCCCTTGCAGTTTCCTGGTAGTAGTATTGGACATTTAGCGGTAAATGGAACGGTTAACGATATTTCGGTTTCAGGTGCTATTCCATTGTATTTAACCTGTGGACTAATTCTCGAAGAAGGGCTGCTTTTTAAAGAATTAATTGAAGTCATCGCCGATATGGCTGAAGCCGCAGAGCAAGCTAAAGTAAAAATTGTAACAGGTGACACCAAAGTGGTAGACAGGGGCAGTTGCGATAAACTGTTTATTAATACGGCTGGTGTTGGTGTCGTAAATAATTCCTTAAATATTCGAATTCCCAATATAGAAGTGGGCGATAAAGTCATTATTAATGGTGATATCGGTGACCATGGCGTAGCTATCTTAGCCGCTCGTGGTGAATTGGATTTACAAACAACGATTACTTCGGATTGTCAGCCCTTAAATGGTTTGATTCAGACGTTGTTAGCGGAAGGTATTCCAATTAAAGCCATGCGAGATGTTACCCGAGGTGGATTAGCGACAGTACTGAATGAGTATGCTCAAGGTGTTAATTTGGGGGTTCTTATTCAAGAAGCTCAAATACCGATGAAAACCGAGGTAAGAGGCGTTTGTGAAGTCTTAGGTTTAGACCCTCTTTACTTAGCAAATGAAGGCAAGTTGGCTGCTGTGGTACCCGCTGAATATGCCGATAAGGCCGTTGAAATCATGAGCAAACATCCAGCAGGACAAAACAGCTGTATTGTGGCTGAAATTGTAGAAGATCATGCTGGCCGAGTGGTGATGCAGTCAGACTTTGGCGGTAAACGTGTTGTCGATATGCTCGTTGGCGAACAACTGCCCAGAATTTGTTAAATAAAGGAATATTGATATGGAATTTGGTTTATTAGTTATTTTTTACTACGGAATTTTACACGCTTTTGGGCCTGACCATTTAACGGCAATTGCGGATTTTGCGATTGGTAAAAACCGTAAAAAAACCCTAATGATAACCGCCAGTTTTGCTATTGCACATGGTTTATCGTTATTTATTTTCGCTAAGATTTTACAAACTTTTGAAGTATCTGAAACCATTTTAGGTTATGGCGATGTAATTGCATCCAGTGTTATTTTAGGGATTGGCGCGTATTTGTTATTTATGGTTTTTACCAATAGGATTCACCTTAATAAACATATGCACGGTGATAAAGAACATGTACATATTTGGTTTGGTAACAAACATAAACATGATACTCAAGCTAAAGACAAAACCATGCTGGCATCAGCGATCTCTATTGGTGCTTTAATGGGGATTGGCGGAGTAAGAGGTATGTTAATTACTTTGGCAGCACTATCTGGTCAAGTTGTGAGTTTATGGATGGTTGTTAGCTTTTCTGCAGGCGTTTTTGTAGTGTTCATGGTCTTTGGATTATTTATTGCCGCGATTAATGAAAAATTACTTACGAGTCAAAAGAATGTTCGCAATATTTTTACTTTAGCAGGCCTGGTATCGGTTTTTGTAGGTAGCAAAATGTTGCTTGGCTAGTGGTGTTTTTTAATTTTATTTAGGGTGTATATTTTATGAAAGAGAATTCATGGTTAAATTTACCAAGTTTATCAATGCCTGTTAAGGCTTTGTTTACAGGGTATATATTTGTTGTTGGTTTAGGCTTAATGATGGCAGGTGCTCAAATTATGCTGACCCATGGTATGGCTGACGGTAAGTTTGGTTTATCTGTTGATGATATTGTGTACAGTTATTATGGAAACCGCGATGGCTCTAAATTAGAAAGTAAATTGAATGGTTCTATGAAAGAACACGCTACACCAGAAGAACGCTTAACCATGATTAAATGGGCACGAAACGGCGCAGAAAAAACAGAATGGCAAACAACAATAAAACCCATTGTTGATGCTAAATGTGCCATGTGTCATGCTCATATACCAACAATCCCTAATATCACTAAATTTGACGAGCTTGAAAAAGTGGCTGCTGTTGATCATGGGGCTGATTACACATCTTTAACCCGTGTTTCACATATTCATTTATTTGGTATTTCGTTTATCTTCTTTTTTGTTGGGTTAATTTTTTCAATGGCGGTTGGTTTTAATCGAATTACTAAAGCCATTATTATTTTTATACCGTTTGCTTTCTTGATTTTAGATATCGCTTCTTGGTGGTTAACCAAAATGAATCCAAACTTTGCCTACTTTGTTATTATTGGCGGTTTTGGATATAGCCTAGCATCTGCGATTATGCTTTTTACCTCTTTATATCAGATGTGGATAATGCCATTAAGAGGCCAATCATCAACGGAAAATACTTGGACAGAAAAAGTGTAGTTTATTACGCTTAAACAGAAAGGGCGTTTTACAAGCCCTTTTTTATGGAAGATCCTTTATATGTGTAAAGTTTGAGATAGAAAGAAATTTTAACCATTCTTAATTATATCTTGACTCGAAAAAAGGTCTCTTTTGTCAATATTGACGATCTATTAATATTGTAAAGAATGACACGTCAAAAACTACCATAGTGACGGAGGGTAGTTTTTGACACTTTGAGTGAATGTTACTTGTTCGATTTTTAAACAGGCTTTCCGGCTTCGGTTGCCTCAGGAACTTCTACAAGACTTCCTGATTTACAATCATAAATATAGCCATAGATAGGAATATCACCGGGAACCATTGAGTTGTTTCTAATTCGTTGAACATCCGCCAAGACGCTTTTCGCTTGATCACTAATGGTAAGCCACTCGATGTACTTGCCATCTGTTGTTCCGCCACCTGCATTGCAATCATGCCAGCCAGACGCATCTACGCTTGCGGTTTTTAGGCTGCTTGACAATAGGTCACCCATAATTTCATTATTGAATGTTTCCATCCCACAATCCGTATGATGAATAACAAACCATTCTTTAGTGCCAAGTAACTTATATGATATTACCAAGGATCGTATTGCATCATCACTGGCTCTACCACCCGCATTACGAATTACATGAGCATCTCCTTCTGCAAGGCCTGCATATTTAGCAGGGTCTAAGCGAGCATCCATACAGGTAAGAATTGCAAACTGTCGGCCTGGAGGCATTGGAAGATTGCCTTTATCACCGAAGTTAGCCACATAATCAGCATTTGCTGAGATGACTTCATTAACTACTTTACTCATCTTTATTCTCCTTTGAATATTGCCGCATATTTTTATTAAGAAGGATTCCAGTGCGGCAAATTTGGAAGCCTAATACTTAAATAACTACGAGAGTTTACTTTTTAATGGTTTATTTATAAGGCCTAAAGGTGACTGCATTGCAAACGTTTAGGCTCGTTTTAAAGGTGCCAACTATTAAAGCTGGCTAAGTTCTGGGGTGGTCTTGCAAAGATTTATAATAATTTTGTAAATACGTTCATTTTGTAAGGACCGTGCGTTTAATAAATACTGTAAACCCCATGCCTAAAAAGGCACTAACAAGCCATAGCCAACCGTGCAAACTACCAGAAATAATGGCGCTAAAGAAACCGCCAATGTTACAACCAAAAGATACAGTTGCTCCATATCCCATTAGGGAACCCGCAATGATTGGGATTAAAATATTTGTAAAGCGAATGCTGCGAACGCCCTGCGTTTTAACGTTTGATTTAACTTGCGTTAAGTTTTTTGAAAGGTGATAGCTCGCCACACCAAGAAACATTCCTAGTGTGGTTAATAAGATGCTGTCATTTGTCCAGTTCTTTGATAATGCAGCGTCATTAATCGCCGTGAACTCCCAAAAATCCCATTCAATGGGTAGCCCCGTTTCTTGAATAGCGATAATGCCTAATTTAGGAAAAATCCAGCTAATAGACCACGGGTGAGAGGACAAGAGTAAAACAATAAAATTTAATATAACCAATAAAAATGAAGCCCAAAATACGGGAGATATCTTGAGTTGTTTCAACGTATTTTGGGTTTTAAATATTGGTGATACAATATTGTGGTGATGTTTTTCATACTGAACTAAGCCGTAGTAAAGTAATGAGATAATACTTAAGTTAGCGAAAAGTCCTAATCCCCAAGGTATATTGGTCGCAAAAGAGAATACGCCCCAAGTTTGAAGGTTTAACCATTTTTCTATGTGTGAGGCGGCAAAAGTACCACCAATAATCATCCATAAGAAAACCCAGTAATAGCGTATTTTAAATTCGCCAAGTAAGCGAATCGTGCCTGATGAACAGCTACTTGCTATGGTCATGCCTATACCAAACATAAATGCGCCAAGTGCAACATTAATGCCTATTGGTCTAATGGCTCCTGCAACATTAAACCCAAATTGGGGCAAAAGATTTAATGCAGGAAAAAACAGTAAAGAACCTAAGGCCAAAAGCCATAAATGAGATCGAGTGCCTAAGGTTTTTTTGTGTAACCAAAAATCTTGCCAGTAACCTGTAAAGCCAAAGTGAAAGTGTATAAAGACCAAACCAATTAAAAAGCCCGTAAGAAGCAGTTTGCCTTGGTTACCTGTGTATAGCCAAATGCTTAAAAATAGAGTGATTAAAAAAATAGGTATAAGCCACTTTTTATAGGGTGTTGCGTGATAAATTGTAAAAATCATTTTATATTCCTCTTTAATGTAGAGAGGATTTTATGGGTAATTTGCTCACGCGTGATTGATGAATATAGATGTAACCATCACTTTATTAGATGGTTCAGATGATAAATAATATAAAAAGATACCTAAAGGGTTTAAGTTGTGACTATAAATCAAGTAAAGCTGTTAATTGAGCTGTATAAAAACGGATTGAATTTATCGATAGCTTCTGAAAAATTAAATATCGTTCAATCAGCAGGTAGTCGCCAGTTAAAGCTACTTGAAGAAGAATTGGGTTTTCCCATTTTTATTAGAAAAGCGAACAGATTGGCGGAATTTACTCAGGCAGGAGAACAAGTTCTTGAACAGGCAAAAATGATTTGTTTGGCTGAACGCAATATTAAAATGTTATCTGACTCATTTAATCCAAATATGGAGGGTAGTATTCGTTTAGGTACCACGCATACTCAAGCACGTTATATTCTTCCAAATGTATTAATGAATTACAAAACAAAACATCCGCAAACTAAATTGCATATTGAAGAGAGTTCGCCAGAAAATCTATATTCGTTTTTGCAGAGAGATCAAATTGATATTGCGATTTGTTCAGAGTTAATTTCTAAACAGGATGACTTGGTTTCTCAAAAAGCCTATGAGTGGGAACACGTTATGATTGCGCCACATAATCATCCTATATGGAAAAGGAATCTATCTATTGAAAGTTGTGTGAATTATCCTATTTTGTCGTATATAAAAGGCTTTACCCACAGTGATAAGGTATTACATGCATTAAGAGAGGTTCAGCCAGGATTTGAGTTTGATATTGTGGCTTCAGATGCGGATGTGATTAAAACCTATGTAAAGAATGGTTTTGGCATAGGAATCATTGCTGAAATGGCATTAGAAGACCTGGATGCTAAACATTTTAAGACCTATCGGCTAGGGGCAGAAGTTGGTTATTCTTCTACCTATTATGCGTATTTAAAAAAACGTTTTTTACCTTCTTATATGGAGGCATTTTTAGACACGTTTATAAAAGCCGTAAGTCATAAATTTCATTAGTTTTTATTGTTGTTACAACGGGCTTAATGCACCGTGCAAACCATGCACGGATCAAATGATCGCACGATATGCTGAACAGATACTGGGCTGGTTTCATCTTGACGTTTTAAAGCGCCTACTAAAGCTTGTTCTAAGGGGCCAGGTATTCCATTTTGATCACGAGGTGAAAAGTTCCAAGTGGTTGGTGCAATCACTTGAAAATTTTTAATGACATCATTTTCAAGCTCTAGCCAATGACCTAGACTTCCTCTTGCGGCTTCTACCAGACCAATTCCTCGGTTAGATTGAATGCCTTGAGGTTGCAGGCAAAATGCTTTTTCATTTGTAAATCCTGTATCGAGCCAACTTTCGGCTAGGGTAATAATTTTCACTAACTCGTAAACACGTGCCACAATTCGAGTGTAAACCGTGCTGCCATATTGCTTCATTAAATCATCAATTAAAGGCGTTTTATTAACGACTTGTCTTGCCAGCGAGCCTACTTCAATGACCTTTTGATCTAAACGCGGGGCCTTGCACCAACTGTAAGTGTTTGGTTTATCTATATCTGGTTGAGTTGTAGAATTCCAAGGGCTTGCAGATGGTGCTCCTTGGTAGTGAGAATGGCTAATATCTTCGGTAATAGCGCTGGGATTTATGTCACTTATTTTTCCGTCAATATACAGGCCTGGTAAAAAGGATAAATGTTCTTCATGACTAAAACTGCCATAACTCATTAATCTGCCAGGGCTTTTTCCTAATGTTTCTAAGTTAAGGTATTTAGCCACTTCACAGAAAAGGCCAAAGTCAGACTGGGCGACATTTTTATTATTAAGCCATTGATTAAAGTCGCCTTCATTTTCAAGGTTTAAAAAGGTTTCAAGTTTATCGCCTATTAAATGTTCTTCTAAAAAACGTCTAAGTTTACGAGCCATTAAATGTAACTTAGTGGTTTCATTTTCTGAAATAGCGCGACTCGTGCCGCCAGGTTGAATGGCTAAGGTATGTGGCCAGTGGCCCGCTAAAACGCCCATCATTTTTAACCAGTTGGCTCTTGCCTCAACGGCTTTGCTTGCCGCTTTACCTGTTACTGATTTAAAGCGTTCCTCTACTTTATTAAACCAAGGTGTATCACGGTAAGTTTCTCGAGCAAAGTCGGGCATAAAAAAAAGATAAAAATGGGTTAATAAGTCAGCCGCATTTTCATTTGCAAGCATCAAATTAATGGCTTTTTGGCCATTATCGGTTGGTGTTATGCCATAGATTTGGGAGAGAGATTTGGCTGCGGCAACCGATTGTGAAACCGAACAAATGCCACAAATTCTTGGAGCATAAATTAGCGTGTCGTTTGGATTTCTTCCAACAAGCATGGTTTCAAACCCTCGGAAAAGAGTTGGTTTTATAAAGGCAGAGGCGACTTGATTTCCTTCCATTTCTAATTGAACTTCTAAGTCACCTTCAACTCGGTTAAATGGACCAACAATAATTCGGCTCACAGTTTTTTCCTTTTAATTTGTGGGCTAACAACAATGTGATCTTCCGTTGCATTTTCTTTTAATCTTTTTGGAGTTGCTGATTTTGCTAAAGTAGATAAGGCAATAAACCAAGCTTTAGGCATATCTGTAGGTAGTCCAACGGGGATGTTTCCAACTTTGGGGGTTTCTTGATAAGAATGATTAAGATGTCCAAAGTCAGGAGAGGTACAGTCAATACATGGATAGCCACCGCTAGTACAAGATCCAGAACCATTCCAAGGTCGTTCATTGCAATCGGCGTGTGCAACGGTTCCAACACACCCCATATTTTCCATCATGCAGCCTAAGTCTGACGATTTAACTGAACTTGCTTTGAACTCATAAAATTCATTTCTACTACAACCGTGATGAACCAGTTTATCAGCATAAAACCTAGGACGACTTAATGGATCTAAATCAGTGGATTTCAATTTTCCTAATGTAATTAATTGTATTGTTTCAGCTACCCAAGCAGGGTGAATAGGGCAGCCTGAGATATTGATGACCGGTAAGCCAGCATGAGAAAGAAAATCGCTTGGTAAAAGACTGCCAGAGATATTTTGATTATATTGCAGACCTGTTGCATCAATAATATTATCGCCAGAAGCGGTTATTCCTCCGTAAGCCGCACAAGTACCTACTGCTAAAACGTATTGGGCTTGTTTGGCGAGTTGTTCAATTAAATCTTTACCAGGAATATTCATACCTGAAATCATGTGATAACGGCCAGTATTATTCGGACCCATAACTACGGAACCTTCTAGGCAGAAGATATCGAGAGGAATTTTGCCGCTAATTACATCCTGTAAAATGGCTTGTGTTTCGTCGGACGAGTGTTCAGTTAAAGAAGGATGCCATAGCCAGTTTAAGTCCATTTCTTGTGACCAGCTAAGTAAATCCATCTCTTCTAAACCTAAAAAAGAGAGCGTACAACCACTACATCCGCCTGACTGCATCCAAAGAATATTCATAATGTTGGGGCACTTTTTTGGAGTTTAATTTCAAAGACAGCACCACCTTCAACCTTGTTCCAGGCTGTTAGTGATCCATGCATGTTTTCAATAATTTGATGACTCATGCTTAACCCTAATCCAGTTCCTTTGCCTACATCTTTCGTGGTAAAGAATGGGTCAAAAATATTAGGTAGCATACCTTCTGGTATGCCGTTACCGTTATCACGAACTTGAACAGATATTCCAGAGTCTGATTCAGTGACTTTTACGTTAATTTGTTTATCTTTAATATTTAAATTTTGTAATTCATCAACAGCATTTTGCAGTAAGTTAATAATGACTTGTTGAAATTGATTGGTGGAGCCCATTGCCAGGTAGTCAATATCTTGGCTTGGTTGAAACTCAATTTTAATATTGTGCTGATTCGCGGTATCTCTTTCCACCCATTTTATGGCTGTGTTTACGGAATCATTAATACTAAATAAAACTTGTTTTTCTCCGTTTGGGTGACTAAAAGATTTTAAATCTTTAACAATGCTAGAGATTTGGTCTAGCGCTTTGTTGTTATCTTCAAATATGGCGGGACAATCATTGATGATTTCATTAAAGGTTTCACGTTCTGTCGTATCGAGTTGGTTTTGAACACTCTGATTTTGATGCACAATGCTTTCAACATCTTGAAAGTATTGTTGTAAAGACCACAAATTACCCTGAATAACACTGATAGGGGTGTTAAGTTCATGCGCAACGCCAGAAACTAGGCGTCCTAAAGCCGCCATTTTTTCAGAATGAATCATTTTTTCTTTTGTTAAAGCCAGCTCTTCATGTGCTTTTTTTAACGCATCATAAGCTTCTAAAATCTCGCCAATAGGACGGCCAACAATGACTCGTCCATCAAATGCTTTGGCTTTGTCTATTTGGCAATTACAATTTATTGTTATGGACAGTTCTTGGTTACGACCTTTTAAAGTCATTAATTTGTCATGAATCTGTTCTGAGGCTAAGATTGGCTCCATTTCTGGAACGTCTTTGGACGTTAGAAAATCTCTAACGGGTTTACCAATTACATCCTGTTCATCGTAGCCGGTCATGGTTAAAAAGGAGTCATTAACCTGCGTAATCATTAATTCTTTATTGGTTACGATAAGTACGTCAGACATGGCCGAAATAATATCTGAAATGAACTGATGTGCTTTTTGTAATTCGTCGTTCTGCTGCTCAACCTGTGTTTGGTACTCTAAAGACTGTGAGTATGAATCTTCCACAGCTTGTAGTACAGACATCCAGTCTTGTTCATTAAAAGGCTGGCCATCCATATTGTCTAAAATAGGCATGTTCACTAAAGGTGTATTGCTAGGCATCTTTTATATATCTTATTTTTAATATCAATTCATTGTATATAAGAATTATAACAATATTGTTTATTTGTCTTCCATTTAACCCATTTTCAATTTCAATAATGACTGAGTAAAGAGTTTATCAACGTTTTTAATTAGAAGCTTTTACACAAATAAGCGATAGGTTTTATTAACTTGTCAAAAGTGTTTTTCTTTCAAATGTGAAGAAAATATGGAGTTGTATATTACGGGGTATTAAATATGGAAATTAAAGTTAATCTGTAAATATGCAAGAAAACGCCAGAATTAAAGGGATAGCGATACTTTGCAATCAATGTGTTTAGTATTTTATTTGGACAATCATCGGTTGTATTGTCCATTGGTACAGTAGTTAGTTATTTTTTGTGGGCGTATTATGTACTTATGAATTTTAATAGCCTGTAAGTCAAGGCAAGTATGAGGTATAAGATGTCAATAATCGTTGGTAATGTTTCAAAACTAGAAGGTATTGTTAGAGCAATCAATCCAGTTCAGGTTCTACATGTCGTCCAATTAGTTCAGAGCCTGTAAATAATTCTGTGTAAACGCTCGGTTGATCAAACATAAGGTTTCAAGCGTTCTTCATGCAGAATCATAAACTGGTTCATGGCTAATTTCCAGTCTCGAATCGGCATGGTCCATTTTTTTGAGGCCGATTCAATGGCCAGAAAAATGATTTTAAAGGCCGAGTTATCATGGCTGAAGATCTTGCGATTCTTGGTGGCTTTGCGAATCACCGAGTTCAAAGATTCAATCGCATTCGTCGTATAGATCACCTTGCGGATCGCCTGAGGGTACTGGAACAGCGTGGCCACATTGTCCCAGTTGTTGCGCCAGGAACGACCGATATTGGGGAATTTGTCATCCCATTTGGTCTCGAACTGCTCAAGCGCCAACAGAGCTTCTTCTTCGGTCACTGACTGGTAAACCTGTTTGAGGTCGTTGGCGACCTGTTTGCGCTCTTTGTAGCCAACATAACGCAGGGAATTGCGCACCATGTGCACAATGCAAAGTTGAACATCTGCCTGAGGGTAGACGGTATTGATGGCCTCAGGAAAGCCCGTCAGGCCATCAACGCTTGCGACCAGTATGTCCTTGACGCCTCGGGCTTCAAGGTCGTTTAAAACGCTCAACCAGAACTTGGATGACTCGGTCTCAGACAGCCACAGGCCCAGGCATTCTTTTTGGCCGTCGGTATTGACGCCAAGCGCTACATACATGGTTTTTCGCACCACCTGTTTGTCCTGGCGGACCTTGATGACAATACCATCGAGATACAGCAGCGGATAGACTTCGTCCAACGGACGAGAACGCCAGAGGGTGACTTTTTCCATGACCGCTTCGGTGACCTTGGAGATCAGTGTTGGCGAGACATCAGCGCCATACATCTCTTTGAACGTTGCCACAATGTCTCGGGTGGTCATGCCTTTGGCATAAAGCGCCAGTATCTGGTCATCCATGCTGGTCAGGCGGGTTTCGCCTTTTTTGATAATGGTGGGGTTAAACTCACTCTGGCGATCCCGAGGGATGGCGATTTCCACTTCGCCATGGTCGCCTTTGAGGGTTTTAAATGAATAGCCGTTTCGGCTGTTGTCGCTGTCGGAACTGTGGTGCTTGGGATAGCCCAGGTGCTCTTCCATTTCAGCACCGAGGGCGGCTTCAACGGTCATTTTAAGCAGACTGGCTGAGAGGTCAGACAAGTCGCTCTGAGTTTTGATATCCTTGGCCAGCTCAGCGGCCATGGCTTTGAGTTTTTCTTGGTCGATGTTGCTCATAGTGATTTTCCTTTTCGGGGAATTTTAAACTATGAGCGTTTACACAATTTGGTTTACAGGCCCCTTAGTTCACGGTGGTAAGGCTGATATAGATCAAGTTGGGCTCTAAGATAAAGGAATAATTTTTCTCCTTTTGGGCTGCAAATCAATAGTGAGAGTCAACGTTTAATTCCTTCAAAATACAGGTTGGAATATTGAAATTCTACCTGGCCTGCTTTTCCATAGCTATTTACGTTGATTATGAAATGAACCGCATTCATTTCATATTCAGCAGAAGATGGAGTTTTGTATAAAGTCTCCCTTAAATCAAAATCACAAACTGTGCAATGAACAATGTCTAACGGATGAAATAGAACATCTTGAATTCGCACATTAAGAGAGCGTCACGCTCTAAGCTTGATTCGAAATAGGTATAGGCATCGCTTATATTGCTATGGACGTAACCAGTAATGTTACGATAGTTCAAGGGAATTTTTCTTGCAGGCACGGCAACTTTCTCATTTATTTTTGGAGAAATCTTGTCAATTTCATCAGTTAGTAAACCAAGTTATTAATTAAGTTTGTAGAAAATGACACTTTTGTACTCAATATTATCATTTAGTTTTGTATTTGATAAAAAACTGAGCTTTAATTATGGGTGTTTTTTGTGGGTAAGCGGTTGGATAATATAGAAATTTTCATTCGCAAGTCGTAAATAATATTCTCCAGTCTTATTCTTCAAAATATCATGACGAGAAAGCCTTACGAATTCGGGTATTTCAACTCCATGTAGATATGCAATGGAAGTTCTAAGCAATTGTTCGTCGGGTATCTCACGCACTTTTGATTCTCTTAGTATGTCAATAAAACGTTGTTTTAGCATTTTTGTGCTCAAGTAAGGACGTTCAAAAGTAATGGTTTTTGGTATTGAGTCTAAAGAGATGTCGTTGCCGTAAGAATTGTTTAAGAAATTAATAAATCCAGTAATAGCTGCTCTTTGGCCTGGTGAAGCCCAAAGGAACCCTCGAAGAACGTCCTGTGATGGTTTGTTAAGACTATAATGCACACAATTTTTTAGAAAATTCATGGCAGGCGTCAAGGCTAATCTTATTGATCGAATGCTTGTCCTCCCATCTTTTAGTTTTAATTCTAGTTGGTTGTAGTAGCGATTAATCATTCGGCCAAAATTTGAATTTTGCTTAAAGTAGTTTAAGTACCTATCAATCATATCAAGATTAGAAAATTCATCTCTAATCTTAGAATCAATTTTAATGACTTTAATCTCAGACAAAAATACTGTTACAAGTAAAAATTGGCGTGTTCTAGCCACTGAAAGTCTGTTAACTATGTCTGTATAGGTTGGGAATGTAGTTAGGCTGTTAGCAAGGTCATTTAACTCATGTATGAATTGGAAGTAATATCCAATTTTTATAGCAGTATAGTTAATGCCTTTTCGAGCAATTAACCATTGGCTAAATTCGTTGAATATTCTTTGAAATTCTCCATTTAAAAGAGGGCTTAAATAATTCATTCTTCGTTGTAAAGTTCGACTAAAGCTGCAGTCTCGACAAATATGTCCTGAGCCAGCGGGTATTTCCACGGAGCAATACTTGCAGTATCTAGGAGGCAAGGTTAAGCAGTTCTTGCAGATATGTTTTCTAGATAAGTCATAAAAAAACTCATGTTGGCGTCTAGTGCATAATGAACAAGCAACCTGTTCAGATCTTCCATAACAGCTTTGGCAAAGTACAGCGGTTGAGCCATTATTTAGATTGCGATTAGAAACATCACGTTTTTTAGTTTCACAAGAGCTACACTTTTTAGGTTCCCGAAAATAAATTGAACATGAATTACAGACGGGGCCCAATTCAGTGTTTTTGCGGTTTTTATATTTTTTCTTGCCACAGCGTATACAAGGCACATCTTTAGCAATGCGTTTTTTGAGCATGGCACTATCTTTTACAGGAAACACTGCACTTCATTCCATAATTTATCAACCTCATCTTTTGTTCTAGGTTTGATGGGCTTTGAGCTCTTGGATGATTTTGAACGTTCATGAGTGTTTTTTTCAAGGCTTCGATAGATGGAATCAAAGGTTTCAGAGAAGTAATGGGAACTTTTTTGAATCAGTAAGGATGGTCTTAGATTAATCTCCCTAAATAATTCCCTCACATCATTAAGTGGCATATCTAAAAGAACTGCACAATTGAATAGTATAAAGTGGCGTTCTGAAACAGGTTGATTGATAAATCTGATTTTAGAGTTTGGCGGGAGCGTTAAGTTTGAATCGATGGTACCTAAAGAATTAAACAACTTTTCTGCTAAAGCCTTTACTGAACGTGTCTTATGAATGAAGGATGTTAAGGCATTAATCGTCGCGAAAAACTCAATCTTGTCACTTATATCCCAAGGGTAGCTTACTTTTTTATTATTCATTGCATCATTCAGAAGTTTTTGAAGCTTAATGACCTTGGGAGAGGCCATTGTTTGTTCAACGGTAGTTAAGTCATATTGGCATTTGATACAAGATGTTAAATCAGTTGAATGGTAGTTGATGAGATGGGGTGAGATAACGGTGTTGCATTTAGGGCACGAAATACTCAATAGATTTCCATGTGTTTCGCAAGCCACATTCCATGCTATACGCCAATTTAGGCGAAAGTAAGTTGTTGGGTTCCTAATGCAGTCAGGGCAGTAATGTAAGCCATTCACTCTTGAACGATTTCTTGAACTTATTGGAGTAATCCAATCCCACGCGGCAAGCGTATTAGGGGTTGTTTTAAAAAGTTCGGATAATGCATGATTTAGAGTAAGGCTCTTAAGGGTATCTATTTCTACCCCCGTTGCTTTTGACAAAAGTAATAAATCTTCATCACTCATAGCCCTGTCAATATCAGCTGTCCATATTCGTTTATTAGGCCAAATGGCACCTGAAAACCCTAATGGGTCAGTACCCGTAACAATTGATGTACGAATAATAAATGAACTTAAAATTTCACCTTCAGCAGGTTTAAGTCTGATAGGGTTAAGCATTATCAAAAACAATTTGCCGTGAGAGTCTAGTATTAGTTGGTTTTACCCACTTAAATTTATTAATAATATCAACGGTGATTTCTTCAATATCATGCTCAATTGCATAGGCACAACATTCCTTTAACAAACGATGCAAGTCCCCAATATTGCCACCAGAAAAAGCCAACAATAATGGTGCCTTATCTTTAGATGCTAAATTAGAGGGTTTCTTGAGAGGAAATCTTTTTTCAAAAGCAGCTAACAATCCTCTAAAGTTTTTATCCATTCCCCACTTTGGAATAACCACTGTATCAAATCGACTTGCGTGCTGAGGGTCATTGGTAAGAATTATTGCTGCATCACTGGTACCTACGCCTACAATTGGTATTTTCAATTCATTGGATAACGTCGTTTTGAGGGTGTTCATTATTTGTCGTTGCTTAACAGGTGTCGTACTCAGTAAGTTATGGATTTCATCAATAATAATCATCCTAACATTACATTCACGAAGTATATGTTTAGCCTGATGTTTCAGTTTTGCTGGTGTATCATTGGGTCTAAAAGGTGCCCACATCTGTTCTAGGATGGCAATAAATAATCCCTTTTCATCAGCTGTAGTTGGTGCATCTATCAACAGTACGGGGCAATGAGCTGATGACATACCTTCATCATCTTCAATTGTTGTATTCGGGTGGAGTAGTGAAAACTGTGCTATCAATGATGATTTTCCCATATTGGGTTCAGCAATAATCAAAAGGCTCTGCATTCTCTGCTTTTTAGGTTGATGCAACAGTTTATTTAGTAGCTGTAATATTTCATTTGAAATATGGTGGTTGATCCAAATATCATTGTCCAGAAACCGAATTCGTTCTTCTTTTGATTGGTGAATGATGTTTGTTAATGACTCGTGTAAATGGTCTGTGTTAATTGTCATTTCAAGTCCTAAAGTTAATCAAATTCAGGGATGTCTTCATCCCAAATATCGTCATCAATTTCAATTACAGGGGTATTTAGTTTGGGCTTTATAGCTATATCAACTAGTTGGTTTTCATTGTTTTTTAACTTTTGACTCATTCGACGAGCTTTTTTCGTCTTTTTAGTAGATTCTTCTACCATCTCCCTCATTTCTGCATAAACAGTGATTAAAGAGTGTTCTGAGAAAGTGTAATTTTTTTCTTTGATTCTTTTTTTAATCGCTAAAAATTCCCATGACGTCATTTTCGGAATAGCTTGGTTAGCTAATGGGATTTTGTAGTATTTTTGTTCTTGAGGTTCATAAAACCAGACATAAGTTATGTCTCTAGGATCTTGTTTGAAAATAAACTTTTTATTTTTGTTCGTGGTTTTGTCAATTACACGAATGAACTGACGAAGAACATTGTCGTAATAATTTAAGCCATCGATATTAACGCCATTTTTTTGTACGGTTCTTTTTACCATTGGCAAGAAATCAATCAATATTGTTTCAGGATTGTTTGGTTTAGGCATATAGCCAATGCCTTCACTGTGAAGTGAACCAAATATTCCCTCATTCCACTTGTCTTCAGGAGTCATTCCTAAAGTAGAGTGTTTTCTTTTGTGATAAACCTTAGTAATCCAGGTTACAAGCCATTTTTCAAATTCGCTGTAAGTCATGCAAGCATTGCCATCAGAATCATATTCAGCCTTTTCTTTGATATTTGAAAACGTGGTACCAGGTATGGAATGGACTGATTTCATAACGGTACCAATCATTCTTTCAATATGACCACCAAAGTTTGGACTTTTTACGGGACGGTATTCAAGGTTAATATCATGGGTTAAACATGCCCTTTGTAAAGTTTCAGACCTGAATTCAGCACCATTATCCGTGTGAATCGTAGTCATAAATCCCCAAACAGGCCATGTACTCTCGACATCGTGCAGAAGTAGCCAGTGATCCTTTGGGTTTATGGAATGTGCGACGCACATTGCAACAGAAGTAGTGCTTGGTGGCTCTAGAGAGAGATAGTAGCCAGTTATCATTCGGCTATAAATATCTATGGCAACAGTTATAAATGGCCTGCCAATTGGGAGTCTGAACTCATCATCTACCAGAATTAAATCTACAGGTGTATGGTCAATTTGCACAACTTGCAGTGGATAATCAGCAACATACTCACCAGGTGTTGGGGCAAATTTCGTGTTAGCTTGTTTGGAACCATTCCGTCTCTTTGTTCTATGATATTCAGACTGGTTATTAATGCGTCTTCTTATCGTGCTTTCACTAGGACGATTTAAGTTTTTTTCATCACAAGAGAGGAAAATAGCTTTAATTACGCTATCTATAGGAGCTCTACTGTTGTTCAGGTAAATGTCATTAATTACTTGTTCTATAATGGCTTCAACCCTTGGTTCAACTAATAGTGTGTTAGGTTTTCGTCCGTTCTTTTTAGGTAATAGGCCAGTAAGTGTTCCTGTCTCTTGGTAGTTTTTAAACCAACGATATAGTGTTGTGTAGTGAACATTTTGTTGTTTGGCATGAATTACTATTTCACTTTTCGAAGCTCCATTAACTAAAGGTGTAATAAGATTAAAGCGTCTTTCAATTTCCTTCCAATCGTTATCTGAAAAATCTTCAAGGTCTCTGTGGATGAATTTGTTGTCAAACTTATCTTGAGAAGGAGTACTGACTGCTTTTAAATTTGTAATGAGCAGCCTGGACGCTTGACCACTTTTAATACTTATTCCGACCAATTCATCAAAGTTAATAATTTGGGTGATTTTATAAATTTCACCTGAGTTGGAGACATATTCACCTAGACGGAAAGAAATCTTTCTGCGGTCTGCTTTAAAGCCATTATCGTTTTCAGTCGTCATAATAAACTCCTTCCAAGTAGGATTGATCGATGTTCAGCCAAATTGTTGTAGATTGATTAAGCGGTCGTCCAATGTCACAACCTAGTTTTTTGACAGAAATTAAGTGCCAAATTTGTGCTAAAGCGATTCCACGTTCTTCCTTGGTTACATATAGATGGGCTAACAGATAGTCAATTGATGTATGACCAATATCTTTAAGATGTTGAATGATTCTGATTTCCTCAAAAGTGTCATATTCTCTGCGTTTGTATTGGCTTAAAAAGTTAATATTTTTAAATTCTAAAGTTCTGATTCGTGATTCATCGTAGATGCGATAATTCATATCGTTTTCTTTAGCAAAGCGGAGTCCGACACGGAATTTCGGACGTAATTTATCGAAATCTTTAATGATTTTTCTTCTAGGCTTTACTTCAATTATCAGAGGTTTTGGATCGGGAATTGTTTGCCAAGAGGATTGGCTTGTAGCGAAGTTAACTAGAAAATCTGGTGTGTAAGTTGTTGGGCGATTGTTTTTATTGATGTATTCAATCGTAAAGGGTTGTTCAATAACATCAATTACAGATTCATTAAACTCAAGCACTCTTAACAAGTCTCTTTCAAGTGATGACTCAAAAGAAATACTCTTTTCTCCTCGGAATGAAAAAACACCTGATAAACTACCGTATGTATAGCCAATTTTGCGATTTTTATGAGAAAACTTCATAATATTCCTGGTTGGTAAGGTTGTAGCACTGTTTGTGACGGAATGTAAAGGTAGTAGCAGGTTTAATGATAATAGTAGCAGGTTTTTTGACCATGATTCCATCTAACTCATTGATTATTTCAAAAATAGTAGCATATTTAACGAAAACTGTCACATGCTGGGTGATTTTGGTGGTAACTTTTATGACAAGGTAATTAGTGATCAAAAAAAGTTTAAACGTGATTTAAAGAAGGCCTGGCAAGACGGTCTGGAAGAGGGCAGGCAAAAACGCCTTGCCAGAGAAGAAGCTGAAAAAAAGAAACGTTTGATAAAGAATGGGAAAAAGAGAACTATAATGGTGAGATCCTACCTAATTACGGTGAAACTCAGCTTGAATATGATAATAGAAGCAGGGTTATGAAAAAAGTAAAATTAGTATTTGAATGGGGTGTATTTACTGCAATGATTGTCGCATCAGTTTGGTATGGTTTTTTTTCTGCTGATGCTGAAAATGAGAATCTCATTATTGGTCAAAGTATTCTAGTATCTCTTGTGACTTTTGGTTTACTTTCTGCGGTATGGATGATTTCTGTGCGCTATATATTCCCTGTAATTGCTTTAATTCTTATTCTTATTTTGGGTGTATTGAAAAATGCTGTTGAAACCGTTGTAAGACTAACAACTACAAGATAAAAATTAAAAAAGGGTTGTTGTTGCCAGGTAAGTTAGCGCAACTTACTGTCGCCCGTGAAGCGGTATTTAATGAATTGTTTTCCCTTCTCGTTCAATATATAGATTGATTTCTGATTCTAAGTAGCCTGTACAACCGTTATCTAGTCTGATGACTATCGGAAAGCCAGGGTCCTTTTGGCTGAGTAAATCTATTTGCGCTCTAGAATAACCAAGGATTTGTTGAACCTCTTTTGGGAGAAGTACTTTTTGTTGTAAATTATCAGTCTTCTGTTGAGGTTTATAGATTTCAAAGAATTCAGTAATGATCACCGCAATCAGGTTACGTAAATCTTCATCAGGAAGTGTCGCCACCATTTTTGGTAGATTTAAATCTTTATTCATTTTGCTGTACCTTTTTATATAAAAATAAAAAAGTATTTTGAATTGTAAATTAAAATTAAAAAATTGCTAAATAAGAGGTTATTTTTTACAATTTCATATGTATCTTCTAAATACATATTCACAATTCATAAATACTGTTGTGAAGCACCAATCTTAAGCACTGTAAATGCTTATGGAATCGACCCATCTAAACTGTGTTTGCGATGGGTTTTACCGTACTTTTCTAAATTTTAGTATCCGCCTAATCTCATATCTATAGTTTCTTTACTTTATTTATAAAAAAAATGAAATTAATTTTTAGTTTGACCTTAGTAGGAATGGCGAGGTAACTTTTTTAAAAATTAAAAATTAAAAATTAAAAATTAAAAATTAAAAATTAAAAATTAAAAATTAAAAATTAAAAATTAAAAATTAAAAATTAAAAATTAAAAATTAAAAATTAAAAATTAAAAATAAATAAATAAATAAATAAATAAAAATATGTGCCATATTTATTTGAAATTTATTTTTTTTAGAGTATCATAGCGCACAAATTAAGAGATGGACGCAAACCAAGTTGTTACAGGCTTGTTTTGAATTTGATTTAAACGGGTATCCTGACGGGTATTTAGGAAAGATAAAAGCCTTTAACCTTTTGAATTAAAAAGGATTTGTAGTTTTATTATGAATCCCTAGTCCACCGCCATTATTTCAAAAGTAGAGTTGTTATTGATTCAAGTTCTGCTTTTAAAATTGCGTTAGGAATAAAAGCAAAAACAAGCGGTAATTTGCTTGACAATAAGTCTTTTACTCCCTAGAATACGCACTTCACAAAATGCGCCCGTAGCTCAACTGGATAGAGTACTCGGCTACGAACCGAGCGGTTAGGGGTTCGACTCCCTTCGGGCGCGCCATTATTTCAAAGCCTCGTTAGTTTTCTAACGGGGCTTTTTTGTTTTTAAACCTTTCGTTTTTTATCCTTTCTTTTCCTTTCACCTTTTTTCTGACAGATGTCATAAAGCATGCAGTGTTTGCACTAAACTGGTTCATGCCTATTTTTTTAGAGGCATTCTTTCGACACAATTAAGTGAGGTTTTTTATTTAAGTTGTTGTTTTTTATGTAAATGTTCCCCTTGGTACGCATGCTGTTTTATAGGTGATATATTTGCAATGGTGGAGATGACCAAAAATGGGCTTTAATGCGTTATTAGTCAGCGATGATGTTAACCATTCAGCGGAACTGAAGTCAGGTTTAATTTTCGCGGGTGCTCAAAATGTGACAGTTACGGCAATGGATGAAGCTTGGCTCGATACGTTGTCTGCAGACACTTATGAGTTATTGGTCTTGGAGTGTCATCAGGTGTCGGAAAATGTCTTGAATACATTAGCCGAATTGAATGAGAATCCAGCCATTCCCGTCATATGCTTTACCGGTGAACGTGATTCGAAAGTGATTAAGCAATCCGTTAAATCAGGTGTGATGGCTTATGTAGTGGGGGATAAAAACCAGAATCGTATGAAACCCATCGTTGATGTCGCTTTAGCTCGCTTTAGCGAACAACGAGCCTTAAAAAAAGAATTATCGCAATTAAAAGATAAGCTGGCCAATAGAGCTGTAATAGAAAAAGCAAAAGGTCTTTTAATGCAAGCAAGAGGATTGTCAGAGGATGAGGCATATCATGAAATAAGGAGGCATGCGATGAACCAGGGGAAAAGGTTGTCCGAAGTGGCGGAAGCTCTTTGCACAACCTTGTGCTGCGAAACTCAGCAAGAAGAGAGTTTATTTTCCAATAAGCCAATTGCTGAAGTGCAGCAGAACCCTATTTTTGACTGAAAAGTTAGGGGTGATTTTGAATGTGGTATGGGATAAAGAGCGTCATAGTAGATGCTATGAATTTTAAATGACTGTGATAAATAGAAGACTATATATGCAAAGCCCTGAAAAGGTGGGTTCTCAATCGCTAAGTATTGATAATAAGAATTTATATTCGGTGTTTCAACCGATTTACAGTTTTTCGAACCAAGCCTGTGTTGGGGTGGAGGCTCTGGTAAGAGGCACTTCTTTAGAGACAGGGTTTCAAGTAACAGTGGAAGAGTGTTTATCCGTTCCTGATTCTATGGAGCAAGCGGATTTCAGTCAGGCATTGAATCATTTGCACGTCATGAACTGGCAACAGTCAAAACTGCCTGACAGTTGGTTGTTTTTGAATTTGGATTTTGAAAATGTCAGTAATCTGGATGATATTTGCATTGAGCAGGTGTTGAAGGATTTGGGCGTTAAAGGGCATGAAATTGTCATAGAAGTCGTCGAAAGTGAAATCACGGATGAGGCTTTGTTTGAACAGGTCATTGAGACCTTGAGGCGGTTGGGGTGCTTAATTGCTCTAGATGACTTTGGGGCCGGGCATTCCAATGTGGACCGTATTTGGAAAGCGCAGCCCGATATTGTAAAACTGGATCGAGGGGTGTTGCTGGAAGCCACTAAGAGTTTACGAAGCCAGAGTATCCTTAAGAACTTGACACGTCTGATTAAAGAGGCAGGCAGTGTCTGTTTGCTGGAAGGAGTGGAAAACAAAGAGCAAGCACTGTTGGCAATGAATGCAGGGGTGGATTTGGTACAAGGGTTTTATTTCGCTCGCCCGAATCGATTGCTTGACCAAGTGGAAAAAGGGAAAAGCTGCGTGAAAGAGGTGATCGATGAATATCCGCTCTATATTAAAGAACGGGCTTTTATCACCAGTATTCAGCGCAAAGGCTATGAAACCTTATTTGAATCAATGGAAGATTCAGAACAGTTTGATCTGTTAGAAGAAAAGATGGCAAGCCATGTTTCCAATCTTTCATTCGTTAAACGGTATTTCATTCTTGATCAGGAAGGGTTTCAGGTCAGTGATGAATATAATCCGCCCAGTGTGAATAACCGGGTTGAAGTTTTGAAGAAAGGGAAGGGGCTCTGTTGGAAGAATCGCCGTTACTTCACTAAGGCATTACAAAAGTCGGGGCAAGTGCATGTCTCTGAGCCGTATCGATCTTTGATTGATATGCAGCTGTGTTTTACGATTTCAAAACAAGTTATCTTGGATGAAGGTCGTTATGTAGCTTGTTTCGATGTGGTTTATCATGACAAGTCCATGAAGTCGGTACAGATTTCAGTTTAAACCTGTTCTTTTTGGTTCAAAATGAATACGAAATGGTGCGCTATTTTCTATAAAAAACACCATTTATTGTTAACTTATTGATATGTAATGTAAAAGTTTTTTTTGGCTTGCCTGTCGCTATTAGATTTAAAGAAATCTGGGAGTGATGACATGCAAGAATTTATTAGTCTATACAACGAACATAAATCTGAAATTGAAAAATTTCTGATTGAAACTATTTGTAATAATGCCCAGCTTTTACATTTAGATACCTACCAATTACGAAAATTCTATTCAATATTTTCTTGTTTGGAATTGGTTTATACTGCTAATTCCGACTATATTCAAACCTCGCCTAATATTTATAAAAATAAGCTGAATGAAGCGGCGAAAGGGAAGAACCGTATTTATCTGGTGTCCCAAGTGGCTCGGCAGGAACAGGGGGTGTCGGTGACGCCGCCTTATATCAGCTCTGCCACTGGTGAATTTTGTGTGACCGTGATGGTGGAAGACAATGGCTCTTTTTTCTTTTTTGATTTTAATGTGGTGTCATTGTTAACTCGACTGGGATTGGTGGAGTTACATCCGGTTTTTAATAAAGTGACGAAAAGCTTTTATTTACTCATTGGGCTTTCGTTGATGTTCTTTTCAATTATGTCGATCGGGTATGCGTTTTATGATTATTTTATACAGTGGATGCATCCGGCTGACTATACTTTAGAAAGTGTTTTTAAACCTATTGTCGCATTAACGATGGGCTTGGCTATTTTTGATTTATCGAAAACGCTGCTGGAACGAGAGGTCTTTTTTAAAGCCTACTCGGATAAGAAAGACGAATCTAGACTGCTGTCGAAGTTTTTGATTGCCATCATTATCGCCTTGTCGATTGAAGCCTTGATGGTGGTGTTCAAGATCGCGTTGAATGACCCGACAATGATGTTACATGCGTTATATTTAATTATTGGAATTGCATTGATTATTTTGTCTTTGGCACTTTACTCGCGTTGGGTAAAGGTGCCATCAAACACGAAATAATGCGATTTTAAAGGAGAGAAGATGTGTCAAAGATGATCATCTTTACAGATTTGGATGGCACGTTACTGAATCATAAGTCTTATGATTACAAGGCGGTTTTGCCCTTGCTGGAACGGCTGAAAAGCTTGGATATTCCAGTGGTGCTGAATTCAAGCAAAACATTGTCAGAGCTGGATGAATGGAAATTGAAGTTGAAGCTGTCAACCCCGGTGATCGCTGAAAATGGTGGCGTCATGACGGTGCCGTCTTTGTCAAAAAAAGGGGAAGAAAAGATTTTGATCGGGCGGCCTTACGAGGAAATCCGGTCCTTTATCAAACATCTTCGCAAACGACATGGCTGGCAGTTTGAAGGATTTGGCGACTGGACACTTTCTGGGGTGATGAATCATACCGGTTTACATTCAAAAGAAGCATTGCTGGCGACAGAGCGCGAAGTGACCGAGCCGATTTTATGGCAGGATTCCGAAGCGAATTTAGAGGCGTTTAAAGCGGCATTAGAAAAAGAGAATCTGACCTTGAAGAAGGGCGGGCGATTTTATCATGTGATGGGGCATCACGATAAAGCAGATGCGATGCACTTCTTGGTGAATAAAGAATATTTTTCTGATAACAAAGATTGTGTGATTGTCGCATTAGGCGATAGTGATAACGACATTGCCATGCTTAATTATGCTGATGTGCCGATTGTGATTTGTAACCCGTCAGGAAAAGGGTTGAATATTCAGAACGCCATTTACACCGATTCAGAAGCGCCTTTTGGTTGGGTTGAAGCGATTGAAAAAGTATTGGAAACACCGTTTGACCAATTTTCTAGAAAGCTCAAGGGGGAGTGATGAGTGATTTTTTTCAAAATGGGACAGTAACAACCTTTCACAACATAACCGATAGACCTGTAGAGGACATTGAATCTGAACTGGTTCGCCATGGTAAACAAAAACCTCTGGGGTTGATTTTGCCTTCTCTATTCAGCGAGTTAGAAGGACCAGCACTTTTGAATATCGTTGAAGAGCTGAAAAAAGTACCTTACTTAAACCAGATTGTCATCGGGTTGGACCGAGCCGATGAAAAGCAATTTGAATTTGCGAAGGAATATTTTTCGGGTTTGCCGCAGGATACCAAAATCGTCTGGAATGACGGGCCGAGAATGCAGGCGATCACCGCCAAACTGAATGAGAAAGAGCTGGCGCCGAAAGAGCGTGGCAAGGGCAGTAATGTCTGGAACTGCTTTGGCTATATTTTGGCTTCTGATAAAGCGGAAGCGGTGGCGTTACATGATTGTGATGTGTTGACCTATGACCGAAGCCTGTTGGCGCGTTTGATTTATCCCGTCGCTCATCCGACGTTTAACTTTGTTTTCTCGAAAGGCTATTACCCGCGTTATGCCGATGGCAAATTAAACGGACGGGCATCACGTTTATTGGTCACACCTTTGTTGAGGGCATTAAAAGGGGTTCTGGGGAATGATGACCTGTTAACGTACCTCGACAGCTTTCGTTATCCGTTGGCGGGGGAATTCGCTATGGACGTCCATTGTTTAAAAGAGATTCGAATTCCTTCGGACTGGGGGTTGGAAATCGGGGTAATGTCAGAGGTGTTGAAGAACTATTCGAACCGTCGCGTGTGTCAGGTTGATATTGCCAATGTATATGACCATAAGCATCAGGAAGTGTCTTTTGAGAACAAGCAAGCCGGCTTGTCGAGAATGAGTCAGGATATTGCAAAATCCTTGTTTAGAAAACTGGCGGTCAGAGGGCATCAATTTTCAAACAGTACTTTAAGAACCATTCGAGCAAAATACTATCGTACCGCTTTGGATCAATTGGAGTCTTATGCATTTGATGCCGAAATGAACGGTCTCAAGATTGACTTGCATAGCGAAGAGCAGGTAATTGAATTGTTTGCTCAAAATATTTTAGATGCCGGGAAGGCCTTTATTGAATCTCCTAGTGAAGTGCCATTTATGCCGAACTGGAATCGAGTGGTGAGTGCGTGTCCGGATATTCTGGAAAGTATTTATGAAGCGGTTGAATTGGATAATCAGTAAAACGGCCTGAACCGTTTTAAAGGGTTGGAGATGAAAGAACAAGCATTAAGCCGAATTAAAGAAAGACTTCATTATTGTTATGGCGAAGAAGATGCCGAAGTCGCGTACCAAGAAATCTGTGATTTGTTGCAATCATTTCCTTCCGAACAACCGCTTCCTGATTCACGTTGGTCACATGAAGATGTCATGCTCATAACTTATGGGGATACCTTTCAAAAAGAAGGTGAAGTGCCACTTGAGACCTTATCCCGTTTTTTGAAAACACATATCAAGGATGCGATTAATAACGTCCATATTTTGCCTTTTTTTCCTTACAGTTCGGACGATGGGTTTTCTGTCATTGATTACACTCTGGTTAACCCCGATTTGGGAGATTGGCCTCAGGTGGAGGCAATCGGAGACTCTTATCAATTGATGTTTGACCTGGTGGTAAACCATATTTCTCGCGAGAGTCTTTGGTTTACTGACTTTAAAGCGAATATTCCACCATTTAACGAGTTTTTCATTGCCATGGAAGGTTCGGAAGATGTGTCTCAAGTTACCCGGCCACGGAACACGCCGTTGTTGGTGCCTGCCTATACGCATCGTGGTCGGAAGATGGTTTGGGCGACATTCAGTGCTGATCAGATTGACTTGAATTTCAAGAACCCGAAAGTCTTGATTAAGATGCTGGAAGTTTTGTTGTTGTATCTGGAAAAAGGGGCAAAAACGATTCGTTTGGATGCGATTGCCTTTTTATGGAAAGAGTTGGGCAGCAAATGTATTCATTTGCCTGAAACCCATCAAATGGTGAAATTATTCCGCGATGTGATGTCTATTGTGAAGCCGGAAAGCATTTTGCTGACAGAAACCAATGTGCCGCATCTGGAAAATTTATCTTATTTCGGTCAACAAGACGAAGCGCATATGGTGTATCAATTTGCGTTGGCACCATTGGTGTTGCATGCGTTGCATCGTGGCGATGGCAGTTATTTGACCGAATGGGCCAGTACGTTAGATGCGCCGCCAAAAGGGTGTACCTTTTTAAACTTTACCGCTTCGCATGATGGGATTGGGGTTCGACCGGTTGAAGGGATTTTGCCAGAGCGGGAAGTGGAAGATTTGATTACCAGTATGCACCGTCTGGGCGGGTTTGTGACAACCAAGTCCAACCCGGATGGCTCTGAGTCGCCTTATGAGATTAATATCGCCTTATTCAGTGCGTTTCGTGAAACCTATCATTCCAATGGCCCAGATCAATGGCAGGTGGATCGTTTTATTTGTTCACAAAATATCATGATGACATTGCAGGGCATTCCGGCTTTTTACATTCACAGTTTGGTGGCCGCTCCAAATGACAGAGAAGGGGTTGAGAAAACCGGAAGAACACGTTCTATTAACCGGCGTCGCTGGGATTATGATTATCTGCAGGCCTTGATTGAAAGTGGTAGAACCTCGAATGCGGAAGTTTTGAAACGGTTGACCAATATTTTGCAACGCCGTAAAAAGCACAAAGCGTTTCATCCGGATGTACCGCAGCATGTGATTGATTTAGGGCAATCTTTTTTCGCCTTGTGGCGGGATGAAGAGGGGTTACGTTTTCCATTATTGGCCATTCATAACTTAACCAGTGAGATTAAGCTCATTGACTTATCCAAAATAGACGGTGTTGAGCGTTTTTCGTATTGGGTGAATTTGCTGGATAATCGAGGTGTTTCCAGTGCGGAAAACAACTTTGTGCTGCAACCGTATCAATCGGTTTGGCTGATGCCGGAAACCGTAGATGACGTGTCAGCTCTTTGGGCACCGTTTACAGACTGATGACAGTGATGATGAGATTTGTTATAAAAAAAATAATGCTAACTTTTTGGGCGAGAACTTACCAAGGAAGTCATTCATGAGTGTGCCCAAAACCATTTTAGTGGCGCCTGATTCTTTTAAAGGGTCGTTATCGGCGGTTAATTTTTGTCGTATTGCCGAAAAGGTAGGGCAGGCGCATGCCAACGAAATTCATGTTCTTTCTCGCCCGATGTCCGATGGGGGCGAAGGGTTTGTCGAAGCCTTGATTTATGCTGGCCTAGCGGAAGTCAAAAAAGTGGTGGTGCAAGATCCTTTAGGGCGAGCGACCACCGCAAAATTTGCCTGGCAACCGGAAACAAAAACCGCCATTGTCGAAATGGCGCAAGCCTCTGGACTTCCGTTGCTTGCACCCTATGAACGCAATCCGCTCAAAGCTTCCACTTATGGCACGGGGCAACTGCTTAATGCCGCGATTGATCTTGGTGCGGAAAAAATTATTCTGGGACTGGGCGGCAGCGCCACCAATGACGGTGGAGTGGGCGCGTTACAATCATTGGGGTTTGCTTTTCTGGATGATCAAGGTGATCCTATTGAATTGGGAGGAGAAGCGTTAACGTCTTTGTCTAAAATTGTGAAAAAATCGCCAGGCATGGCTGAAAATAAACGGAAATCTTTAGATGAAATAGAGTGGGTAATTGCTTGCGACGTTTCTAATCCTTTATTGGGTGAACAAGGCGCGACAGCTGTGTTCGGGCCGCAAAAAGGCGTTGATGAGCAGTCTTTCACAACACTGGAAAATGGGTTGGCTAGGCTGGCTGATATTTTAAAAAAGGATTGGCATCAAGATATCAGAGATTTACCTGGTGCCGGCGCGGCAGGCGGGATGGCGGGTTCTTTTGTGGGCTTGCTGAATGCGCAATTGGTTTCCGGGTTTGATTTATTATCTGAACTATTACAACTTGAAAAACTGTTTCAGACGCACGCGATTGATTTGGTGATTACCGGAGAAGGGAAAATGGATTTACAAACCCAGTTTGGAAAACTGCCTAATCGAATTGCAGAGTTAGCCAACCGTTATCAAGTGCCTGCTGTTGGCGTGTGTGGAAAGTTGGAAGCCAGCGCCGCAGAGTTGGCGGCCTTTAAAGATTTACGCTCTATTCATGAAGATCTAGCCGAGACGACATCGTTAGATGTATTACTGGCACAAACGGATCAAAATCTGGAAAAAACTTTTAATCGCTATCTGACCTCCTGGTTATCCGCTTGATGGCCAGACGTTCAGCTATCGTGTTAAAACACTGATTGCTATCATTTTATTTGATTATCTTTACCTACCTATTTTAGCTAGAATTGACCTGTCTCAATTTTATTTTTGCAAACTTTCGTTAAGCTATTGCACAATATTTTTTTAGAAAATGACTCATTTCTTTTGACGAAGGTATCTTATTCCCGTGGCTTTTAATTTGTTTTCAAAACGCAAAAAAAATCTGAATCAAACCATGCTTACCGGTGCGTTGATTACGGCATTAGCGATTTTTTCTATTACGATGTTTGCCGCATCGCAAATTTTTATTGAAAGCCTATCCAAGCAAAGCGAAAAAAATGCGACAACGCTTAGCCAATTATCTTTCGATAATATGTACCAAATTATGAGTAAGGGGTGGAGCCGAGAACAATTATTGAATTTCCGTCAAGATCTTAAGCGTACCTATAAAGAACAGAATTTAGAGTTTTCAATGTATCGAGCGGATATTGTTAACCAGCAGTTTGGTTTTTTAGCCTCTGATGTTAATGATGACATGCGCCCTCTCTTTAAAGAAGTTCTGTTATCAAAACAGAAAAAAGTGACTGAAGAAAGTAACCATATTCGTATTCTAAAACCCCTTCAAGCACGTGAAACCTGTCTTAAATGTCATACGCTTGCTCAAAAGGGTGATGTTTTGGGGATTATGGGGATTGAACAAAATGTCGGCGATGTGATGCGTTCTGCGCGAGATGAATTTTTATTACTGATGTTGATATTGACCCCGATTCCGATTGTGTTGGCTTTGTGGGTAGGAAAACGCTTTTCCAGAAGTTTGGTGAAGAGCGTAGAAGAGTTGGACAACCAAGTTGTATCGATTCAACAGATAGACGATTTAAAAAAATTCGCCCATGGCCACTCAGTGTTTGATTATGAAGAATTTGATCACTTAAACCGCAGTTTGAATCAACTTGGTGACAAAATAAAACATATCGCCATTGACCGGGATATTCTTGATTTTGAAATTCAGTTGCTGGATAAGTTGGTGCTGTCTTCTGAGCTCATTAAGGATTGGAAGCAGCATATTTGCTTACTGATGAATGAAATCAATCATATCTTACCGCTGTATACCATGTTTGTGGTGTTTAGAACGGATGATGCTGAGCAATATGTGATTGAAGTGTTCTGGCTTGGTCATCCTTCACAGGAAGCGCAAGATGAATTGGAACTGCATGCAAAAGAATTATTAGATAAGGTCTCAATCTTTGAAAAGGGGTCTATTTTCAATGTTCATCATACTTATGCCTCTCATGAGCCATTGGATATTAAAAATACTATTCAGACACAAAGTAAAAGCCTTATTCTTGATACGCCGAAAATCGGTGGTGTAGTCGGGTTGGGTGTGGAAACCTTTCCACCCAAAGAATCTTCCCGCTCGGTGGTGGTGGAAAGTATTCTAACCACTTTGGTGAATGTGATTGGGTCGATTAAGGCGATTAATAAATTTACCAAGGAATTGGAGTATTACGCCACTCGGGACCCTTTAACGCATCTGTTCAACCAGCGTGTATTTCATGAATTATTAGCCTATGAAGTGACTCGTGCGCATGCACATCATTATTCTTTCGGGTTATTGATGCTGGATTTTGATAACTTCAAACTGATTAACGATCAATATGGGCATGCTTTCGGGGATGAAGTTTTACAGGCGTTTGCCAATGCGATACAGCAGGTTTTAAGAGAAGGGGATATCTTTGCCCGTTACGGTGGCGATGAGTTCTGTGTCATTTTGCCGGAAAGTGATCTGGAAGATGTGAAATCCATCTCTTATAAAATTCTGGATGCGACGTCCGACCTTAGAATGGTTGAGCCAAAAGGAAGTGTGGTCACTATGACTTGTTCAGTGGGGGTGAGCGTTTATCCAGACCATGCGAAGGATAAAGAAGACCTCTTTATGGTGGCGGATAATATGCTATATCGCGTGAAAGATAACGGCAAGAATTCGTTATCGTATCCCGAGGAAGAAGATCTGGTTGAAGTTTATAAGGAATCTAACGACCAGAGCTTATTCATTATGCATTCATTGGAAACGGGGGAGCCTATTGAACCGCATTATCAACCGATTGTCTGTATGGAAACCGGCGAAATCATTGTGCATGAGTTGCTGATGCGGTTAAGGCAAAATGGTGAGCTGATCAGCGCGAGTCGATTTATTGAAACAGCCGAACATATGGGATTGGTCAATCAAATGGACTTGGTTTTGATTGATAAGGCGCTGGCACAAGTTCAAGCGTTGAGGTATCGCGGATTGCTGTTTATAAACTTGTCGCCTAAAGCCATTGTCGCCAGTGAGTTTATTGCCAAGATAAAAAGTTTAACGGAAAAATATGAAATTCATCATGAGCGCATTGTTTTTGAAATAACTGAGCGTGAAACGGTGCATAACATGGCGCTGCTTGAAAAATTTGTTCGGGAACTACGTTCCGAAGGGTTCCGTTTTGCGATTGATGATTTTGGTTCCGGTTTTTCATCCTTTCAATATTTGAAACGGTTTCCGGTGGACTTCATTAAAATTGAGGGGGAGTTCATCAATAATATGTCTAAAAATAAAATCGATTTGGCATTTGTGGAAAGTGCTGTGTCAATGGCGAAGTCTTTGGGCATTAAAACCATTGCGGAGTTTATTGAGAATGAAGAGACCTTATTGTTGGTTAAACAGCTTGGCATTGATTATGCACAAGGATTTTTATTGGCAACGCCTCAACCAGAGTTCTTAAATGAATTGAATGCTGAGTTAGTGTCTGTGATTCAAGATTAAGCAGTCAAACTTAGCTAGAGCGTCTTTATTAAAAAAACAGCCAGGCCTGGCTGTTTTTAAAGAGATATTAGAGAAAAGGAACGATAACGTTTAAGTATAAAAAAGCAGATTATTTCGGTTTGTTTAACAACATATTGCCGACTTTTCCTTTGCTTGATTTAAAGAAATCCATCTGTTGTAGCATGTGTTGCGCGGCCTGCTGCATGTTTTGAGCGTTGTGGGCGGTTTGTTCAATTAAATGCGCATTTTGCTGTGTGTCTTTGTCTAAGCTCATAATGGCTTGATTGATATGCTCAATCGATTTTGCCTGCTCTTCGGATGAGCTGAGTATTTCATAAATGATTTTGGATACTTCCTGTATCCCTTCATTGATTTCGCTCAAAGATGACTTGGACTGATTGACATAAGCCGCACCTTCTTCTATTTTTTCAACACTGTCGTTGATCAGATTGCGAATGTCTCTTGCCGCATCAGAAGATTTTTGTGCCAAGTTTCTGACTTCTCCAGCCACAACGGCAAACCCGCGACCATGCTCACCTGCGCGCGCCGCTTCAACCGCCGCATTCAAAGCCAGTAAATTGGTTTGAAAAGCAATGCTGTCAATCAGGCTGGTAATCTCGGAAATCTGATGGCTGGCGTTAGTGATATGTTCCATGGCGACAACCGCATTTTGGGTGATTTCTGAACCTTTTTCCGCTTTTTCTTGTGCGGCCGTCGCCAGGTTGTTGGCATCTCTGGCATAGTCGGTGTTTTGCTTAACGGTCGAGGTGATTTCTTCTGTTGATGCAGACGTTTCTTCCAAGGTGGCTGCTTGGCTTTGCGTTTTCTCAGAGAAATGCTGAGCATCTTCAGATAATTGCTGCGACATGTTAAAGACATTGGTGGCACTGTCATTGACTTGTAAAATCGTTGACCCAATCTGGTCGCAGGTTGCATTCAGGTTGTTTTCAAGAATTTCCAAGTCACCGGTTAAGTTCGCTTGCGTTTTAGTGTGATAGTCGCCTGATGCCTGACGGTTTAAAGCATCAGCGATATGTAGAATGGCATGCTCAACAGAGTCTAATGATTTGTTGATATTGTCTTCGAGTTTTTTGAATTCACCGCTGACATCGATATTGATTCGGCGATCAAATTTTCCGACACTCATTTCTGCCATGATTTTATTAATTTCATCAAATGACACCTTGAGAGTATGAATAACGGTTTCAGTGTGATGAATCACTTCTCCGAAGTGACCTTGTAAGTTACTGTTGGTTTGTTTATTGAACTGTCCTTTCGAAAGGGCTTCAATCGAATTACCTAGAATGACAATGGTTTGATTAATGTTACCGATGGATTGGTTGATACTCTGTTTTAGAAGGTTGAAGATGCCTTGCATCTCGGTTTCGATTTTGACTTCGGTTTTGCCTTGTTCGACCTGACTCATCACGCGTTGTATTTCAGAAATTGTATTGGCAAGAAATGTAATATGATGATTGAAGTCATGGGCGATTTTGCCCAATTCATCGGTTTGATCGATTTCTATTTTTTCCGATAAATCGCCTTCATTACTGACCTTGTTCATTATTTCGGTCATTTTTTGTAACGGGCGATTAATGGAAACAAATACTAAATAGGCAAAGGCGATACTGATCAAGACGATCAGCAACAAAATCACTAAATTTTCGATTAGGCTGCTGATGAATTCGGCATTCACATCATCAATGTAAATCCCAGTTCCAATTACCCACTGCCACTGAGGAATGGCTTTGACAAACGACATTTTCGGGACTGGATTTGGGTTGTCTGGTTTCATCCAAAAGTATTCGACGTAGCCTTGTCCTGATTTTTGAGCTGTTTGAGCCATATCAACAAAAAGTAGGTTGCCTTTTTTGTCTTGATAGTCACTGAGATCTTTGCCATCCAGTTTTGGATTCAATGGATGCATCACCATCTTGGGTTTAAAGTCATTAATCCAGAGGTAATTTCCGTTGTCATATCGAAAGGTGGCCACCAGTTGTTTTGCTTGTGATTGCGCCTCATCTTTCGTTAAGTTGCCAGCCTTTACGGCCTGCTGTAAGTGATCTATTTGCATGAAAACACCATTGATTATGGATTCAATGCGTTCTTTTTTGGCGTCCAGCATAATGTTGCGTTCTTTTAAACTGTCATTAATGGTAATAAAGGACATACCTAAAATGCTGACAGTCACTAATAAGATGAGTTTGATTTTAATGCCAAGATTGAGAAAAAATTTCATGCAGATTTCCAGCGAAAGGGCAGGTAGGCGTGCTTGGCCTAGGTGCAACTTAATAAATTATGTGAGTCTTTTGTAATATCGTGTTTATTGTTTACTCAAACATAAAATAGCAAATAATCTTCCTATAGAGGATTCAAATATTATTTACTTATATAATGGCTGTTTATATAAGTATATAATTATAACCAATTGTTTTATCTATCTTTTTTTGAATAGGTTTGTTTAAATGTGGGAAACGGTTAACTCTTAGATAAAGATTTAAAATGAAAAAAGAGGGGAAACAGGATGACAGTAGAACAACTGCAGGCTTTCTTAGGTTGGAGCGTGGTATTTAATATCTCCCTGTTGCTTGTCTGGTTTGTGTTTTTCACTTTTGCGCATCGCTGGATGTATCGATTGCATGCACTTTGGTTTGAGTTGTCTGTTGAGCGCTTTGATCAGGTTCACTACAGTGGCATGGCTTTTTATAAGCTTATGATCGTGATGTTTAATTTGGTGCCTTATTTAGCCTTATTGATGATCATGCCGCCCAGCTAAAATAACCAGGCCTGGTTATTATTAGCTGGAAGGAATATCTATTTACTTTAATGGCTCGTTTTAGGGGACCCGGAATGTGGGCTGCTTTTAGGTTTGTTAGGGCGGCGGTTTCGATTTGCCGGTCTCTTTTTAGGGGCGGTTGTTCCCGGTTTGTTTTCAGACGTGTCTCTGCCTGAAATACGTGGTGCTTTTGGTTTCTTCGGCTTTTTAGGGCGATGATTCAAGCGCGTTTCAGGCACTTCATTTGTTGGTTCAAACCCCTCGATGATTTTTCGCGGCAACAATTTCTGAATCAGGTTTTCAATCCCCGACAATTCCTTCACCTCATCGGCACTGACCAGTGAAACCGCTTCACCAACCGCACCGGCACGACCTGTTCGCCCGATACGGTGCACATAATCCTCTGCGACATTCGGTAAATCAAAGTTCACCACGTGCGGTAGTTGATCAATATCAATGCCTCGCGCTGCGATATCGGTTGCCACTAATGCTTGTACTGTTCCGTCTTTAAAGCTGGCAAGCGCTTTGGTTCGTGCGCCTTGGCTTTTGTTTCCGTGGATGGCTGCGGCTTTAATTCCTTTACCTTCAAGCTGTTTGGTCAAACGGTTTGCACCATGTTTGGTTCGTGAAAAAACCAAAACTTGTGACCAATTATTCTCTTTAATAAGCTTAGTCAGTAAGGCGGCTTTGCGTCCTTTGTCTACAGGATAAATCCATTGGGTGACGGTGGCAGCGGTGGTATTTCTCGGCGTAACCGAAATTTCCACGGGATTATTAACCAACCCTTTGGCCAGTTGGCGGATTTCATTTGAAAAGGTGGCAGAAAACAATAAGTTTTGACGGTTTTTCGGTAGGACTTTCAAAATCCGTTTGATGTCATGGATGAATCCCATGTCGAGCATTCGATCCGCTTCATCCAGTACCAGAATTTCAAGTTGATCAAATTTAACCGCATTTTGATTAAATAAATCTAATAAACGTCCAGGTGTGGCGACTAAAATATCCACCCCTTTTCGTAGGCGCATCATCTGAGGGTTGATTTTGACACCGCCGAATACAACAGTGGATTTCAAAGAGAGTTGTTTACCATAGATTTCAACACTGTCACTGACCTGAGCAGCCAGCTCACGAGTTGGGGTTAGAATCAATGCTCTTGCTTGGTTAGGGCCGGCCGGTTTGCCTTGGGAGAGGCGTTCTAAAATGGGTAAGGTAAAGCCAGCGGTTTTTCCGGTCCCGGTTTGTGCTGCAGCCATTACATCTTTTCCCTCAAGAACAGCCGGAATGGCTTGTGCCTGAATTGGAGAAGGGGTTTCGTAACCTTGTTGGGTTACAGCATCAAGTATGGGTTTGGATAAACCCAAGGAAGCAAAAGTCATAGATAGGTCTCGTAAAATAAAAGCGATAAAATCGCTGTATTTTCAACACACAACGATTGGTCGTGTAGCTTACAGCATATTGCTGTATATTGCTATTGAAAGCGATAGTTTCGGTAATGAGGCAGAACGAGGCAGGGAGGATAAAAAAAACCACTAAAGTGCACCTCACACTTTAGTGGTTAACTCACTTATGGAGTCAAGTGATGCTGTTCAATGTTATTGGCGAACCCCTTCAAGGTTTAGCTGAAAGTAGACATTGGCAGAAGCCGGTCCAAGGTTGTAAGTAATACCATAATCCGCCAGTTTGATTAGAGTCGTTCCGCTGAAGCCAGCACGGTAACCACCCCATGGATCTTTTCCTTCCCCAACTTTTTGTGCATCGATTTCAATCGTTTTTGTGACGCCATGTAAGGTCAGTTTTCCTTTGACCGCTAAGGTTTTGTCACCTGTTTTTTCAATGCTGCTACTGACAAACGTCGCTTTTGGAAATTTTTTCACATCCAGAAAATCATTGCTTCTTAAGTGTTTATCTCTTTCAGCATGGTTGGTGTTGATGCTGTTGGTATCAATGGTTACATTCACTTCACTGTTGGAGACGTTTTCTTTGTCATAAGTGAAGTCTCCGCCAAACTGGTCAAATCGACCCGTTAACCAACTATAGCCTAAATGCTGAATTTTAAAGTTGATGGACGCATGCATTCCCTTGGTGTCAATTTCATATTTGACTGGAGCCGATAAGGCGAAGCTTGAAAAGACCATCAAACCAGTGGCTAAAAAGAAAGGGGTAAATCGGTTGAGTATTGTCATGTTTGTTCTCCTGTAAAGATTAAAAGTCCGTGTTTCAGTGTTAAAAATTAATCATTGGGTGTTAACATGCGTTTCAGCGTAGCGTCTTTATGAATAAAGTGGTGCTGTAAAGCTGCCAGCGCATGCAGTGTTGCAAATCCAATCAAGGTCCAGGCCAGCCAAAAATGAATGTCACCCGCTAGGTCGGCCTGATTTTCTATTTGAGGCCCAAGTGCCGGCAACGTAAACCAGTCAAAGACCTCAATGCCATGTCCTTCAGCGGTGGAAATAAGGTATCCACTCAATCCCAGTACGAGCACCAAGATATAAAACAAAAGATGTACGATATGCGCAATCTTGTTTAAAACTGGGGTTTGATTCGATACGGCTTTGGGCACAGGCGTCACCTCTCGCCAAATAAAGCGTAGTATCATGATTCCAACCAATAAAACCCCTACGCTTTTGTGAATGGCAGGTGCATCGTGATACCAAGGGCTGTAAAAACTTAAATCGACCATCCAAAGTCCCAACGCAAAAAGCCCAATCAATCCCACGGCAAGAAACCAATGGAATCCGATGCTGATCCAGCCATAATGTGTGTGGGTGTTGGAAAGTTTCATGTTTTGTTATCATCCTGCGCTTGAGGTTTATGAATAGCGTACCGATTTCTTAAGTGATTGAAAATCATTTAAAAATGAAAAGACTGTTCGTTTTTAAAGAACAATTGTTTTTGATTGGTGTTAATGAGCGAAGAAAAGACACCAGGCCTGGCCATTTCTAATGTCTTATAAAACGGTTCGTATGATTAGTCTGAAGCTTTCAATAAGTTGTGTAACGCTTTGTCAGCGGTTGGATAGCGGAATTGAAATCCTTTCATTATCAACTTACTAGGCAAAACCGCGCTGCTGAGAGTCAATACTTGTGCTCCTTTTCCGAACAAAAGCTTGAGCTGCCAGAGCGGTAAGGGAAGAAAAAAAGGGCGGTGTAAGGTTTTGGCAAGTGTCTTTCCAAACGCTTTTTGTGTGAGCGGTTGCGGAGCGGTCAGATTATAGACCCCCTGCATATCTGGGTGTGTCAGTGCAAATAAGAAACCTTGCGCTAGATCTTCAATATGAATCCAAGAAAAACATTGTTCACCCCCTGCAACCGGGCCGCCAATCCCAAATTTGAAAGCAGGAAGCATTTTCGATAACGCGCCGCCTTGAGTTGATAAAACCACGCCAAAGCGGAAGATTAGCACTTCATCACTCAATCTTTGGGATGCGGCTTCCCAAGCGACACTTAATTCTGCAAGAAAATGGTTGCCTGGCTGTGTGGTGAATTCATCGACTGGTTGTGCACAATCGGTTTCAGGGTAAAAACCGATGGCCGAAGCGGCAATGACTTTTTTCGGCGGCTCTGAAAGGGTCTTGATGAGGTTTGCTACTTGATGAGTGGTTTGGACTCGACTGTTCCAAAGAACTTCTTGGTAGTGTTTTGACCAACGTTGTCCGATATTCGCACCGGCTAGATTGATTAACAGGTCAATTCCGTTAAGTACGCCAGCCAGGTCAAAATCGGCATCAAAAGCCTCTCTGCCCAAACAGGTCACGGTGTGGTCTTGTTGTTCAAAGTAGGGTTTTAGGTAGGATCCGATTAACCCTGTACCACCTAGAATCACTATTTTCATACGCGCTCCTTATAAGGTGTTGTACGGTGTTTATTGTTCAGTTTGCTCATCCGGTACAAACTTGAGGACATTACCGTTAATGCAATACCGTTTGTGTGTCGGAGGCGGTCCATCATTAAACACATGCCCGAGGTGAATGCCTGAACTGGCACTGCGAACTTCAATGCGTGTCATGCCGTGACTGGTGTCTTTATGTTCGGTAATCGCTCCTTCAACCGGGTTGAAAAAACTGGGCCAACCGGAACCGCTTTCAAATTTGGTATCACTACGGAACAGCGCGGCACCTGTAATTGGATCGACAAACGTCCCTGGGCGTTTTTCATCAAGATGCGACCCTGTAAAGGCATATTCCGTTCCTTGTTCAAATGCGATTCGGCGTTGATCGGGTGTCAGTAATCTAAACCCTAACCATTTCCAGAAGCGCTCTTTATCACCGTTATAACCGGTGTAACGGGAAACCTCTTTACCTTGTTCAAAAAGAACGATAGTCGGGGTTGCAAAGAGTGCTTTTTCCAAGCTCCAGCCTTCCGGTGCATTCGGATTTAGAGTTGTGACAATCGGCACTTCAGACTGCCAGGTTGAGAGTATTTCTGCTTTGAATTTTTTACAGAAAGCACAGTCTTCAGCTTCAAAGACCACCAGCTGTCTTTCATTATTGAGGTCGGTGCCTTCCAGTCGCTTTGTAACTGGAGATTTTTCAGGCATGGCATTGGCACTATCAGGGGTTGATACTGGGTACTTAACGCCTGTTCCTCCAAGACCACAATAGCCATTCGGATTCTTTTTTAGATAATCCTGATGATATTCTTCTGCCGTTATATAGTTGCGTAATGGCGCGATTTCTGTGGTAATTTTGCCAAAGCCTGCTTTGTTCAAGGCCTTTTGGTAAATCGCTTCGGTTTTTTTGGCTAAAGCGGTTTGCGCGTCAGAGTGGGTGTAAATGGCACTTCGGTAATTGGTGCCGATATCATTGCCTTGTCGGTCTCCTTGCGTGGGGTCGTGACTTTCCCAAAATTTAATTAAAACCGTTTCCAGGTCTGTTTTTTGAGGGTCAAAGGTCACTTTAACCACTTCTGCATGATTGCGTAAGTCGCTTTTACCATAACGAATTTCTTTTTCCAGACCTAGAACATCGTAATACCCAGCATTTTTTTGGTCACCACCAGCGTAACCACTTTCAACCGTGATAACGCCTGGGACTTCTCCCATGCGTTTTTCAGCGCCCCAAAAGCATCCCATGCCCAGTACGATGTAATCGGTTTTGTCAGAGGATGTAGGCGAAGAATTCATAGCAGGCTCCTTTGCACATGCAGTGAGTATTAAGCTGGTTGAAAGAATAAAAATCGTCAGTAATTTGCTCAACATGGTCGTTTCCTTTTTAGGCGTCTTATTATAATAGACCGGTTAAACAGCGGAATCTTTCTAATAGAGGTCGAAACGCTTGGAGTTGTGAGTCCTTAACTGACAAACTAATTGGCTGTTTTTTGTAACATAGTTAAATCTTTTAAAACAATACCGACGTGCTTTTGAGGGTCGACATCACGATAAATTTTGGCAATGCGGCCGGTCGGGTCAATAATAAAACTATGGCGTTTGGCAAATTTAAAAACGATAAAATCATTTAAGGCATCGTACTTTTTGGCCACTTTCCCGTCGGTGTCAGACAGTAGACTAAAGGGTAATTTATATTTTTGAGAAAATGCTTGGTGGCTGTCCAGACTGTCTACACTAACCCCCAGGATAACCGCTTTTTTCTGAATCAACTTGTTGACATTGTCCCGAAAGCTACAAGCTTCAGTAGTACAACCGGGAGTGTCATTTTTGGGATAAAAGTATAACACCACCCATTTTCCTTGTTCATCAGAGAGTTTGATACGCTCATGGTGTTGGTTGTATAACGCAAAATCGGGGGCTGGTGCTCCGATACTTAACGGAGCCGCTTGGGCAGAAAGTGTAACGAGTGTTAAGGCAAATAACCCGAGTGTTCGAAGCATGGTGTCAATCTCCTTTCTGCACGCAGTTGAAAATAATTTGAATGACAAAAAGTCATTTAAGTTATACTTTTTTTATACCTGAGTTATGCGTATGGTTTTTATTCTAACTTAATTTTTTGGGTTGTAGTTTACGATTTAATGGATGATTCTTGCTGAAACCGTCAAAGGAATGATTTGTGTCAGATAAAAAGCCGCTTGTTCAATCGTTCCCGCCCAGGTGGGGATATTTTATTGCTATCGCTGTCGTGGGCGCAGTTGCGTTGTTGTTTCAGTTGGTTTACAGCTTGAAACAAAACCAGGCCTTATTTGATACGCAGGTAAAGTATTTAACAGAAAATGTTCAGGGCGCGTTTTATGATTCGGCGACCAATCTTAAAGATAAGTATAACTTTTTGTTATTACATTACAGTCATTTGGAAGGGATTACGCGGTTAGTCAATCATGCTGACAGAGAGGCACTGTACCAGAAAGTTAAAGTGGATTTTGACGCCATGCAGCAGAAAGACCCTAGCTTATTCGTCATGCATTTTCATGACCCAAATAACATTACGATTTTACGGGTACACAATCCCAAAGTGTATGGAGATGATGTGACAAATACTCGCCCCATGGTGGTTTATGTCAATAATAACCGTCATCAGATCAGTGCATTTGAAGCTGGAAGAACAGGGCTTTCGTATCGAATCAACACGCCCTTTTTTAGCGAGAATGGACAATACTTAGGTGTGCTGGAATTCGGTGTGAAACCGGAATATTTCATTAAACGACTTAAAAACCGGTTTGATGTCCAAGCTCGTTTACTGGTTAAAAAACGTGCTTTTAAGCATTTTAAATACGAAGAAAACTATCCGGTTGTTGGTCACTATTCAATCCTTTATTCCGATCCTATCTTTAATGAAGTTGAAATCCACAAATCTGAAAAGTCTCAATTAATTCATAAAGATAATAAAACGTATTTAGTCGTTTCAGGATTACACCTGGACTCTTATGATGGTCACACTTTAGCTGAATTTCAAGTGCTTGAGGATATCACGCATTTTTATCAAAAACACATGCGAAGTTTTTGGTTGCACTGGGTATTGAATGTTGCCGGTTTGTTGGTCTTTTTAATTCTCGTGTACTTTATTTTGAAGCGTTACAGTGATCGCCTGATGAGATCCATGAATACAATCAGTGTCTTGCAACAAAAAAATGAGGCGATGAAATACAGCAGTGAAATTGACGAGTTGACGCAAGCTTACAACCGACGTTTCTTTAATCAAAAGTTACGTCAGCTTTTGCACTATCAGGATAAACGTCATCCGGTTTCAATATTGTTTTATGATATTGACTTTTTTAAGCAGATTAATGATACCCATGGACATTTAGTCGGCGATGATATTTTAAAATCATTGAGTCAATTTATGCGAAGCCATCTGCGCTCTGAAGATATTCTGGTGCGATGGGGAGGGGAGGAGTTTGCGATCGTTTTAAAAGAAGCGCATTTAAAAGAAGCCGTTGAAAAAGCAGAAGAGCTTCGTCAAGCGGTAGCAGAAAAAACCTGGCCGAATGACGTCAAGATGACCATCAGTATCAGTGTGACGGAATTACATGAAAATGACAATCTCAAGTCGTTACAAGCGCGGTTGGATGACTTGCTTTACCAGGCCAAAGAGTCGGGCCGTAATCGTGTCGAATTTGAATAAATAAAGTCCTGTCAGCTGCTTTGTGAAAGTAAACAATTTTTTAAGCATTGCTGATTCTTAGTGATGTCAGCCAGTGTGTATTGATCTAAAGTTGCTAAAAAAGCTTCCATCGCCTTGAATAAAGCAGGCTTGAGTAAACAGATTTCTTGAATTTGACATAACGGTTTTTCGCAGTTGACAGGATTTAATGTCATTTCAAATTTTCTAACAACTTGACCGACAAGTATTTCTGACGGCGCTTTACATAAAATGATGCCACCGTTTTTGCCTCGAATTGTCCGGATCATGCCTTCTTTCCCTAACTGGTGGACCACTTTGATTAAATGATTTTTAGGGATATCAAATTTTTCTGAAATCGTTTTGATTTGTATTTTAGTATCGGGCTCATCTTGCATTGCCAAGTACATAAGTACTCGTAGTGCGTAGTCGGTATATTTGGTTAATTGCATAAAGGTGTATCTTGTATATATCTTTATGGACATTGAGGTGAAAAATCTTTAAGATGTATTTTGATTGCATCTTAAAGGAGTAGGAGCATGTCCGTTACCCATTTAAATTATAGTCAAAAGAAACTGTCGAAAACCCCGCATCATATTTTTAATTTAAACATGATTCTTGTGCATTTATTTGCCGTAGTGTTTTTATTTGAATTTCATCTTTATTATTGGTTTTGGATTATTCCCATCGTTTCAATCATGATTATGCTATCACAATATGCTTTTTTCAGATCGTTGCTTTCAAGAGAGGAAATCGAACATAAAGCGACTAACCAGTATGTGCTAGCAAACTGGAGACTTGTTAACCGTCATAATCGCATTATTTTAATGGGGTATGCCATTGGCGGAAGTTTGTTATCAATCGGGTATTTTTTGTCAAATAATATGACACCTGATCCCAATATGGGGCAAATTGTTATGACCATTTTTTTGTATTTATCCGGTAATTTAATGCTGTTGATTTTACTGGTGACCTTTGTGTTGAGTAGTGGTGCTGTTTGGCATGCGAGTAAAGGTGAGATGACACGAGCACTTGAGAAACAGATACAACTTCTTCCAGCTGGAAATGGTCGTTTGTCTAAATAAGAACTTGCCCCCTGTCTTTTAACAAAGAGAAAGAGGGCAATAAAGGTTAACTTAATGTGGTTGTCGGACCAAATATTTCGTAATGTCTTTGTTGTTCGCTTATTCCAATTTCTGAGCACATCTTGTTTACTGCACTCATAAAAGGTTTCGAGCCGCAAAAATATACATCCGGTTGAGTATTATCCGGTAGCCACTTTTGTAAAACCTCTTTCGTTAAATAACCTTGATGATCCGCACCAGATTCAACTTCATAGGCAACATAATAATGAAATCCATATCGTTGCTGTAAGTTTGTTATTGCCTTTTTCATAAGGTGATGTTCACTGTCACGACAGCATTGAATAAAGGTGATTTTGTTCGCGTCCATGGTTTTTAACTGCTGTAAAAGCATACTTAATAATGGCGTTAATCCAACGCCACCGGCAATAAAGGTGATATGAGAGGAATCAGGAGATTGAATGGTAAAGTCTCCTGTTGGTGGTTGTAACCAAACTGTATCGCTTACTTTTGCTTTGTGGAGATGGTTTGAGACAGTGCCAGGAAACTCGGAACCATGACCTTCTTGTTTAACCGTGATTCTATAAAAATCTTCTCCTGGCGCATTAGACAAGGAATATTGTCGAATTTCTTCATAGTCGCTTTTTTCTGGCTTAACCCGAACCCCAACATACTGACCCGCTTCAAAGCTGGCATGTCGTCCGTCTTCTGCCTTTAAGTAGAAGGATTTAATGCCTTTTGATTCTGTCGTGATTTGATCAATCTTAAATGGTTTGAATCCTCTCCACCCTTGTATTTTTTGTTCATTTTCAAGGTAGATATCTTCTTCTGTCGCAATGAAAATATCTGCCAGTGCATTGTAAGCGATGCGCCAGGCATCAAGGATGGGGTGCGATTTCGGGAGTTCAAGGTGTTCTTCTATTGCTTCAAGAAGATATTTTCCAACAATAGGGTAATGTTCAGGTTGAATCGATAAACTGGCATGCTTGTTGGCAATGCGTTTTACCATGGGGGTGAGTTCCTGTAATTCATCAATTTTACTGGCATACATGAAAACCGATTCTGCTAACGCGCGAGATTGTTCGCCTTGTGCTTGGTTCGCCATATTAAAAATATTTTGTAATTCCGGGTGATTGAGAAAAAGTTTTTGATAGAAAAGATCGGTAATTTTAAGACCTTGTTCAGCTAAAACTGGAGCGGTTTCTTTGATCGTTTGTATCACACTGTTTGATAACATTTGTATTAAATTCCTTTTTGACTGAAGAGATTGTTCTTAAAGATTCATATTAAATGCATCTTTAAAGATGCATGATATTTGAATGTTTTAGTGAATGTCAAATATAATGAAGTCTAATTTAGGAGTAGGTGGCAATGCAGTTAACCAAACAAACCGATTTTGCTTTTCGAGTGCTGATCTATTTGGCTTCAAAAAAAACAGGCGAGTTGTCGAATATTCAGATGATTTCTGAGCGATATGAGATTTCTAAAAGCCATTTGATGAAAGTGGTTCAAAAACTGGTCAGCCACGGCTTGGTGACCTCTATCAGAGGGCAGTATGGCGGTATTTTGTTGGAAAAAGAACTGGATGAGATTACCTTACGACAGGTAATTGAGTTGATGGAAGCGACGTTAACCCCGGTGAACTGCGATGAACCCGTATGTAAACTTAAAGAGGTTTGCCGGTTAAAGACCTATCTAATCCAAGCCCAAAATCAATATCTCACTTATCTGGAGCAGTTCACGCTGGCCGATATTGTCAATGATACAATTCGTCAGGAAATCTTTCCCGATATGATTCGCCTTAACTGAATTTCGCATTTCGAAAAATAGCCAGGCCTGGTCATTTTTGAGTTTAAAGCCATTCTTTGCCGGGTAAGTCTGTTATATTGCTTTTTATTTTTTCAAATTAAGGAAGTTGCCTGATGAGTATTGAGCAAACGACACAACGCAATAGACGATTGCGTAAAAAATTATTTGTGGGTGAGTTCACCGTTTACGTGTTCGAAGTCACGCTTGAGCTTAAAGAAATGTCGTTGGAGTCGTTTGAACAGTTTGTGGATGAGTTCATAGATGTGATTGAAGACAATCAATTGATTCTTGGTGGAAGCGGAGATGGCACACGTCAGTTCCGTGGCATAGTCGCTTCTGAAAAACGTTACGCCTCCGCCACGGAAGAAGATCGCAAAACGGTGGAAGCCTGGTTAAAGAAACAATCTCAGTGTGACGTGGCCACGGTGGGCGAGCTGGTTGATATGAACGATGTGTTTTAACCAAAAGATTTGAGAGTTGTAATATGCCAAAAGCGAATGAGTTGAAAAAAGGGATGGTGGTTGAGATTAACGATGCACCTTATGTAGTGAAAACAGTCGATTGTAAAAGTCCTTCCTCTCGCGGAGCGGCGACTTTATATAAGGTGCGTTTTAATAATGTCAAAACCGGTCAAAAATTGGATGAATCTTTAAAAGGGGATGACTTTCTAAAAGAGTTGGATTGCCAGAGAATGCCGGTTCAGTTCAGTTACATGGATGGTGACAATTATGTGTTTATGAATCTAACCGATTATTCACAATACACGTTGTCTCCAGAGGATTTGGAAGGTCAGATAGGCTATATTTCTGAATCTTTGGAAGGCATGGACGCCATTGTTTTAGATGAACAGGTGATTTCGATTGAATTGCCGATTGCGATAGCGTTGGAAATTACCGAAACGGCGCCAGGCATGAAGAGTGCCTCGGCAACCAGTCGAACCAAGCCAGCGATTTTAAGCACCGGCTTGGAAATTCAGGTGCCGGAGTATATCGAACAAGGCGAAGTGGTTAAGGTTAACTCTGAAACCGGTAAGTTCATGTCGCGTGCGTGCGTGCGTGAGTGATCTTAAAAAGAGAAGGAGAAGGGTATGAAAGAGGTTCAGCTTAAATCAACCATCACGTGTCCGGCGTGTGGCGAGCTATCCGAAGAGGTGATGCCGACCAATGCTTGTCAATGGTATTACGAGTGTCGCCACTGTCATGCGATATTAACGCCTGAGAAGGGCGATTGTTGTGTGTTCTGTTCGTATGGAACCGTTTCTTGTCCGCCTATTCAGAATGACGATCACTGTTGTTCCAATAAACATGCTGAAAAGATTATTCGTGAGTGATTTTAACCGACTTGTAGAGTTGCGGGTCTTGGGCCTTCTTTTTTAACCAGCTGTTGGCGGCGCTTTGCACTGAGCGTTCTATGGCCGCACGCTTGCCAGTCCCGTTGTTTTTCGCCTCTGTCTGCACCTTTTCTTTGTTATTGCTGACCCAAAAACGCCAATAAGCCACGAGATCACTGTTCCAGAAACGATCCGGGTTGGAGGCCACATAATGCAGAAACTTATCAAAGCTGACGTTCGCTACTTCGGCCGTTAAGCCTTCTTCCTGTGCGTATAAAAGCAACGCTTCGGTGTCTTCTTTAATCAATTGAGACAGTTTTTTATTGAGAATGGAATCGGTGCCTTGGAATCGTTTCAAATGTTTTTTGAGGTTGTCATCCAATAATGGCTCGCTGCCACGTAAATTACTGTCCGCCTCCAGTGTCAGCCCTGTTTGCGCTTGGTAAGCGGTTGGGTTGATGGTGAAAATACAAAAGTCTTCCAGGTTGCGCCTGACTTCAATGATTTTACGTTCTTCCAAACGAAGCAATACCTTATAGAGCAATTCGTCTTTCCAGAAAGAAAAAATCTGTTCCAACTCATCGGTTTTAATGGGCGTTCGGGCATAGTTAAATTGCAGCCACCCCAAAAAAATCGCTTCATGTATCGATAGTTTTTCAGCAACTTGCGTTTCAAAACGGATATTCATAGAGCGCCTTAAAATTATTTTGCAGCGTTGGTGGAGTTTTGTAAGTTTTTGACCAGCTTTTCAGTCGCTTGACTGATGGTAATCAGATTGTCTGGACTTTGCAGGCGTTTCATGACTTCTTTGGCTTGCTCCGGGTTTCCAATCAATACGGGTGGGGCTTTTTTAGCGCCTTTGATTTTGGCATTTTGTGCATTAATAATGCCCGTCAACTCTATCGGTGGTTGTTGTTGAGCAGGCGTACCATACAAAGCTCGGTAAGCATTTTTAAATTCGTTTGCTTTGAACACCAAAGATTTTTCATCCGGAATGTCGCATAAGGCCATCCATCCACCCATTTTATGAATGATTTGGTGGATCAATGGGTCATGAAACACCACATCCTGATAAGCCCCGACTTTTCGAATGGCGGTTTCAACTTCATTCCAGGCTCGAAGGGCATTGTCCTGTGTGCCCCCTTTGCAGTTTTTGATGATATCGGAAACTTTTGGCCACCACTTTCCGTCTTCTGGGTGTTGCATGTGCGCATTAAATGCCGCTTGCACCTCATCAATGGAATAATCTTTTAGACCATTCCAGTACATTTCAAATGTAAGGTCCGTTAAGTCCTTTTCATAATACGCAAATACCCAGCTGAGGATTTGCGAGAACTTTTCCATGTCTTGAACTTGCATAGCGTGTCCCATTAATGACGTTGTTGAGCAAAGCGCGCGGCTTAAGTCATTGCCGATAAATTAAGTAAAATGAATTGTATTGTTATTTCGATATCTTATCATTTTTGAACCGTATCTGTGATTGCAATTCATCGGGAAAATTCATCTGAAATTTGACCAGGCCTGATTAAAATAGGGGGCTCAAAGTTCGTCGAAGAAAAGCGTATATCAAACACCTGCAAAAGGCGTTAAAATGAAAGACAAAGTATTTAGTTAAAGGTTTGATGTGTTGCTGAGAAGATTGCTGTATCAAGGGAGTGTTGGCACGGTGCTTTTGCTGGGAAGTTTGCTTCTGCACGCTGCTCCGGCTTCCGTTTCTTTAAAAGAAGCCTTGAGTCAACTCCATGAAACCGGGGTGTTGGTGCTGAATGCTCGGCAGGAAGCTGCTATTGAAAAAGAATCTTCCAAGCTCAGGGTTCCCGCTTCCACCACGAAATTGGTGACCGCTTATTTAGCGTTGAAACATTGGGGAACGGATTATCGGTTTAAAACGGACTTTTATATCACCCGAACAGCTCAAAACACCGCCTCACTTTGGATAAAAGGGTATGGCGATCCTTTTCTGGTGTCTGAAGAAATTCAAAAGCTCGCTGAAGCTTTAGCGCATCGATTGAAAGCCTCTGGCATCAATACAATTGATGAAGTTATTTTGGATACGGGGTATTTTGAAACCAATGTGGTGCTTCCTGGTCGATCGGATACAGACAATCCTTATGATGCGATCCCCGGCGCTTTGGCTGCCAATTTTAATACGCTTTATTTAAAAAAAGCGCATGGAGCAATCGTGTCTGCCGAATCCCAAACGCCACTGACACCGTTGGCAATTAAGCTTGGACAGCACGCTAACTTACGACATGGTCGCTTCAATTTAGGTGGGAGTGTCAAAACCGGAGAGCGGTATTTTGCTGAACTATTAAGCGCTTTCTTGCAGCAGTCAGGGATACAAGTGAAAAATGAGGTTCAATGGCGCAACTTAAAAGAGTTGCTGGCTTTGAAGCAATCTCAGCCATTTTATCGGCATTTGAACAGCTTGACGTTGGCTGAAATCATTCAGCCGATGATGCGTTATTCGACCAATTTTATTGCCAATCAATTGGCATTGAAATTGAGTGCAGAGAAGTTGGGCGCGCCTGCTTCAGCGGAAAAAGTCAAACAGATGATGAAATCGGATTTAACCAATTATTTGGGGTGGCAGGATTTCTATCTGGAAGACGGGGCAGGATTATCTCATCAGAATCGTCTCAGTCCGCAACAATTGGTGATTTTATTGGAGGCATTCCGGCCATGGAAGTCGTTGTTACCGGAAATCGAAGATCGCATTTTTGCCAAATCCGGTACGTTGATTGGTGTCAGTACTTTGGCAGGGTATATTTATCAGGAGCAACATTGGCTTCCGTTTGCACTGATGATTAACCAGTCTGTGCCGTTTCACTACAAAAACCAGTTGGCGATAAAGCTCAAACAGCAGTTGGAAGATTGATCTGGCAAAAAAGTTTAGTCGACGCCTAATATTTTGTGTGTTTGCAGACTGAGTTTCCATTGTGGATGTTTCAGGCAATACGCTAAAGTTGCTTTTAGATTCTTGGCTTGAGTGTCGGGGTCGGCGTCATCCATTGCTTGTAAATAAAAATGTTTGAAATCCAAGTTTTCGACCTGCTCAGGAGGAAGTGCTGCTTGTGGATAAACCAGTTTTAGTTCATCTCCCGAGTCTAGAATCAAGGGGGCGTTCGCTTTCGGGCTGACGCAAATCCAATCGATGTTATCAGGCGCTTTTTGGGTGCCATTGGTTTCAATCGCAATTTCAAATCCATACTGGTGAAAAACATCCACTAACGTCTGGTCGACCTGTAATAAAGGTTCCCCTCCTGTCAGGACCGCAAATGGATGCGGGCAGGCCTGGTCATTTTTATCGGTTGGCCAGAGTGCTAATAAATGCTTGGCTAAACTGTCAGCATCTTTAAAACTGCCACCATTTTGACCATCCGTGCCCAAAAAATCGGTATCACAGAACTGACACACGGCATCGCTTCGGTCGGCTTCGCGCCCTGTCCACAGATTGCAATTTGTAAACCGGCAGAAAATAGCGGGACGTCCTGAATGAAATCCTTCCCCTTGTAAAGAATAAAATGCTTCTTTAATGCGATAACCCATGCTGTTCCTTAGTGTGGTTTTTTGGTTAGTGGAACGCGCTAATTTTTCCAATGAAACGGTTTTGAAATGCTATAATGTTTAGCTATTTTTTAGACCTTGTGTTCCTGTGAATTCATTGAATTCTAGAGCGAATACTGTTCGATGCTTGAAAGATTGAATGCATCAAAGCGGCGGTTTCCGCCTTTTGAGTGCTTAGATGAGATTCAAGCTGTTCAAGTAACAATGTTAGGAGTGGAATTATACCAATGTCTGCTAAGACCTTATACGATAAATTGTGGGATAGTCATGTCGTCCGTGAAGAAGAAGACGGAACGGCTTTGATTTATATTGATCGACAGTTGTTGCACGAAGTGACGTCACCTCAAGCATTTGAAGGGCTGCGTCTTGCAAATCGTAAGCCTTGGCGCATTGATGCAAACCTGGCCACGCCGGATCATAACGTGCCAACAACCGCCTTTAATTCGGTTGAAGACATTGTTGATCCGATTTCACGTATTCAGGTGCAGACATTGGATGCAAACACCAAACAATTCGGTATTACCGAGTTTGGTATTGGAGATGTTCGTCAAGGAATCGTGCATGTTGTTGGCCCGGAAGAAGGGGTGACTTTGCCTGGGATGACATTGGTGTGTGGAGATTCTCATACCGCCACGCATGGTGCGTTAGGCGCGTTGGCTCATGGTGTCGGAACTTCTGAAGTCGAACACGTTTTAGCAACACAATGTCTGATTCAAAAGAAAATGAAAAACATGTTGGTCAAAGTGGATGGCAAGCTTCAACCTGGGGTGAGTCCGAAAGATGTTGTGTTGGCGATTATCGGGCAGATCGGAACCGCAGGTGGAAACGGCCATGCGATTGAATTTGGCGGGCAGGTTTTTCGTGATATGTCAATCGAAGGGCGTATGACTGTGTGTAATATGGCGATTGAAGCGGGTGCGCGCGTCGGTTTGGTGGCCGTTGACGAGAAAACGGTAGAGTATGTCAAGGATCGCCCTTTTGCGCCTAAAGCGGAAGATTGGGATGCCGCGGTTGCGGCATGGCAGGACTTGAAGTCTGATGACAACGCTCAATTCGATAAAGTGGTTGAGATAGATGGTTCAGCCATCGAGCCGCAAGTGTCTTGGGGAACCTCTCCAGAAATGGTGTCGGATGTGAATGGCAAGGTGCCAAACCCGGCACATGAGTCGGATGAAGTGAAAGCGGGTGGTATCCGTCGAGCACTTGAGTATATGGGGCTTGAAGCGGATATGGCTATTACTGATATTCCGGTTGATTACGTCTTTATTGGATCTTGTACCAATTCACGAATTGAAGATTTTAGAGAAGCAGCTGCGGTATTGAAAGGGCAGAAAGTAGCCAGTTCGGTAGAACAAGCGTTGGTTGTGCCGGGATCAGGCTTGGTCAAAAGACAAGCGGAAGAAGAAGGGTTGGATAAAATCTTCATTGAAGCCGGTTTTGAATGGCGTAATCCGGGGTGCTCCATGTGTCTTGCAATGAATGCCGATCGACTTCCAAGCGGAAAGCATTGCGCATCGACTTCGAACCGAAATTTTGAAGGGCGTCAAGGCGCGGGGGGGCGTACACATTTGGTCAGCCCGCAAATGGCGGCCGCAGCAGCGGTTGCAGGGCACTTTGTTGATGTGCGCGACATGATGAAAGAGGCAAGCTAAAAATGAGTATGGATAAGTTTACAACCTTAACGGCAATTGTGGCGCCGATGGATCGTTCCAATGTGGATACCGATGCGATTATCCCTAAGCAGTTTTTGAAGTCGATTAAACGTACGGGGTTTGGTCCTAACTTGTTTGATGAATGGCGCTATGAGGATGTTGGTGAGCCTGGGATGGATAACTCGAATCGCCCTCTGCGTAAAGACTTTGTCTTGAATCAGCCACGTTATCAGGGGTCGCGTATTTTGTTGGCGCGTGAGAATTTTGGCTGTGGTTCAAGTCGTGAGCATGCGCCTTGGGCATTAAAAGATTATGGTTTTGATGTCATTATTGCGCCCAGCTTTGCCGATATCTTTTTTAACAACAGTTTTAAAAACGGTATTTTGCCAATTGTGTTGGATGAAGCTGTTGTGGATGGATTGTTTAAAGAAGTCTTTGCGGAAGAAGGGTATCAGCTCACAATTGATTTAGAAAACCAACAGATTAAAAAGCCAAATGGCGAAACGATTCCGTTTGAGGTGGACCCTTTCCGTCGTCATTGTTTACTGAATGGTCTGGATGATATTGGGTTGACGCTGCAACATGAAGACGAAATCAAATCCTTTGAAGCGAAGCACAAAGCCGCTTCTCCTTGGTTGTACCGATAAGAATTATTAAATTTAGAGTGGAAATGTAATGACACAAGAAGTATTGATTTTACCCGGAGACGGGATTGGACCGGAAATTACAGCCGAAGCCGTTAAGGTTTTGGAAGCCTTGCAACAGAAAGAAAATTTAGACATCACTATGACGCATGACTTGGTGGGCGGTGCGGCTTATGATGCTCATGGTGTGCCTTTAGCGGAAGAGACGTTAGAGAAAGCAAAGCAGTCTGATGCTATTTTGTTAGGCGCGGTTGGCGGTTATCAGTGGGAATCATTAGATATTTCTGTGCGTCCTGAAAAAGGGTTGCTGGCATTACGTTCAAATTTAGAGTTGTTTGCTAACTTGAGACCGGCGTACTTGTTCCCTCAGTTGGCAGATGCCTCGACTTTAAAGCCTGAAGTGGTTGCCGGACTGGATATTCTGATTGTTCGTGAGTTGACTGGTGGGATCTATTTTGGTCAGCCTCGTGGTATTCGTACATTGGATAATGGGGAACGCCAAGGTTATAACACTTATGTTTATTCAGAATCAGAAATTAAGCGCATTGCACATGTGGCTTTTGATGCGGCGATGAAGCGTAACAAAAAGCTGTGTTCAGTCGATAAAGCGAATGTATTGGAAGTCACGGAAATGTGGCGTGAAATTGTGGATGAGGTCGCAAAAGAATATCCAGAAGTTGAGGTTCAACACATGTATGTGGATAACGCGGCGATGCAGTTGGTGTTGAACCCAAAACAATTTGACGTGATGGTGACAGGGAATATGTTTGGTGACATTCTTTCTGATGAAGCATCTATGTTGACTGGGTCGATTGGCATGTTGGCTTCAGCGTCTTTGGATGCAAATAATAAAGGGATGTATGAACCAAGTCATGGGTCGGCACCGGATATTGCAGGGAAAAATATTGCCAATCCGCTGGCGACAATTTTGTCTGCAGCCATGATGCTGCGTTACAGTTTGAATCGTGAAGATTTGGCTTTAAAAATTGAAGCGGCCGTCAGTCATGTGTTGGATCAAGGCTTAAGAACAGGAGATATTTGGTCAGAAGGCTTAACGAAGGTGTCGACATCAGAAATGGGTGATGCAGTGGTCGCAGCTCTGTAAAGATTTTTACGGATAGAAAGTGCAATTTTCCTATAATTGTGTAAACTGCATTGCGAGACGATGATTAGGAATGCCTTTTTAAGATGAAAAATCATTTTACGATAACCATAAGTGATGTGCATGGGTCACGTCACTTCTCTTTCAAACAGTTCATGCGAAAATTCGCGCTGTTTGTGGTGATGTTTATCTTTTTGATGTTAGCTGGCGCTGCCGGCGTCATCTGGTGGTTGAATCAGGAAATTATCGATATTCAAGATAAACGACAGGTTGCTGAAGCCAGTTACCAGGCTGTATTAGAGAAAAGTAAACACTCGTACATGACTTTGGAAGCGGAAAAGCGCAAGCTTCAAAGTCAGTTGGATAATAAATCGAAACAAATCCAGTTTTTAGATCAAACCTTGCAGGGGTTGGAAGATTTGATTGGGGTCAAACCGGATGAAGACGAACTGTTAACAGATCGTGTAAAGATTGTTCAGCTGACAACGCTTGAAAAACAAATCATGTTGGAAGACATACCCAGTGGACGACCTGTTAAAAAATATCAAGGTGTGAGCAGTAGTTTTGGCTGGCGGATTCACCCAGTTAAGGGGACGAAGGAATTTCATCGGGGAATTGATTATCGTGGTAAGCGTGGTGATGGTGTTATTGCCACGGCTAGCGGCACGATTGAATACGCAGGCTACCATAAAAGAAGTGGTTATGGGCGTTTGATTATCATTTCCCACGATAATGGGTTTAAGACACTATACGGACACATGAGTAAATTGCATGTGAAAACCGGTCAGGTGGTTAAAAAAGGAGAGCTTATTGGTGAAATTGGTTCTTCCGGATTGTCTTCAGGACCTCACTTGCATTATGAGGTGAGTTTTGTGCAGCGTAAACTGAATCCAGTGCCATTTATTAACTGGGATTTAAAACATTATGATGAAATATTTAAAAAGGTAAAAGGTGTGCCATGGGGATCTTTAAGTCAGGTGGTTCAAAATCGCGTCCAGCAGGTGGAAAAACAATTATTGCTGCGGGATGTAAAATAAATGGTGAAATTAAAGACCTAGATGGTGCTCTGCATATCGATGGCCATATTGATGGTGTCGTTGAAACGGACTACGATGTTTCTATCGGTGATGAAGGAATCGTTACTGGACTGATTAAAGCAAAGACCATTGTTGTCAGCGGTACTTTGGAAGGCAAGGTGGCGTGTGAAAGTATTGATATCCTTGCCACAGGCAAGCTCTTGGGCGAAGTGGTTTGTGGAGAGATGATGATTGAGTCCGGTGGTAAGTTCATTGGTGAAAGCCGTGAGCTGACAGAAGGCGGGTTGATTGTCAGCTTTCCGGAAAATGAAAAACAAAAATTAGAGAATCAGGCAAGATCGGTTGTTGAAATGATTAAAAATCAAGCTTCCATAATGGATGATCTACAACCCTCTGAAGCCGAAGCAGTAAAAAGCAAGTAAAGGGAAAAATATGACAAAGCAGTATGATATTGCCGTTGTAGGTGCAACGGGTGCCGTAGGTGAAACAATTTTAAAAGTACTTGAAGAGCGTAATTTCCCAGTTCGTAATTTATATCCGCTGGCCAGTAGTCGTTCTGCAGGTAAAAAGCTGGAATTTAATGGCGGTTGGGTTGAGATTCAGGACTTGGCAACGTTTGATTTTTCAAAAGCCCAAATCGGATTGTTCTCACCAGGTGCCAGTGTTTCTAGAGAATATGCGCCAAAAGCTGCGGCGGCAGGATGTATTGTTGTCGATAATACCTCGGAATTTCGTTACGACGAAGACATTCCCTTAGTGGTCCCAGAAGTCAACCCTGATGCGGTTGCTGGGTATAAAAATCGAGGCATTATTGCCAACCCTAACTGTTCAACCATTCAGATGATGGTTGCGTTAAAACCTATTTATGATGCTGTCGGGATTGAGCGTATCAATGTATCAACGTATCAAGCAGTTTCTGGCTCCGGTAAAGAAGCGATTGATGAATTGGCAACACAAACAGCTAATTTGTTGAATATGAAGCCGGTTGAGGCAAAAGTTTATCCTAAGCAGATTGCCTTTAACTGTATTCCTCAAATCGATGTGTTCCAAGATAATGGTTACACAAAAGAAGAAATGAAAATGGTTTGGGAAACGAAAAAGATCATGGAAGATGAATCGATTCTTGTTAACCCAACGGCTGTGCGTGTCCCGGTATTTTTCGGTCACAGCGAAGCCATCCATTTAGAAACAAAAGAAAAAATCACAGCAGAGCAAGCGAAAGAGCTGTTCAAAAAATCTGACGGAATCGTTCTTATTGATGAGCATGTTGATGGCGGATACCCGACAGCTGTTACTGATGCTGCGGATACGAACCCAGTTTATGTTGGACGTGTGCGTGAAGACATTTCTTTTGAGAAAGGTTTGAATCTATGGGTTGTGGCGGATAATGTCCGTAAGGGTGCCGCTACAAATACAGTTCAAATTGCTGAGCTGTTGATCAAAGATCATATCTAATAGACATGGCTTTATTGGCGATTGGTATTGAATACCAAGGCACCGCCTATTGTGGTTGGCAGCATCAGAAACATTGTGATTCTGTTCAGCAGCAACTTGAAAAGGCATTATCTTATATCGCCGATGAACCGATTGGTTTGAATTGTGCAGGTCGAACAGATACGGGGGTGCATGCAATCGGTCAGGTTGCGCATTTTGAAACGGCTGTTAATCGGCCGGATAAAGCTTGGATTCAAGGCGTTAATACCCGGTTACCCAGTGATATTCGGGTAACCTGGGTGAAAATGATGCCTGAAGACTTTCATGCACGTTTTTCTGCTATTGCTCGACAATACCGGTATGTCATCTTTAACCGTCCTGTTCATTCTGCCATTTTAGCCAATCGTGTGACCTGGGAGAATCGTCCCTTAGATGTGGAAAAAATGCACATTGCCGCTCAGGGGTTATTAGGTGAAAATGATTTTTCATCTTTCCGTGCCTCAGGTTGCCAAGCCTCTCACGCCAATCGTAATGTGCAGTCTTTGCAGGTTTCACGTCAAGGCAATTTTGTCTTTGTTGATATTCAAGCCAATGCTTTTTTACATCATATGGTTCGAAACATTGTCGGTACCTTGATGGAAGTAGGGCGGTTGGAGAAACCGGTCGAGTGGGTGTTGGAATTGTTAAAAAAACAAGATCGAACTCAGGCCGGTATGACAGCGCCAGCGGAGGGTTTGTATTTTGTGAATGCTTTGTATCCGGAATCGTTCCAGCTCCCTCAGGTTGTTTTGGATGAGCTGCTTTGGCAAGCCTAAAAAGAGTTAGATGATGCAAAATAGAACGCGTGTTAAAATTTGCGGCATTACGAACATAACGGATGCGACAACTGCCGTTCAGGCAGGGGCTGACGCACTGGGGTTCGTCTTTTATGACAAAAGTCCTAGAGTCGTGACAATTGACCAGGCCTGGGCGGTTTTTGAAAAACTGCCGGCTTTTGTTACTACGACTGCGCTGTTTGTGAATCCGGATGTCTCTTTGGTTGAAAAAGTTATCAAAGATTTGAAGATAGACTTGTTGCAGTTTCATGGAGATGAGTCCCCTGCATTTTGCGATCAATTTTCGAGACCTTATATAAAAGCGGTTCGGATGCAGGCGGAAACGGATTTGGAACAATTGGCTGTTCAATATGCTTCGAGCCAAGGGTTGCTACTTGATACTTATGTTAAAGGTGTTCCTGGCGGAACAGGAGCGGCCTTCAATTGGAACTGGGTGGCACCTGAAAGACGGCTGAATGTGACGCTGCCTGTTATTTTGGCGGGTGGGTTAAATGAAGATAATGTCGAGCAGGCCATCCGCTCTGTTCATCCGTGGGCAGTTGATGTCAGTGGCGGCGTGGAATCGGTGCCAGGACAAAAATCATCAGAAAAGATACAAGCTTTTATTCAAGCTGTAAATAATGTTCGGTAATGCTTGATTACCGTTTTGATAAAACGAAAGTGGATTTAATAGAATGAGTATTGATTATTCGCAATATCCTGATAAAAAAGGACATTTTGGAGTTTATGGGGGTATTTTTGCGCCCGAAACTCTAATGGCTGCATTAGAAGAATTGAGCCAACAGTATGAAAGTGTCAAAAACGATCCAGCATTTATCGCTGAATTGACTAAGGACTTTCAAGATTATGTTGGTCGTCCTTCTCCTTTGTATTATGCGGAGCGATGGTCAGACTCATTAGGTGGTGCCAAGATTTATCTGAAGCGAGAAGATTTGAATCACACCGGTGCTCATAAAATCAATAACACTATTGGTCAAGCCTTGCTGGCAAAACGCCTTGGTAAAAAACGTATTATCGCAGAAACCGGTGCGGGGCAACACGGGGTTGCCAGTGCAACCGTTGCGGCCAGACTGGGACTTGAGTGTGTGGTTTATATGGGGGCGGATGATATTGTTCGTCAAGCACCGAATGTGGCACGGATGAAAATGTTAGGAGCAGAAGTCATCGGTGTTGAATCAGGGACGCGTACCTTGAAGGATGCACTGAATGAAGCCATGCGTGACTGGGTAACGAATGTGGATGATACCTTCTATATTATCGGTACCGTAGCAGGGCCCCACCCTTATCCGGCTATGGTACGTGATTTTCAAGCGATTATTGGCCGTGAAGCCAAGCAACAACACATGGAAAAAGAAGGTAAATTACCTGATGCATTGATTGCTTGTGTGGGCGGAGGTTCAAATGCAATCGGTCTGTTTTACGATTTTTTACCAGATGAATCGGTCGAAATTTATGGAGTGGAAGCCGGTGGGCTAGGGTTGGAAACCGGGCAACACGCTGCGCCTTTGTGTGAAGGAAAGCCTGGCGTACTGCATGGTAACCGAACCTATCTAATGGAAGATGAGAATGGACAAATCTTAGGAACACATTCTATTTCTGCGGGATTAGATTACCCAGGTGTTGGTCCTGAGCATGCTTGGTTAAAAGACATTGGTCGCGCCAAGTATGTTGCGATTAATGATGATGAAGCCATGCAAGGCTTTCGTGATTTAACAAAATTTGAAGGAATTATCCCAGCATTGGAATCGAGTCATGCATTGGCCTATGCCACCAAGCTGGCGCCAACCATGTCAAAAGATCAGACTATCATTGTCAATTTATCGGGTCGTGGTGATAAAGATATGGGAACCATAGCGAAAATTGAGGGGTTTGAGATTTAAAATGAGTAGAATTGATGCAACGCTGAAGGCCTTGAAGTCAGAAAAAAAGACAGCTTTGATTCCTTACATTACAGCAGGTGATCCCCACCCTGAGATGACAGTAACGTTGATGCACAGCTTGGTTGAGCAGGGCGCAGATATGATTGAGCTCGGTGTGCCTTTTTCAGACCCGATGGCGGATGGCCCCGTCATTCAAAAAGCGGTAGAACGAGCTTTAGAACATAATGTTAGTTTAAAAAATGTTTTAGCGTATGTGACTGAATTTCGTAAGAAAGATGCGCAAACGCCGGTGATTTTAATGGGGTATTTAAACCCGATTGAAGCTATGGGGAGCGATGTGTTTGCGAAAGCGGCAGCTGAAGCTGGCGTAGATGCAGTTTTGACAGTCGATATGCCACCGGAAGAAAGTGAAGGGTATTTTGAAAACTTGTCACAAGCACAACTCGATCGAATCTTCCTCGTCTCGCCGACGACACCTGATGGACGACTCAACGCCGTCAGTGAAAAAGGCAGTGGATTTGTTTACTACGTTTCTTTAAAAGGTGTCACCGGCTCAAAAGCCTTGGATGCTAAGGATGTAGCTCATCATGTTGGGCATTTGAGAGAAAGGATGTCGATGCCTGTAGCCATTGGGTTTGGTATTCGTGATGGCAATACAGCCTACGAAATGGCCAAGCTTGGTGATGCTATTATTGTTGGTTCAGCGTTGGTTAGTTTGATTGAACAGAATGCTTCAGAAGACTCTGAAGTGATTCAACAGGTATTAAGTGATAAAATGCGCGAATTCAGACAAGCAATTGATAAAGCAGATAACGAATAAAATTGAATGGTGTCGGTGCATACCGTTGGCACACAGTAAAAACAAAACTCTTTGGAGAAAAAAATGAGTTGGTTTGAAAAGATTTTACCCAGTATTAAACAGGTAACGGAACGTAAGAAAAATGTTCCAGAAGGCTTGTGGACAAAATGCCCTAAATGCGAAAGCACTTTATATCGTGCAGAAGTCAGACGCAATTTGGAAGTTTGTCCAAAATGTGATCATCATATGCGTTTGGGTGGACGTGATCGTCTTGAAGCGTTTTTCGATGAAGGAACCGGGGTTGAAATTTCAGCAGAAGTTACACCTGTAGATGCGTTAAAGTTTAAAGATATAAAACCTTATAAAACTCGCATTGCACAAGCGCAAAAAGCCACGGGTGAAAAAGATTCTTTTGTTACGATGACAGGAAAGATCCAAGGGCTAGAAGTCGTGGCAGGCGCATTTGAATTTAAATTCATGGGCGGCTCAATGGGGTCGGTAATGGGAGAAAAATTTGTTCGAGCAGTGAATGAAGCGATTGAAAAACGTTGTCCTTTAATTGTTTTTTCGGCCAGTGGTGGCGCTCGAATGCAAGAAGCGTTGTTTTCTTTGATGCAGATGGCCAAGACGAGTGCTGCGCTGGGCCGCTTGAGAGCACATAAATTGCCGTTTATTTCCGTCTTAACCGACCCAACAATGGGTGGGGTCTCAGCCAGTTTTGCCATGTTAGGGGATTTGAATATTGCTGAACCGAAGGCGTTGATTGGGTTTGCTGGGCCGCGTGTTATTGAGCAAACGGTTCGTGAAAAGCTTCCAGAAGGCTTTCAGCGCAGTGAATTTTTGCTAGAACATGGTGCTATTGATCGCATTATACATCGTCATAACCTCAGTGATGAATTGGCTTCTATTTGCCGTATGTTGCTACAAAAAACAGCATGAAAACCGCTGGGTGAGTTCAATTAAGTGAAACCCACTGAGACGACGTCTTTAACCGAATGGATTGATTGGTTAGTTTCATTGCATGCAGATGAAATTGACCTTGGAATCGATCGAGTGAAATCGGTTGCAGAGGCCATGAATCTGGCTTCTCCAAGCCCTGTTGTTATTTCTGTCGCGGGAACGAATGGAAAAGGGTCGAGCATTGCAATGCTGGCCTCTATTTATGAAGCCGCTGGGTATCAGGTGGGGGTTTATACGTCACCGCATTTATTACATTTCAATGAGCGTATTCGGATTCAAGGTCATTTAGCGGATGATCAGCAAATTGTGCAAGCGTTTGCCGAGATCGAAGCGGCGCGAGGGCAAACCAAATTAACCTATTTTGAATTTTCTACGCTGGCAGCGTTGTGGGTGTTTGCTCAATATTCATTGGATGTCATCCTGTTGGAAGTTGGGTTGGGCGGACGTTTGGATGCGGTTAATTTAGTGGATGCCGATGCCAGTTTGATTACAGCGATTGGCATCGATCATGAAGATTGGTTAGGCAGTGATCGGAACCAGATTGCAGTGGAAAAAGCTGGCATTATGCGGTCGGGAAAACCCTCTGTTTGTTCCGATAATGACATCCCGGAAACCTTAGTTAAGTATGCAAGCCAGCATAATGTGCCTTTAAAAAGACTCGATACAGACTTCTTTTATCATAAAAACAACCAGGCCTGGTCATTCTTAGACTCTGAAAATCAACTGGTATATCAAACTCTGGCATTACCCGCACTTTCAGGAGACTTTCAAATTCAAAATGCGTCAGGCGTGGTTGCTTTGATTGAGACACTGCAGGCTGAACTTCCGGTATCCTTTGATCAATTATCTCAGGGATTAAACGAAGTAAAGCACCCGGGGCGCCTGCAAAAGATGCAATTAGATCATCAAAACTGGTTGATTGATGTGGCGCATAACCCGCAGGCAGCGGAGGTTCTTGCACATTATCTAAAACAAGCCTCCATACAGGCAGATGCCATCTTTTCTGTGTTGCAGGATAAAGATGTAACCCCTATGATTGAAGCCATTAAACCTTATGTTAAAAAATGGTCTATTGCCGATTTGGGGGTTCCTCGGGCCTTGTCGATTGATAAGCTTGAAAGAGTACTACTTCAATCGGGCGTGTTGCCTGAGAATATTGTAAAATGTTCTAATATTTCAGAGGCCGTTGCGCATAATCGTCAAACATCGAAAAAAGATGTTTTAGTCTGGGGGTCATTTTTTACAGTTTCACAAACATTGGCTTGTTTTCAGAATGATTGATTTAGAATCCGATCAAGAATTATCAAATCAAACGGCACTGAAGTACCGTTTAACAGGCGCCATTTTTTGGTTGGGGTTGTTGGTGATTATTGTGCCGATTTGGTACAGCAATCCAGTGAATTTTGATCCGGTCAAGCAAGAGGAAGCAGCTGTTAAAAAGTCGGTGCTGATTGAAAAGCCTTTTGTTTTGCCTGAGCATCAAACAAATGACACAGCCGCCAAAAAAGAATTGAACAACTCAATTGACGAGCAAGCTACGTCAACTTCTCAAAAAACGGATGCAGGTGTGCAACAAAAAGTTGATGCACCTGTTGAACAAAGTCGTGTTGCAGGTCATCAAGCTGCAAGCGCTGAACAGTATGAATGGATTATTCGTTTAGTGGCTTATCGAAAAAAAGAATTGGCCGAAGCGTTGCAGCAACGCTTGAAATATGATTATGAAGCCTTTATTAAGCATTTTCCTGAAAATGATTATTACTCTGTACGAGTCGGGCCTTATGCTTCCAAGGAGGAAGCCGTAAAAGATCAACAACGTTTGGATCGAGTTTTACGAATTCAATCTGAACTGGTTAAGTTTAAGCTATCACCCAAATCGCTTAACCGTTAAAGCTGGGTAAAGAAATCGGAGAAGTATCACCATGTGTGGGATCGTTGGAATCGTATCAAATTCACCTGTTAATCAAGAAATTTATGATGCCTTGACTGTTTTGCAGCATCGCGGACAAGATGCGGCGGGTATCGTAACTTGTGATAACGGCCGTTTATACCAACGCAAAGATAATGGGATGGTGAAAGACGTCTTTCGTACACGTCATATGAGAGATTTACGTGGCAACATGGGGATTGGTCATGTACGTTACCCAACCGCAGGATCGGCTTCAAGTGCAGAAGCTCAGCCGTTCTATGTGAACTCTCCTTATGGGATTGCCATGGGGCACAATGGTAATATCACCAATGCCGAGCAGCTTAGTAAAGAAATTTATGAGCAGGATTTACGCCATCTGAACACTAATTCCGATTCTGAGGTGTTGCTTAATATTTTTGCTCACGAGTTGATGCAGCAAAAGAAATTATTTATCGAGCCAGAAGATATCTTTAATGCAATTCATCGTGTTCACAAGCGCGCAAGAGGCGGATATGCCGCAGTGGGTATCATTCCAAGTACGGGACTGTTTGCATTTCGTGATCCGTTTGCGCTCAGACCAATTGTTGTTGGGAAAAGAGAAACACCGGCCGGTATCGACTACATGGTGGCCTCCGAAAGTGTGGCACTGGATGCGGCCGGTTTTGAATTACTGAAAGATTTGGAACCAGGTGAAGCGGTTGTTTTGACCGAGCAGGGAACCGTCCAGTTTAAGCAGTGTGCCGACAATCCGCAATACAGTCCATGTATTTTTGAATTTGTGTATTTTGCTCGCCCTGATTCGATGATTGATGATATTTCCGTTTATAAATCACGGTTACGAATGGGAGAAAAACTGGCTGAACAGATTATGCGCGATTGGCCTGATAATGATATTGATGTGGTTATGCCAATTCCTGATACCAGTCGTACATCGGCGTTACAATTAGCTGATAAACTCGGTAAGCCTTACCGTGAAGGATTTATAAAGAATCGATATATCGGCCGTACTTTTATTATGCCTGGGCAAAAACAGCGCAAGAAATCTGTGCGCCAGAAATTAAACCCAGTGACCTTAGAGTTTGAAGGAAAAAATATTCTATTGGTCGATGATTCGATTGTTCGAGGCACAACATCGGGTGAGATTGTACAAATGGCGCGAGATGCAGGCGCTAAAAAAGTGTATTTTGCTTCAGCTGCACCAGCGGTTCGTTACCCATATGTGTACGGAATTGATATGCCTAGTGCTTCTGAATTGGTCGCTAATGGTCGTGAAATTGACGAGATTGCCGACTATATTGGTGCCGACAAACTGTTCTATCAAGATTTAGATGATTTGATTGAAGCAGTATGGCAAGGAAATAAATCGATTAAAGAATTTGATACATCCTGTTTCAGTGGGTGTTATGTGACAGGCGACATTACGCAAGAATATTTGGATTCACTGGATAAAACACGAAATGATGATGCTCAATCAAAACAGAAAAAAGTAGGGCAGGAGCCAGTAGGAATTTATAATGGCGGATAATGAAATTGAGTTGTATGAGCTCGAGACCCTAGCGATTCGTGCAGGTTACGAGCAAACCCATGAGCAAGAAAATTCAGAAGCGATCTTTCCAACGTCAAGCTTCCGTTATCAATCGGCCCAGCAAGCTGCTGACCGTTTTGGTGGGGTTGAGCAAGGAAATGTTTACTCTCGTTTTACGAACCCGACGGTCAGAACATTTGAAAAACGCTTAGCAGCTCTTGAGCAAGGAGAGGCTTGTGTTGCAACCGCTTCAGGCATGTCAGCGATTTTATCGACCTTTATGGGATTGTTGGAATCGGGAGATCATATCGTTTCTTCGCAAAGCGTTTTCGGCACCACGCAAGTCCTGTTTAATAAGTATTTAAAAAAATTCGGTGTCGAAATTACCTTTGTTTCTCAAACGGATTTAACAGACTGGCAACAGGCGATTCAACCGAATACCAAAGCCTTGTTTTTGGAAAGTCCATCAAACCCCCTAACGGAAGTAGCAGATATTACAGCACTGGCAGCGTTAGCTCATCAAAATGACGCGCTTTTGGTAGTGGATAATTGCTTTTGTACACCTGCGTTACAGAAACCACTGACATTAGGTGCAGATATTGTCATTCATTCAGCAACGAAGTTTTTGGATGGACAAGGGCGAGTCATAGGGGGGGCCGTAGTCGGATCTGAAGCGATTGTTGAAGAAGCGGTCAGAGGGTTCCTGCGTACAGCAGGTCCAACCATGAGTACGTTTAATGCTTGGGTGTTTTTAAAAGGGTTGGAAACCTTGTCTATTCGAATGGAGGCACATTGTCAGCGAGCTCAGCAGCTAGCAGAATGGTTAAATCAGCATGACGCGGTAGAAGGTGTTTTTTATCCGGGGTTATCTTCACATCCCCAGTATGCGTTGGCTAAACGCCAGCAGACTGGCGCGGGTGGACTACTTTCTTTCCGAGTGAAAGGTGGTCAGCAGGAGGCTTGGAAGGTGATTGATGCGACTAAAATGGTGTCTATTACGGCAAATTTAGGGGATGTGAAAACCAGTATCACTCATCCTGCCACGACAACTCATGGACGAATCAGTCCGGAAGAGCGCGCCAAATCTGGTATTACCGATAACTTATTAAGGGTGTCTGTCGGGCTGGAAAGCGTTGAAGACATTAAAGCAGACTTGGAGAGAGGGTTAAGTCAGCTTGTATAGAAATCCCCTGTCTTATCTTCAAGAAAAATAAGACAGGGATTGATCACTACTTTGGTAGTTGAAGCTCAGACTCTTCACTTGGCCGGAAAATGACAACGGTTTTACCAATCGATTGAACCAGTTGTGCGCCCGTGTTTTGCAAAATATAATCGATAATTTCTTTTCGATCAGATCTTTCAGCCGAAGCCATTTTAATCTTAAGTAGCTCATGGTGCTCTAACGTTTTTTCAAGTTCTTCCATTAAGCTGTCAGTGACGCCATTAGCGCCGATGATAATGATGGGATTTAAACCATGTGCAATTCCTTTTAAGAATTTGATCTGGTTTTTAGAAAGTTTTTTGCTTTGTGACATTGATTTTCCAAAACTTATTATTATGAAGTATCGAACAGACGTGTTTTTTAAACAAGTCTGTTTGAAAATGTATTCTCATCTCATTACTGGGATAGAAAAGAAGCTGTTTTATGAGTGCTTCCTTTTAAGTCGCTCATTTAAGCATATATATTCTATAAGAAAAAGTGATTTAAAACGAATGGCAAGAAGTAAATCAAGTGCAGGATGGCTAAAAGAGCATTTTGACGACTATTATGTAAATAAGGCGAAACAGGACGGCTGGCGTTCTCGTGCGATTTATAAGTTACAAGAGATCGATGAAAAGGACCGGTTGTTTTCCAAGGGGATGACTGTTATCGATTTAGGGGCTGCGCCAGGAGGATGGTCGCAATGGACCACTCACCAGACAGGTGATGAAGGGCGTGTCTTTGCATTGGATATTTTACCGGTTGAGCCGTTTGCTGGTGTGACCTTTATTCAAGGAGATTTTCAGGAAGACGATGTTTACCAGTCCTTGTTAGACGCTTTGGATGGACGAGAAGTTGACTTGGTGATGTCTGATATGGCACCGAATATGACAGGCAATAAAGGGGTCGATATTCCAAGAGCAATGTATTTAGTAGAGTTATGCGTTGACTTGGCAGATCAGGTTCTCAAGCCCAATGGCGATTTACTAATGAAAGTTTTTCAAGGCGAAGGCTATGATCAACTATTAAAAAACTTGCATGAAAAATATCAAAAGGTATTCACGCGAAAACCTAAAGCATCACGCCCTAGAAGCAAGGAGATTTATCTGCTAGCGCGAGGTAAAAAAGCTTAATCTAAGAGGGTTTAAGAACTGAGTAATTCCGCTTAGATACGCAGAAAAAATACGATTTCTGTGTTTATGTATAAAGAATATTAATATGTTTTTGTGGTAAAGTTATCTACATAAATACAAAAATAGAATATAGATGATTCCGAAGGTGAATTATGAAAAATGATATGTTGAAAAATATTTTGATTTGGACTGTGGTGGCGACTGTCATGTTGTCGATCTTCAACCATTTCAGTGGTCAGAAAATGGGGGGAAGTTCACAACTTGCCTATTCCGACTTTATCGACCGTGTACGAGATGGCTCTGTCAGTCAAGTATCTATAGAAGGTGGTACTATCCATGGGGTTTATACCGATGGAAAAGCATTTACTACCTATAATCCGGGTGATGCAGGATTGATGGGTGACTTATTGAATAATAATGTCAAGGTTGTTGCGCGCCCACCTGAAAAACAAAGTGTTTTGATGCAAATCTTTATTTCTTGGTTCCCGATGTTGCTACTGATTGCCATTTGGATTTTCTTCATGCGCTCAATGAGTGGCGGAATGGGAGGCAAAGGCGGCCCTATGTCCTTTGGTAAAAGTAAGGCCAGAATGTTGAGTGATGATCAGGTCAAAGTGACTTTGGATGATGTTGCTGGTGCCGATGAAGCCAAAGAAGAAGTGGGTGAAATTGTTGATTTCTTGAGAGACCCTGAAAAATACCAGAATTTAGGGGGAAATATTCCGCGTGGTGTTTTGATGGTCGGACCTCCGGGGACAGGTAAAACTTTATTAGCAAAAGCCATTGCTGGTGAAGCGAAAGTCCCTTTCTTTAGTATTTCTGGGTCTGATTTCGTTGAAATGTTCGTCGGGGTCGGTGCTTCTCGTGTGAGAGATATGTTTGAACAGGCGAAAGCACACTCTCCTTGTATTATCTTTATTGATGAGATCGATGCTGTGGGTCGAAGCCGTGGTGCCGGAATGGGCGGTGGTAACGATGAACGAGAGCAGACATTAAACCAGATGTTGGTTGAGATGGATGGGTTTGAAGGTAATGAAGGCGTCATCGTTATTGCTGCGACAAACCGTGCAGATGTACTTGATCCGGCATTATTGCGCCCAGGTCGTTTTGACCGACAAGTCACTGTTGGGTTGCCGGATGTTCGTGGTCGTGAGCAAATTTTAAAAGTACATATGCGTAAAGTACCTTTGGCGGATGATGTGAAGCCAGCCCTGATAGCGCGAGGAACGCCAGGTTTTTCAGGGGCTGATCTGGCCAATCTGGTAAATGAAGCAGCGTTGTTTGCCGCCAGAAATAATGACCGTTTAGTTACGCAGAAACACTTTGAAAAAGCTAAAGATAAGATATTGATGGGTGTTGAGCGTAAGAGTATGGTCATGAGTGAAGAAGAGCGTAAGCTGACTGCTTATCATGAAGCTGGACATGCGATTGTGGGGTATTTAGTACCGGAGCACGATCCAGTTTACAAAGTCAGTATTATGCCTCGTGGCCGAGCGCTTGGTGTGACGATGTATTTACCGGAAGAAGACTCTTATAGTTACAGTAAACGTAAGCTAGAAAGTCAGTTATCGAGTTTGTATGGTGGTCGTATTGCCGAAGAGATGATCTTTGGTAAGGAAGCGGTAACCACGGGTGCAAGTAACGATATTATGAGAGCCACTCAGATTGCGCGCAATATGGTGACAAAATGGGGCTTGTCCGAAAAGCTAGGTCCTCTCATGTATGAAGAAGAGGATAATGGTTCTTTGATGGGTACGTCTCGAAATGCCAATGTTTCAAGTGAGATTTCAAATGAAATTGACATAGAAATGCGCCACTTTATTGATCGTAATTATAAAAGGGCAGAAAAAATCTTAACGGATAATATTTCGATACTGCATGCAATGTCAGCAGCATTGTTGCAGTATGAAACCATTGATTCTGAACAAATTAAAAAATTGATGGCAGGTGAAGAACCTGGTCAGCCTAAGGACTGGGAAGATCGCTCTGATGATCATGATGGTACAGCTCAAACGGGTGCAGAGGTTGATGCTTCTTCTGCATCCGATACAAAAACAGATTTGAGTTCAGATGATTCGGTTGAGAATGGTGAGCCAAAGTTACACTAACCTGTTGGTTGATTCGATATAAAACCCCTTGAATGGGGTTTTTTTTATGGGGAAAGTTAAGTGAGATTAACTGATAAATTACATGATCCAACATTAGATCACCCATTAATAATGGGCATTTTGAATGTCACGCCAGATTCTTTTTCCGATGGTGGGAAATTCAATTCAATGGACGCTATAAAGCGACAAGTAGAAAAAATGTCGAATGCTGGAGCAGACATTGTTGATATTGGTGGAGAATCAACCAGGCCTGGTGCAAAAATAGTCAGCTTGCAAGAAGAATTAGATCGCGTTTTACCTGCGATTGAAGCAGTGAAAGCTGTTTCGGATGCTTATATTTCCATTGATACCTATAAACCTGAGGTGATGAAAGAATCCACCAAACTAACGATCGATATGATTAACGATGTGAATGCCTTGCAGGCCGACGGTGCGATTGAAATTGTGCGAGAATCCGGTGTTATGGCTTGTTTAATGCACAAGCAGGGGATGCCAAAAGATATGCAACACTCGCCTGAATATAAAGAAGGTGTTTTTGAAGATGTTTATCAGTTTTTATCTAGACAAAGCGCGCACTGTTTAGAAGCAGGCATTCAGCCTGAAAATATTGTGATTGATCCAGGTTTTGGTTTTGGTAAAAAATTACACCATAATATTGAGCTTTTTGAAAATTTAGAAGGGTTTTCTGAATTACAATACCCGCTTCTTGTTGGGGTGTCGCGAAAAACGATGATTGGTGAACTTTTAGGTGGTGTGCCTGTTGAAGAGCGAGTCGTTGGAAGCGTTTCTGCCGCCGTATTAGCAACTCTGAAAGGTGCTAAGGTTTTAAGAGTGCATGATGTCAAAGAAACAATGCAAGCAATGAAAGTTGCGATGGCTTTGCTTTAACCCTTTTTTAGAAAGGTCGAAAAATGAAAAAAGAAAAAAAATATTTTGGAACGGATGGGATTCGAGATCAAGTTGGTAAAGGCTTGATTTGCCCAGATAAAATTTTAAAGCTCGGTTGGGCCACAGGAAAAGTTATCAAAGACCACGGAGAGTCGGTGGTGATGATTGGTAAAGATACTCGCATCTCAGGTTATATGTTTGAATCAGCTCTAGAAGCTGGCTTTATTGCAGCAGGCGTTGATGTTATGTTGCTTGGTCC